>JACPRN010000195.1 GCA_016189945.1 Betaproteobacteria bacterium
GACCTTCGAGCTTGCGCTCCTTGGGATGAATCGTTCCCTCCAGCACGATCTCGGCATTGGCCGGCACGTAGAGGTCGTTGGTTTCGCACTTCACCACTTCGATCGCTTCGCCGCGGATGGCGCCCGCGACGTCGAATTCCGACACCGGCTCCAGGGTGGGCGACGCGCCCTTGAAAGTGAGCGCCGGTTCCTGGCCGATGACGATCGCAACCGGCATCGGTTCGTTGCGCTCGACGTATTTGTAGAAGTGCTGGCCGATGTGCTGGTTGGCCGGATCCATCTGGATTCCGGTTTCCTGGCCGTTGTGCATCATCATCCGGTAGGTGCCGCAGTTCATCCAGCCCGAGTCCGGGTCGCGCGTGATCACGGTGTGCATGGTGCCGATGAACCGCCCGCCGTCGCGCTCGCCGAAGAAGGGCACCGGGAATATGGTCATGTCGACCTTGTCGCCGGTGATGACGTTTTCCTTGACCGGACCGGTTTTCACGATCCTCGGGGGAATGACGTTCGCCTGGTTTTTGATCCGGTCCTGGAGCGTGGTGAGCAAGAGCGAGCGCGTGGCGGTGTTCGGATCGAGCCCGAGCATCATCGCCGTGCGGTACCAGGAGCGGAAGCTGCCGACGAAGATCTTGTTCGGCTTGGGCGCCTTGTAATCCTTGATGTTTTCGAACAGAAGCGCGGGCGAGGCATCGCCGCAGGTGTCCCAGGTGCGGCGAACGATCTGCGCGAATTCGTATTTCCAGTCTATTTCCGCCTTGACGCGCCCCAGTTGGCCGGCTGCCTCCAAGGCGCTGATCCAGTCCCGCAAGTCCTTGTAAGCGACCTTGTTCGCCGCCGACTTTTCCGATGTCTTGGCCATGAATCCTCCTAGCTCGTCGAATTGAAATCAGTCAATAAAGGGTGAAATTGAACTCGTTGCCGCACTTGGGACAGGTGAGGGCATACCCGACGAAAAGCGAGTCCTCGCGCTGGTAGGTGACCTCGCTGTCCTCGCTGATCCTGTGGCCGCATCGGGGACACTCGACATTCACCAGTTCCTTGGGCAATCGGCCCGCGGTTCCTTCCTCTTTCTCTGCCATCATACCTCCCCAAATATCCGCCGCTGACAAGAACGCGATTCTACCGCTCCCGGGTCATCGAAGCGAAAGGCCTCCTCTCAGATGCCTTTCGGGAGCTTCACCTTGCCGAGCGGCGGCAGGCCATATTCGGTCCACTTGGCTACCGCCTGTTCCAGATACTTCCGCGGCGGCAGCGACATTTCCGGGTAAGCCCATTTCTTGGTGGCGTCGACGATGACCTTGGTGCCGCGAAGGTCCGCGGGATCGAATCCGGGCGGCATCGACGACGGGTCGAGCTCGACCGAAGCCGTGTCGGCGATGAAGCGCATATCCTTGTCGGGCCGCACGCGCCAGCACAGGATCCAGTCGCGCATGAACGGATCCCTGATGTCGACGTCGTCATCGGTGACCACGATCCACTTGTAGTAGCTCATCCCCATGTATCCGAGCACGCCGAAGACCACCTGGTCCACGTGGCCCGTATACATCTTCTTGACGCTGATCCACAGCATCGCGGTGCAGCCGCCGGCTTCGATCGCGTGCAGGTCGACGATGCCGGGGATGTTCAGATTGCGGCTCAAGTGCTTGAGCATGCTCGCCTCGAGCAGGTGCCGCTTGATCATGCTGCTTTCGCTGGGCGGAAACTGGCTGATCAGGCCGAGAACGATCGGGTTCCTGCGGTGCGTGATGCACTTGGCGCGGAAAACGGGTCCCATCCGGGCGCCGGCGACGTACCCCGTGAATTCGCCGAACGGTCCCTCGGCCTCCAGGGCCTCGGTCTGGACCTCGCCCTCGATCACGATCTCAGCGCTCGCCGGCACCTCGACATCGATGGTTTCGCACTTGACCAGTTCAACGGCCTTGCCGCGGATTCCGCCTGCCACGGCCAGTTCGTCGATGCCGAAGCGCGAGGGCGCGACCAGATACTGGACCGGATCGGCGCCGACGACGATGGCGGCGGGCATCGGCTTGCCCCGCTGCTTCCACTTGGCGTGGTGAATGGCCCCGTAGCGGTCCGGAGCGCCGAACAGGATTCCGGCCTTGTCGCGGCCCTTGATTTGCGAGCGGCGTATGCCGATGTCGCGCACCCCGGTATCCGGGTCCTTGGTGATCCACATCGGCGTCAGGTACGGACCCGCATCCTTGCCCGGCGTCCAGACGGGGATCGGAAAAGAAAACAGGTCCAGCTTGTCGGGCGCGACGATGACCTCCTTGCACGGGCCGGACTTCACCATCACCGCTTCCACCGGATTGGCGATGCCGTTCATCAGCCGCTCGTACATCTGCGCAGGAACTGGCTCGCACTGCAGCGCGCACGCGACCATGCGCGAGGAGGCGGCGATCACTCCCGAGACCACGCGACCGCCTGGATAGCCCTTGATGTTGCGGAATCCAACCCCGTAGCGCTCCTCTTCGGGAAGCCCCAGGAACATCACGCGCCCGATCGCGGCGATGTCGGTGTCCTTGTCGACCTCCTTGTCAATCCAGCGCAACAGGCCGTTGTGCTCCAGGGCGTCGAGATAGCTGCGCAGGTCTTCATAGGGCATTGTGGATTCTCCTCTGGCGTCGGACAAGCCGGCGTGTGGGGCAAGTATACTGCGTGCAAGCTCGCGGGGCGAACGGCTGGAGCCTTTCGCGGCGGTCGCGGCGAGTGATCTTCCATTAGAATTGGCGCCGGAAAATCGCGGGGATCGGCTCAAAGCGCGGGGGAAAGATGGACAACGAATACGACGGAATCATCATCGGCGCCGGTCACAATGCGATGATTTGCTGCGGCTACCTGGCCAAGGCCGGCTTCAAGATGCTGATGTTGGAGCGCCACCTGGAGATCGGCGGTGGCCTCGATTCGCACGAAGGCGCCCGCTCCGGCTTCTGGCACAACGTCCATTCGAACATGCATCGCGGGGTGGGCGACCTGATGTGGTTCCGCGATCTGGGGCTCGCCGAAATGGGCCAGGAGTACATCCGCCTGCCGATCTCGGTCGCCATGCTCACGCGCGACCACCGGGCGATCCTCTGGTACGCGAGCGAGCCGGAGAGGACCGCGGCCTCGATCGGCCGCTTTTCGGCCAAGGACGGCAAGACCTTTCTCGAACTGCACAAGAAGTACAACCGGATGTCGCGCGAGATCTTCGGCCAGGAGCAATACGCGCCGCCGGTTCCGTTCGAAAAGAAAAAGTCGATCCTCGAGCGAAGCACGCTTGGCCGGCAGTACCTGGAATGGCAGCCTTATTCGATCGACGAGACGTTTTCCCGCATGTTCGAGAACGACACCGTGCGCGGCATGTTCGCGTTTCTTTCCGTCATCCGCGGCTATGAAATCGACTCCAGGGGGCTGGGAATGATCGCCGCCGCGGCGATCGGGTCCGGCGTGACGCCCCAGATGTCCAAGGGATCGACGCACAAGCTCGCCCACAGTCTGCACAAGATGGTGGTCAAGGCCGGCGCCGATCTGATCGAGAGTGCAAGGGTCGCCAGAATCCTGACGGATAACGGCCGCGCGGTCGGCGTGCGCACCGCCGACGGGCGTGAATTCCGCGCGCGCAAGTTCGTCGCCAGCAGCCTGAATCCCAACCAGACCTTTCTCGATCTGGTGAGAGAGGAAAACCTGCCCGCGGATTTCGTCCAAAAAGTGAAGAAATTCAAGTACTCGAACACGACGCCGCTGTTCACGCTGCACCTGGCGCTGAACGAGCGCCTGTACTGGAAGGCGGCCGATTACGATCCGGATGTCGACAAGTCCTTCTATCTGATCGCCGGCCTCGAGGGCCTGAAGGATATCCATGATCTCTACGAAGACGCCAACAGCGGGCGCCTGCCGAGGTCGCTGCAGCTCCTCGGGGCACAGCCCGCGCAGCACGACCCGAGCCAGGCGCCGGCCGGCAAGTGCACGGCGTTCTTCTGGCAGGTCGCACCCGGCGCGCTATGCGAAGAGGAGGGCGGCCGCGCACGCTGGGACAGAATCCGCGGCGAGTTTACCGAGCGTTGTGCAAAACATCTGGCCCACTATGCCACCAACCTCACGCCGGAGAACGTCGTCAGCCAGTTCGGCGTCACGCCCGCCGATATCGAAAGGCACCTCCCCAACATGGTCGGGGGCGATATCGTGGTCGGCCAGATGAGCGAAGACCAGCTGATGAACAATCGCCCGTTTCCCGGATGGAGCCAGTACCGCACTGCGGTGGCGGGACTCTACCTGTGCGGATCGAGCACGCATCCGGGCGGCAACATCACCGGCGCGCCGGGCTACAACGCCGCCGGCGTCATCTGCAGGGATCTCGGCCGGGATCCGTGGTGGAAACCGAAGGATGCGGCCGAGCACTGGGAGGGGCTCGCCGCGGCAGAGGGCGGCGCCTCCTCCGCCTGAGAACCGCTACGCCCGCCCGCATCAATTTATCGGATACCGGACTGCCATGGACGTGCATTTCATCGATACGACATTTCGCGATGGATCGCAGAGTCTATGGGCGCTGGGCATGCGGCCCGGAATGATGGAGGCGGTCGCGGAGTCCATGGACCGCGCCGGGTTCGATGTTATCGAGGTTCCCGGCGGAAATTACATGAAGAAGTGCGTCCGGGACTTGAAGGAAGATCCCTGGGCGATGATGGCGATGCTGGCGAGGAAGATGCCCAACACGGTCAAGACCTCCATGGCTGGCACCTACATTTTTGCCCTCGATCCGCTGACGCCCCGGTCGATGATCGAGTTCTATTACGCGCACTTGGTGAAAATCGGCGCGCTCGATCGCGTTCAGATCACCTCAAATACCTTCGACCAGCCCAAGCGCGCCTTTCCCTGGATCATCCCGGCCTTCAGGAAGCTGGGGCTGCAGATCGTGCTGGGATTGTCCTATACGATTTCCCCGCGCCACAGCGACGAGTACTACGCGCACAAGACGCGCGAGATCGTGGCCTTCGCGCCCGATGCGATCTACCTCAAGGACCAGGGCGGGCTGCTCACGGTGGATCGCGCGCGCACGCTCCTGCCGGCGATGGTGCGGAACGCGGGGCGAGTGCCGGTGGAACTGCACTCGCATTGCACCACGGGGCTTGCGCCCCTGGTGTACCTGGAGGCCCTGGGGCTGGGGGTGGCGAGGCTGCACACGGGCGTGCCGCCGCTGGCAAACGGCTCGGCGCAGCCCTCGGTGTTCAACGTGGCGGCGAACGCCCGGCTCATGGGCTATTCGCCGCGGGTGGACCTAGAGGTGCTGCGGCCGGTCGCGGAGCGGCTCAGCGCGATTGCCAGGCGCGAGCGGCTGCCGGTCGGCGCGCCCCTGGAATACGATTACGCGCAGTACGTGCACCAGGTCCCCGGCGGGGTGATCTCGAACCTGGTCCATCAGCTCTCGGAGCTGCGCATTCTGGCGCGCATGGATGAGGTGCTGGAGGAGGTGGTGCGGGTGCGAGCGGATTTTGGCTACCCGATCATGATCACGCCGTATTCGCAGTTCGTGGTGACGCAGGCGGCGATCAACGTGGCCACCGGCGCGAGGTACGCGCACGTGATCGACGACATGATACTGATCGCCAAAGGGGCCTACGGGGAGGACTCGGGCTACACCTGGATGGACCAGAACCTGAAGGACAGGCTCCTTGGCACGCGCCGGGCGCAGGAGCTGGTGGCCCGGGAGCGGCCCGATGTGCCGCTCGGGGAGATGCGCGAAAAGCTCGGCGGCCCCGGGGTTTCCGACGAGGAGTTCCTGCTGCGCTACATCATGAAGGGCGAGCAGGAGATCCGGGCGATGCGCGCTGCGGGACGCCCCAGGCAGTATCTGGGGGCGGACATGCCCCTGCTCGACCTGATCCGGGAACTGGGCAAGCACAGGGCGGTGCGCTACGTCCAGGTCCAGCGCGGCAGCGAGAAGCTGGTAATCCAGAACCAGTCCGCGGCCTGAGCGCCTCAGCGGCCCTTGCCGGTCGCAGCGGACCCGGCAATGCAGGCGAGGACCTCGTCGGCGGTCATGACGTCGGCGAAGTTCGTGACCATGTTGGCGAGCGCCGCGTTGTGCTCGGCGTCGCTGTGCGTCGCGGTGCCGTCGGAAACGAAGATCACCTTGTAGTTCATCATCATCGCGTCCCGCGCCGTCGATTCGCAACAGACGTTGGTCGCCGTGCCGGTGACGATCAGGGTGTCGATCCGCCGCTCCTGCAGGATGGCGTGCAGATCGGAAGAGCCGGGCACGAAGGCTCCGAAACGGAACTTGCGCACCTTGAGGTCCTGCGGTTGAACATCGAGGCCCGGCCACAAGGCGTGGCCCTCGCTTCCAGGTTCAAACACCTTGTCCAACCGATCGCCCCACTCTGGCGCCATGTAGTAGCGATACCGGTTGCTCCATGCGGTTCTCGCCTGCGCCCCCATCGTATGTTGAATGAAGATGTTTGTTCCGCCCGATGTCCGCAGCGCGGTGCTGAGGCGATTGACATTGGGGACGATTTCGCGCGCTGCCGGTATCTCCGTCGGTTGTCCGGGCGCCATGAAGCCGTTCTGCAAATCGACAACGACATGCGCGGTTTGGGCCGGCTGGATTTGCTCAAACATGTGCACATGCCCCCGTCGGGTCATCACCCGTTTCAGGACGTTTTCCGCTATTTCAATCTTGTGCATCGAGGTCTCTCCAGGGGTGTCATATCGCTTGCGCCGAAGCGGCAATCTCTCTATCCTTCTCGTCCAAGGGGACGGGCAGATCCGATTTTCGCCGTCTGCTGACGGGCGAGGATCCCATACTAATCTAATCCACGAGGAGGAGTAATCATGAATTGCTCAAGGTTCCGCTTGGTCGCCGCCGCATTCCTGGGCGGGAGTGTGCTGGCCACCGCTGCACTGGACGCTCTCGCCCAGGCGTATCCCGAGAAACCGATCAGGCTGGTCATCCCGTTCGGCGCTGGCGGTCCGACCGATATCCTGGGACGTGTCGTGGCGCAGAAGATGAGCGAAATACTCCCGCAGCAGGTAATAGCCGAGAACAAGCCGGGGGCGGGCGGGATGATCGCCCATGCATACGTCGCGAAGTCGCCGGCGGATGGCTATACGCTGCTCTTCAGCGATACCATCGCGGGCTACGCGGTAAACCCGATCCTGTATCCAAAGACGATTCAGTACAACCCGGACAAGGATTTCGTGCCGGTCGGCGGCGCCGCGTCAGGGGCTGTGTTCCTTTACGCGAGCGCGGCGCTTCCGGTGAAGACCCTCAAGGACCTGATCGCGCTTGCCAAGAGCAAACCCGGGGCATTGTCTTACGCTTCGGCCGGCGCGGGCCATTTCCCCACTCACATCGGATCGGCGCTGTTCACGACGAAGAACGGTCTTGACATCGTTCATGTTCCCTACAAGGGCGCCGGCCCGGGAATGGTCGACGTCGTCGCGGGACGAATTGCTTTTCTCATGACGACGGGCGTGGCTGCGGCCAAACCGCATGTGGAATCGGGCAAGGTGCGGGCGCTCGCCCTTACCGGGAAGTCGCGCTCGGCGGTGTTGCCCAATGTGCCGACCTTCGAAGAAGCCGGGACGCCGCTGCCTGAAATGGGCAACGGTTCGACTTGGGGAATCGTGGCGCCCACGGGGCTGCCGCGCAGCAGCGTGGTCATGCTCAATAACGCGCTCAACAAGGCGCTTGATGCGCAGGACCTCAAAGCGCGCTTTGCCTCGCTCAGCATGGAGACCATGTCAGGAACGCCCGAAGCGTTCGCCGACCTGATCAAGACCCAGGTGAACACGTGGAAGGACGTGTTGAAACGCGCGAATATCAAGAGCCTGGAGTGAGATAGGGTCGCAGCAGTTCAGAGTTTTTGCCTACCCATGCCGACATCGCGCAGCGCACGCCGGTCGATTTTTATGGGCGGCGCGCGCGGCAGCGTGTCGACGGATCCTTCCGCCGTTCCCTTGACGCTAACCGCCCCTGCACCTAGACTGCCTCGCCACAAAGACTAGGCGGAGTGCAGGCATGGAATTTCTGACTGAGCCGCAGCGTCTGCTGCGCGACGCGGTGCGCGAGTTTGCGCTGCGCGAATTGGCGCCGGGTGCAGCGCAGCGGGATCGCGAATCGAACCTGCCCGACGAAGTGGTCAACAAGCTCGGCGCCATGGGCTTGCTCGGCATGATGGTGGCTCCCGAGTATGGAGGCACATTCTCCGATTACGTCTCGTTTTCGCTCGCCGTGGAGGAGATCGCCGCCTGCTGCGGCGCGACTTCGGTTCTGGTCCAGGTGCACAACGCGGTCGGCTGCTGGCCGATCGCCGCCTTCGGCAGCGAAGCGCAAAAGCGCGCGTTTCTTCCCGACCTCGCCTCTGGGCGCAAGATCGGGGCGTTTTGCCTTACGGAATCGCAGGCGGGCTCCGAAGCGCACAACTTGCGCACGCGCGCCGAGCTGAAGGACGGCAACTGGCTGCTGAACGGAGAAAAGCTTTTCGTCTGCAACGGGCGGCGCGCCGGCGTCGCGGTGGTGTTCGCCGTCACCGACCCGGATCGCGGCAAGAAAGGCATCTCGGCGTTCATCGTGCCTGCGGAGGCGCCCGGTTTCGTGAAGCAGCCCGCCGAGCGCAAGCTCGGCATGCGTGCCTCCGACACCTGCGCCATTCACTTTGACCGCTGCGCGATTCCGGCCGAGAACCTGCTCGGCGAGCGTGGGCAGGGGCTTGCCATCGCCCTCGGCAATCTGGGTTCGAGCCGCACGGCCATCGCCGCGCAGGCGACGGGGATCGCGCGCGCCGCGCTCGAGGCGGCGGTGAAGTACGCCAAGGAACGGGTGCAGTTCGGCAAGCCGATCATCGAGCACCAGAGCGTCGCGAACCTGCTCGCCGACATGCAGGTGAAGGTGAACGCGGCGCGGCTGATGTGGCTGCACGCCGCGCGCTGCCGCGACTCGGGCGACTCGGCGGTGGCGGAGGCGTCGCAGGCCAAGCTCTACGCGAGCGAGGCGGCCGAATGGGTCTGCTCCAAGGCGATCCAGGTCCACGGCGGTTACGGCTACATGGCCGATTACCCCGTGGAGCGCATGTACCGGGACGCGCGCCTCACCCAGATCTACGAAGGCACGAGCGAGATCCAGCGCATGGTGATCGCGCGCCACTTGTGAAGCCGAAACCCGCGAACGGAGTATCATTCCATCACCTTCCGAGACGCCTGAAGGACACGCCGCGAGCCTTCTTCAGCTTGACAATGACGCTCTGTCAACATCAATATATACAGATGTCTGATTAATTTTCCACTCGCTCCTGTTGCAGAGGGATCCATGCACAAAATCAAGGTAAAGATCAACGGCACCGATTACGAAAACGAGGTCGAACCTCGCCTCCTGCTGGTCCACTATCTGCGCGACAAGGCCCACCTCACGGGCACCCATGTGGGCTGCGACACGGGCAATTGCGGCGCTTGCACGGTGTTCCTGAACGGAAAGCCGGTCAAGTCGTGCAACATGCTCGCGGTCCAGGCCGACGGGGCCGATCTGATGACCGTCGAGGGGCTCGCCAGGGGCGGCGCCCTCCATCCCGTCCAGGAGGCCTTCCTCGACAAGTTTGCCGTCCAGTGCGGCTATTGCACCCCGGGCATGATGTTGAGTGCTCTGGCCCTGCTCAAATCCAACCCCAAGCCGAGCGAGGCGGAGATTCGGGAAGCCATCGAAGGCAACATCTGCATGTGCACCGGGTACCAGCAGATTGTTGACGCCATCGCCCACGCGGCTGACCTCATGGGTCAATCCAGGAGCGCATGACCATGCTCAACTTCGACGAAATCTTTGTCACCAGGAATTGGTTCGGGAAGCCGGTCCGGCGCGACGCCGATACGCGCTTCGTGAAGGGCGAAGGCTCGTACGTGGACGATCTCAACATGGACTGCGTATACGCCGGTTTCGTGCGCAGCCCGCATGCCCACGCCCGGCTCGGGAAGATCGACACCTCGAAGGCCGAGGCACTGAAGGGCGTGCTGGCCGTCATGACCGGCCCGGAGGTGGCGGCGCTCACCAAGCCGGTCGGGGCGCGGGCGATCACCCGCCCGGCGCGCCAGCACGTCATGGCGACCGGAAAAGTCCGCTACGTGGGCGAACCGGTGGCGGTCGTGGTGGCCGAGGATCGCTACACCGTCGAGGACGCCCTCGATCTGGTCGAGGTCGAATACGAGCCGCTTCCGGTGGTGGTGGAAGTGGAGGAGGCCATGAAGGCGGGCGCTCCGCTGGTCTTCGAAGAGGCCGAAACCAACGTTCTCCTGCACGACACGCTGACCCACGGCGACATCGACGGCGCCTTCCGGCAGGCCGACCTGGTGGTGAAGGAGCAGTTCCGGATTCAGCGCTTCAGCTCGACGCCGCTTGAGAACTGGGCGATCATCGCCAAGCACGAGAAAGGGACCGACAGCTTCGTGGTCTGGGCCAATTGCCAGCAGCCCGGCCGCAGCATCGTCAACGTCTGCGGCTGCCTGGGCATCCCGGCGAACAAGCTGCGCTTCATCGTCCCGGACAGCGGCGGCGGCTTCGGCATCAAGCTGGCGCTGTGGCCCTACATCGTCAGCCAGTGCGTGGTGGCGCGCAAGGTGGACAAGCCGGTCAAATGGATCCAAACGCGCCGGGAACACCTCCTCGCCGGGACCCACACGCCAGACTGCGTGGTGGACCTGGAGCTGGCGCTCAAGCGCGACGGCAAGGTGCTGGGACTGAAGATCCGCGATCGGCAAAACGACGGTTCGTTCGTCCACACCGCGGGAATCTACAACCTGATCAAATTCGCGACCATGGTCGGCTGCTACGACATCAAAGCCACCCAGGCCGAGCTGATGAGCATCGTCAGCAACAAGGCCCCGACGGTGCAGAATCGCGGGGTCGGCAAACCGGCCATGATTTTCACGCTCGAGCGGCTGATGCATCGCGCGGCGGTTCAGCTCGGGCTCGACCCTGCCGAGATCCGCTTCCGCAACTTCGTGCAGCCGGAGCAGATGCCGCACACGACTCCGTCGGGCGAGATCTATGAGAGCGGCAACTATCCGGAGACCCTGCGCAAGGCCCTGGCGCAGATCGGGTACGACGGGGTGAAGAAAGAGCAGGAATCCCTGCGCAAGCAGGGCAAGTACATCGGCGTGGGCCTGAGCGCGAGCATCGAGCCGGGGACCTCGAACCTGGGCTACTACTACACCTCCCGCGGGACTCCCGAGTACATGGGCAACGCAGAAGGTGCGATCGTCAGCATGGACTACGACGGCAACGTGAACGTGCTCCTCGGATCGGTAGACGAAGGGCAGGGCCACGCGACCTCGGTGGCGCAGGTGGTGGCGGACATGCTGGCGTTCACGCCCGAGCGGGTGACGATGAACACCCACATGGATTCGCTCGTGTCCCCGTTCCTCGGCCACTCGGGGTGTTACGCGAACCGCTTCAACGACGTGGACATGGGCGCGGTCATCATGGCCACGAAGAAGGTGCGCGACAAGGTGCTGAAGATCGGCGCGCACATGCTGGGCGTGCCCGAGGGGGAAGTGCGCCTGAAGGACGGCGCGGTCTGCTCGGCAGCGGAGGCGAAGAAATCGGCGCCCTTCAAGGACATCGCGACGGTGGCCTACAAGCAGATCCTGCTCCTGCCCAAGGGCGTCGAGCCGGGACTGAAGGAGGTTGCCTACTACAAGAACGAGATCGCCAAGATGCCCGGCAAGGAGGACTTCAACGTCCAGATGACCCATTCCAACTCGGTGCACGCCGCCGTGGTCGAGGTGGACGTGGAAAGCGGAATGGTGAGCTTCCGCAAGTACGTCATCGCGCACGACTGCGGCCGCCACATCAACCCGGGGATCGTCGATGGCATGGCGATCGGGTCGACCGTCCACGGCGTGGGAACGGTCCTGCTGGAAGAATTCATCTACGACGAAAACGGGCAGATCCTCACTACCTCCTTTGTCGACTACATGAAGCCCCTTGCGGTCGGCCTGCCGCGCTTCGAGCTGACGCATCTCGAGTCGCCGTGTCCGACCTCGCTCCTCGGCACCAAGGCAGTCGGCGAGGGCGGGGCGATCGGGTCGCTCGCGGCAATCGCCAATGCCGTGGAAGACGCCCTTGCGCCCTTTGGCGTGAAGGTGACTTCGCTGCCCATTACCCCGGAAAAGGTCATGCGGGCCATTCGGGAAACGAAGGTGATCTGAGAAGGAAGGCACAACCATGATACCGCCCAAATTCGAATACCTTGCTCCGACATCGCTCGCCGAAGCCACCGCTTTCCTCGCCGCCCACCCGGAAGAAGCGAAGGTGGTTGCCGGCGGCCAGAGTCTCGTTCCCGTGCTGAAGCTGAGGCTTGCCCGCCCCGGGTATCTGGTCGACCTGGGCCGGATCTCCGGGCTCTCATATATCCGGGAGGAGGCGGGCACGATCGCCATAGGCGCCCTGACCACCTACGCCGAGATCAAGGAATCGGCGCTGCTGCGCGAGAAATGCCCGCTGCTCCCGCAGACGGCGGCGGTGATCGCCGACGTCCAGGTGCGCAACCGCGGCACGATCGGCGGCAGCCTATCGCATGCGGATCCGTCGGCCGACATGCCGGCTCCGATTCTCGCTCTTGGGGCCGAACTGAAGGCGGTCGGACCCAAGGGCGAGCGGCGCATCGCGGTCGAGAACTTCTTCCACGGCATGTTCGCAACGGCGCTCGCGCCCGACGAGATCCTGACCGAAATACGCGTACCGGTCCTCACCGGGCAGCGCAGCGCGTACCTGAAAGCCGCCCGGAGGGCGACGGATTTCGCGCTGGTCGGCGTCGCCGTGCGCATGCGCGTGGGCAAGAACGAAACCTGCGACGAAATCGCCATCGGCGTGACCGGCGTTGCGGACAAGGCTTATCGGCCGGCGGCGGTCGAACGCGCGCTGGCGGGCAAGCGCCTGGAGCCGAAGGCGATCGAGCAGGCGGCTGCCGCCGCCGTCCAGGGTGTGGAACCCCTGGGGAACATCCACGGCTCCGCCGAGTACCGCGCGAACCTCGCCCGCCTCTACGTCGCCCGGGCCATTGCCGCGGCAAAATAGCGCGACCGGACCGACACAACAGGAGGACCATGCCATGACACTGCCCAAAGCACCGCTGCGCGAGCTGGTCACCATTGACGGCGTGAACGTCACGCTGGAAATGAAAGGCAACCCGATCGAGAACCTCGGGGTGCTCACCGCGGGCGAGATGTTCAAATGCCTCAACATCTTCGATTCCAAGTTCCAGCCCTCGAACTACAACAAGGCGGATGGGTCGCCTTTGCGTCTGTTCGAATCAGGGCCGGTGATGATCGACGTGTCCAAGCGTTCCAAGGAGGACATGGGCTTCTGGCACCGCAACGTCGATTACCACGAAGTGATTTTCTGCGTGCGCGGAGCGCTGCGCTGGGAAACGGAAATGGGCACAACGCTCCTCAAGGAAGGCGACATGATGCTGATCCCGAAAGGGATCACCCACCGCTCGATGCTGTGCGACGAGTCGGCCGAGGAAAACGTGCTCATCGAGCTGAAGGTGCGCGAAAAGCTCAATTACGTCGGCGACAAGAAATGAGCGCGCCCGAGCGCGCGGACCTCCTGGTCCGCGACATCGACTGGCTGATCACCGTCGACGAGCGGCGCCGCGTCATCCGCGGCGCGGCGGTCGCGGTCAAGGGCGGCAGGTTCGCCGCCGTCGGCAAGAGCGCCGAAATTGAGAAAGCCTGGAACGCCGACCATGTGATCGACGGCAAGGGCATGGTGGGAACGCCAGGCTTCGTCGACAACCACCTGCATTCGTCGTTCCAGATGTCGCGCGGGCTCGCCGACGAGGCGAACGCCCAGTCGTTCCTCTTCGACCACATGTACCCCTACGAGGGCGCGATGACCGAGGAGGACGTGTACGCGAGCGCCTCCCTCGCCGCGGTCGAGCTGCTGCGCCACGGCGTGACCTGCTTCGTCGATCCGGGCAACTACCACCCCGACTCGACCGCGCGCGCGATCGCCGCCTCCGGCCTGCGCATGGTCCTCTCGACGAGCTGCTTCGACAAGACCAAGTCGGTGCTGGGGCTCTTGCCGCAAGCCATGATCGAATCGACCGAACGGTGCCTCGCCAAGACCGAGGAACTGTTCGACAAATATCGCTCCGGCTTCGGCGGGCGGATTACCACCAGCGCCTCGTTCAGGGGCCTCAAC
>JACPRN010000197.1 GCA_016189945.1 Betaproteobacteria bacterium
ACTCTGGATTCCCGCCCCCGCTTCCGCGGGGGCATGCTTACCACGCGGGAATGACAGCGCCCGTAATTACCGTTGTCACGCAGTTTGGTAAAGATCAATAGGTGCCCTCGACCAGGATCAGCCGCGAGCGCGTGGCCTTCAGGCGGATGTCGAGCAGCGGCGCGTATTCGGGCGAGTGGTACCACTTTTGCGCGTCGTCAAGCGACGGAAATTCGATCACGATGACCCGCTTCGGCTCCCAGCCCCCGTCCTTGGGAACGACTTTTCCGCCGCGCGTGAGAAAACGCCCGCCGTACTTTTTCACCGAGGCCGGAACGGCCTGCTGGTACCCCTTGTAGGTTTCCGGATCGGTGATGTCGACTTCTGCAATCACGTAGGCGGTCATGGCGGTTCCTCGTTCGGTTGAAACGCGTGCGGCAAGCAATCGTAACACCGGCCGCAGCGCCAGCGGCCTTCAGTTCTTCGCCAGCGCTTCCGGGTTGAGCAGGTTGACCGGGGCTCCGGCGGCAAAGGCGAGGATGCTGTCGATCACCGTGCCGTACAGATTCTCGTAGTTGCCCTTTTCGACGTAGCCCAGATGCGGCGTGCAGAGCGCGTTCGGCATGCCGAGAAGCGGATGCCTGCCGCCGAGCACCGGCTCGTCCTCGTAGACGTCGACCGCTGCGAACCCCGGCCGGCCTCGCCCGAGCGCGTCGACCAGTGCGCCCTCGGCGATGAGGCCGGCGCGGCTGGTGTTGACGATGAGCGCGCTGGGTTTCATTGCCGCAAGGTCGGCCGCCGTGACGATGCCGCGCGTTTCCCGGTTGAGCGGAATGTGCAGGCTGACGACATCCGCCGCGGCGAAAAAAGCCTCGCGGCTTTGCGCAAACGAATAGCCCGCTGCAAGCGCTTTTGCCTTCGATGATTCACGGCCCCAGCAGGTGACTTGCATGCCGAACGCCTTGCCCACCTGCGCGACGAAGCTGCCGATCCGGCCCAGGGCGTAGATCCCCAGGGTCTTGCCGTCCAGCCCGGTGCCGACGGTGGTCTGCCATGAGCCCTGCTTCAAGTGCTGCACTTCGCGCGGGATATGGCGCAGGCTGGAGAGAATGAGCCCCCAGGTGAGCTCGGCGGTCGAATGAGGAACGCTCGTGCCGCCGGCGGCGACAACGACACCTCCTTCGGTGCACGCCGCGAGATCGATATGGCTCGTGACGCGGCCGGTCTGCGCGATCAGCTTGAGCTGGGGGAGCTTCTGGATCAGCGCGCGCGAAATCGCCGAGCGCTGCTGGGTGAGCACGAGCGCCTCGGCGTCTTTCAGCCGCGCGGCGAGCTTGTCCGGGTCCTTCTCGGTGTCGTTGAACACGATCACGTCATGGTCCTTGAGACGCGAGAAACAGTCGAGTTTGCGGAACGCGTCCTGATAATCATCGATGACTGCGATTTTCACGGCAGTGTTCTCCGGCAATATCAGGAACCGAGCATGGCGTCGGCCACGGCCCTGAATTCGTCGTCTGTCAGCGCTCTGTGCTTGGCGAGCGCCGCCTGCTTCACCCGGGCCAGCATCTCCGGAAAGCGGTCCGCGGGCACCGGCAGCCCCATCTCCTTGACCTTGTAGGAGATCGATGCCAATCCGCTTTTCTTGCCGAGCAGGATCCTGCGCTGCTGGCCGACCACTTCGGGCCGGTACGGCTCCGCGGTAAACGGGTCCTGGAGCACGCCGGCGACCGTCATGCCCGATTCGTGCTGGAACGCACCCGCCCCGACGACCGCCTTGTTCGCCTGCGTGGAAACGCCGCTGAGCTGCGCAACCAGGCGGGAGATGCCGGTGAGCTTGGCAAGGTCCAGCCCGGTCCTGACGCCGTAGAGCACTTCGAGCGCCACGGCGACCTCTTCGGTCGGCGCATTGCCGCAGCGCTCGCCGAGCCCGTTGATCGTGGTGGACGCGTAATCGGCGCCGGAGGCGATCCCCGCCAGCGTGTTGGCGCAGGCGAGCCCGAAATCGTCATGACAGTGGATTTCGAGCGGCAGCCTCGGGGCCACCTCGCGAACCTGTCCGATCAGGTAGCCGATGGCTTGGGGCAGGGCGCACCCGGTCGTGTCGACGATCCGCAGCCTGTCCACGGTGCCCGCGCGCTCCAGTTCCGCGGCGAGCCGGCGCAGAAACGGAAGCTCCGCGCGCGTAGTGTCGTAAGGGCTGAATATGACCTGGACCTCCTTTCGCCTGGCGTGCTCGCACAGCTCCAGGGTCTTCCCGAGGTACTCGTCGTCCTTGATCCCCTTCAGCTTGTACTTGCGCTCGAGCGGGCTGACGGGAAAGCTCAGGCGCACTCCCCAGGCGCCGAGCGATGCCGCCTGATCGATGTCGGCCGTCATGCCGCGGCAGAGCACGCTGATCTTCGATCGCAGTCCAAGCCGGCACATCTCGGCAATCGCGTCCCTGTCCTCCTCGCTGCTTGCCACCGTGCCCGCTTCGATTTCGTAGATGCCGAGATCGTCGAGCGCGCGCGCAATCGCAACCTTGGCCGTGCGGTCGAAAGCTATGCCGGCCTGCTGCTCGCCGTCCCTGAGCGTGCAGTCGGAGAACAAGATCCTCCTCTCCGGCGCGAGCCTCGCTCCGGCGGCTTCGTTGAATGGGCTCGGCCACATGTCGGCAGATCTGGTCATGGTGTCCCCGAATCATCGTCCGGCGGATATTATCGTGAATTGTGCGGGCAATGCGAGGCAGCCGGCGGCGCAGGAGCAATGTGTCCGCCTCCAGGACAAAACGCCGATGGCGCCGGGTCCATGCGGGATGCCGGTTCCCGGCGCGGCGCAGGACACCCTGCGCGCGTCAACGGAAAGCGGTATTCCCGATCAGAATCTGGCCTGAAGCTGCGAAGGATCCTTGATTTCCAGGGCCGGATTGCCCATGAGTTTCTTCTCGCCCCGGTTGTCGAGGTATTTCTTCAGCTCGAGGTCCACCTTGATGGGCACGTTCACGCCCGCCTTGGCGAGCGCCTGCCGCAGGAGCCCCTCGGCCTTGCCGGCAAAAGCGGTGGCGTCGCCGAGGTTGCGCAGCGCCTCGGTGGGATTGTGAAAGCCGACCGAATTTTCGGCGCCTATGTACATCATGCGATAGAAGGCCTCTTCGTAGTAGTCCTTCGCCTGCTCGTACAGGGCCTTGTCCATCGCCTTGCCGTCTGCCTGCGCCTTGTGCGCCATCTCGAAGAGCTTGGCGACCGTCGCCGTCGCGTACCCGGATCTGTTCAGTTGCGCAACGGTCCGCTCCTGGATGGCCGTGACCTGTCCCTTCAGCCACTCGGCGCTCTCGGTATGGCATTGCACGCACGCCTTCATGTCGTTCTTCAGCGGGCTCATGACGCGATGGTCCGAGGCCTTGTTGACCCCGACCTTGGTATAGGGCATGTGGCAGTCGGCGCAGGCCGCGCCGGCCTTCCAATGGACGCTGTTGTTCGAGAAAAGCTCGAACTCCGGATGGCGGATGAAGCCCAGCTTGAACCCGGTGACGTTTTGCTTCCACTCCCGGTGGGCGTCGTCGCTTCTTATTTTCTTGATCACGTTTTCCACCGTGATAGCGCCCCAGGTGCTGCCCTGCCAGGGGAAAAATAGCCCCACGGAACGCATGTCCTTGTCCTTCGGGATGACATAGGTGACATGGCACTGGGCGCAGGCAATGCTTCGCTTCTCCTGCCGCGACAGGGCGTCCGGGTCCACGCCCATGTCCTTCAACGCCGCGGTCAGGGTGAAGTCCCGCGATATCCTGATGGACATGTCCTTGTTGTCGTGGCAGTCGCTGCAGGCCACGCCGAGCGTCCTGTGTTTCTCCGGGATGAGCGAGAGCACTTCCTTGTACGGCTTGGAATAGTAATCGGCGCCTTTCGTTTTCTGGAGACCGGGAGCGTAAGGCGTCTTGCAACTGAGACACACCCCTCCGGCCTTCACCCTGCTAGGGTCGATATCGAGCTGGTCGCGGATCATGAACGCGTGGCCCCGCGGTTCGTTGTATTCGACGCCCATTCCCCAGCCGTTGGACAGAAGGGCGAGGAAAGGGAATTCGGACAGCTTGTCGTAGGTGATCTTGTCGGCATCGAAACCTTTCTTGTACGCGCTCTTTCCGGGGGCCGTCGGCTCTTCGGTTTTCTTCCACATCTCATACTCGATCGGATAGGCTTTGCCCCAGACGGCCGGATCGATTTCGTTGTCCGGGATGCTGACCGTCTTCACCAGCTCGCTTTTCGGCTGCTGGCAGCCGAAAAGCCAAGCACCGACCGCGAACATCACGAGCAGAACATTTGCTGGTTTCATCGCCGACTCCCATCAAGCTGATTGTGTCGTCTCGAACCCGCTGCGCGTCCAGGTCAGGTGGTCGCCATCGCTCCGCTTCTTCGGTGCGGAAGCCTTCTGTGGCACTCCCAGCATTTGCGATCCTGGTCGATGAACTCCACCGCGGAGCTGTGACACCTGATGCAGTTGGCCTGCAGAACCTCGGCTCCGTGAGCGGACATCGCGGCGCGCTCCTTCGCCATGCCCGAATAGAAAAGGACGACATCCTTCATGCCGTCAAGCGACTTCCAGAAATAACGAAGGGCCACGTTCTCGTTCGGCAGGTGGCAGTCCACGCATTGCTTGCGCCTGTGCGCGCCGGCATGGGCCCATGCCTCGAATTGCTCTTCCATCACATGACATCCGCCGCAGAAGATGGGGGCCTCCGACTTCGCGAGCAGTTCCGGTGGACCGAGCAGGAGGAATAGAACGATCAGGACCCCCGCTGCCGCGAAAACAGCGAGGTAGCGCGCAAGTTTCGTCGATTTTCCATCCCCCATTCTTCTTTCTCCGGGAACTCCCCGCACCCCGAAGCGCGCCTAAGGCAGATGGATAATTTCTAAGCTACTTATTACACCAATGGTCGGCCAGTGATTTTGACCAACGTCAATATCCATGCGCGGGGATGTTCGTCGATAGGCTGATTTGCTGCTACTATTCGCGTGGCTTGGCGGCGGCTGGCGGCTTCGGGGGGGAGCGCGGCCGCAGGGTGCGGGCGAGGAGGCTCAAGAGGTCTTTCGCCGAGTCCCGAAATCAGGCAGTGAATCACCTGTTTGCAACCAAAACCGCGAAGCGGCCTTCGCTCGCAGGCGGGGGATGACGCGGTCTTGTCTTTTGAGGTGCTTGATGACTGGTGTGACGATAGATGTGGGGGGGACTTTCACCGATTGTCTGGTCATGGACGGCGAAGGGCGTCTGGGCCAGTTCAAGGCGCTCTCGACGCCCGAGGACAGGGGCAAGGCATTGATCGACTGCCTGGAAAAGGCAGCGCACGCCGCGGGCCAGGATGCGCGCGAGTTCATCGGCGGGATCGAATTCATCATCCACGGGACCACCATGGCGACCAATGCGCTGCTCACGCTGCGCGGGGCCAAGGTCGGCATGCTCACCACCGAGGGCTTTCGCGACGAGTTGGAGAGCCGCCGCGGCCTGAAGAACATCCGCACCTCGATGTACAACCTCTTGGTGCCGCCGTACAAGCCGCTCGTGCGCCGTTACCTGCGGCTCCCCGTTCGCGAGCGCACCCTGTATTCGGGGGAGATCGAGACGCCGGTCGATGTCGCCACGGTCAACGCGGCGCTGGACAAGTTCGAACAGGAAAAGGTGCGCGCGATCGCGGTCTGCTTTCTTCATTCCTACGCCAATCCGGAAAACGAGGACAAGGTCGCCGCGCTCTGCCGCGAGCGCTTCGGCGATGCGGTGTACGTGACGACCTCGCACGAGATCAGGCCCGCGGCGGGAGAGTTCGAGCGCTTCAGCCCGACCGTGGTCAGCGCCTACATCGGTCCGATCGTCTCCGACTATCTGGTGGCGCTGGAGAAGCGCCTTGCGCAGATGGGCTTCAGGGGCAGCCTGATGATGGTGCGCTCCGACGGCCTCGTGCAGTCGGTTGCCCATTCGCGCCGCCAGGCGGTGAGCCTGATCAACTCCGGGCCGGCCGCCGCGCCGACCGCGGCGCGTTTTTTCGGCAGCCTGCTCGGGCATGAAAACCTGATTTCGGTCGACATGGGCGGAACGAGTTTCGACGTCGCCCTCATGCGCAAGGGAGAGATTCCGACCACCACCGACAGTTGGGTGGGCGACGAGCGCCTGGCGATCAAGATGGTCGAAGTGCATTCCATCGGCGCCGGCGGCGGCAGCATCGGCTGGATCGATTCGCTCGGACTGCTGCGGGTCGGGCCGCAAAGCGCAGGCGCCGACCCGGGTCCGGCGTGCTACGGAAAGGGCGGCGAGCTGCCCACCGTGACCGACGCCAACGTCGTTCTCGGCTACATTCCGACCGACTACTTTCTCGGCGGGGAGATCGTGCTCGATGCCGAGCGCTCGCGCCGGGCGATCCGCAAAATGGCCGAGCCGCTGAAGATGAGCGAGGCCGACGCGGCGCAGGCGATGTTCAACATCGTCAATTCGCTCATGGCCGACCAGGTGATCGAGCTTTCGACCAAGCGCGGCTACGACGTGCGCGATTTTGCCCTCATGGTGGGCGGCGGCGCGGGCGCGGTGCACGGCGCGCACATCGCCGAACAGCTCGGGATCCCGAGCGTCGTCATCCCCAAGTACGCGGCGCTCTACAGCGCTTTCGGCATGTTCGCGATGGATGTCGGCCGCGAGTACGTCCAGAGCTACATGGTCGGCGCCGACAAGCTCGACCTCGGGCGCCTGGAGAGGATCTACCGCGGCCTGATCGAGGAGGCGAGGGCCGACCTCAAGGAGAGCCACGCCGAAGCGTCGGAACTGGTCCTCGCCAGGACGGCGCAGATGCGCTACGCGGGCCAGTTCCACGAAATCGAGATTCCGCTGCCCGGCGAGTTGACCTCCGCCGCAGACCTGAAGTCGGTGCTCGAAACTTTCCACGCGCGGCACAGGGAACTGTACACGTTCGACCTGGCGCAGCGGCCGATCGAATTCAGGACCTTTTCGCTCAGGGCGACGGTCATCAGGAAGCGCGATCTCAGGGTCGCCTCCCTCGCGCCGGGCGGGAAAGACGCGGCCGCGGCGCTCAAGCGCAGGCGCCACTGCCTGTTCGGGAAGAACTGGATCGACACGCTCTGCTATGACGGCGGCCGGCTTCTGGCCGGGAACGTGATCCCCGGACCGGCGATCATCGAGGAAGAGGCGACCACGGTCGTCATCCCGGAAAACTTCGCCTGCTCGGTCGACCACACGGGCAGCTATTCTCTGAAGCGGAGGTAATGCGATGGACGCAAGCGCTTTGCAAGCAAAGGCGGGCGGCGCCGAAAGCCCGGCGCGTGAACGCACGGATATCGATCCGCTCACCCTGTCCACGGTCTGGCATTCGCTGCAGCGGATCTGCCGCGAGATGCGGCGCCTGATCGAGCGCACCGCGCAGAGCTATCTCATCTCCGAGATGAAGGACATCTCGGTCGGCATCTGGGACGGCGAGGGCAACACGGTCGCGATCCCGGTCGGGCTGCCGGTGCAGTTCATCGGCGCCAAGTACTCGGTCCGCTACATCATGGGTCAATACGGCGAGGACATCTACCCCGGGGACGTGTTTCTCGCCAACGATCCCTACAAGGGCTACTCGTGCCATCCGCCCGACTGGGGTTACTTCCGCCCGGTTTTCTACCAGGACAAGCTGGTTTTCTGGACGCTCGCGCGCGCCCACATGGACGATACCGGAGCGGCCTATCCCGGGGCCTATTTCTCCAATCCCTACGACATTCATTCCGAGGGAATCCTCGTTCCCGGAATCCGGGTGATCGAGAAGGGCCGCGAACAGCGCGACATGACGCGGCTCATCTTCAACAACGTGCGGCTTGCCGAGGGCGCGCGCGCCGACAGCGCGGCGATGATCGGCGCGACCAAGCTCGCCGAGAACCGCCTGCACGACCTGATCGCGCGCTACGGCATCGAGAGGGTGAGCGAGTGCCTGGCGGTGATGCAGGGCCGAACGAGACGCGCGGTGCACGCCTGCATCGAAGGCATTCCGGACGGCACCTACTACGGCGAATCGGCGACCGACGACGACGGCGTGGAGTTCGACGTGCCGGTGACGATTCGCTGCGAGGTCACGGTCAAGGGCGACCGGATGGCGATCGACTTCTCCAGGAGCGACAAGGAGAGGAAGGGCTTCGTCAACTGCAGCTATCCCACCACCTACAGCCTCGCGGTGGCGGGCGCGATCCTGTTTCTCGATTCGGCGCTGGTGGAGTACCACAACGAGGGCACGATGCAGTGCATCGACGTCATCGCCCCCGAGGGACTGGTCGTGAACGCGAACTACCCTTGCGCGATGGGCGGCGCGCCGATCAGCATGGGCCACGCGATCCTCGAGTCGGTGATGATGGCGATGTCGGCGGCCGTTCCCGCCAAGGCCGCCGCGGGCTGGGGACGGCGCTACGGGCAGTACATCTACGGCATTCACCCGCGCACCAAGGGCCTGTACGTGTTTCCGGGCTACCACTGCGAAGGCGGCGCCGGAGCGGTCTACGGCTACGACGGCTACAAGGGCGTGGCCTCGATCGGCAGCCTGGGCGAGATCGCGCGGCCGAACAACGAGGACTGCGAGATCAAGTATCCGTGGAAGATCGCCTGCCGCGAGTTTCGCAAGGACGCAGCGGGCGCCGGCAAGTGGACCGGCGGCCCCGGCTATCACTGGGAGATCGTGAACCTCGGCGGCGACGCCGGGATGCACACCGGAGCAGGCCAGGGCGAGACGACTTTCAGCCATGGATGCCTGGGGGGAAGGACGTCGTTTCCGAACTCCTGCTTCATCGTGCGCGCGAAGACCGGTGACAAGGAGCGCGCGCAAGTGCACCGGCTGCATCCCGTTTTCGCCGGCGACCGCGTCATCAAGGACACCAGCGGCGGCGGCGGCGTGGGCCGGCCCGAGGAGCGCGATCCGCAGAAGGTGTGGGAGGACGTGTTCCTGGACGAGATCGTCACCATCGACTACGCGCGCGAGGTGTTCAAGGTTGCGATCGACCCGGCGACGCGCGAGATCGATTGGGAACGGACTAAAGCGCTGCGCGCTGCTGCGAGCGGAGGCTGAACG
>JACPRN010000199.1 GCA_016189945.1 Betaproteobacteria bacterium
ACAACAGCCAGGCCTGGGAAATGGACTCGAACGGGAATTACCACCGCAAGAAGGCAAGCGGTCGCGTGCCGCGGCCGGCCCAGGAGCAACTGCTCGCCCTGCTCGCAGCCAGGTAGCCGCGTCACCCCCACGCGTCTCACCCACAAGCGGTGGGTCAAACGGCCCACCGCACCCGCCTTGGGCTGTGCTGCGGTAACTCTGAAGCAACAATATTTGCTGTTATTTCAAAGTGTTAGCGCAGATCAAGCGCCTGGCACGGCCTCTGCTCAAGAGAAGGCATCGCGGTGCCTGACAGCACTGATTCTCGAAGTCACTGGCGCGGAGGCAGACATGGAACTCATATTGCTCGGCTGCTGCATCGCCGGCTGGACCATCAGCCGCCCGATCGTGCGGGCCCTGGGTCTTTGATCCGATCACGCAGTTTCTCTGGTAGGCACAAGGGGAAAAACGGGACGTATCGCGGATTGTCCGCGGAGAAAACCGCGCAGCCCGCGGTACGTCCCGGATGTGCCGGCACTGTCAGCGCCGGCTCGCCTGCCAGGAGAGATCGGGTACCTCCTGGAGGCGCGCAGTTCCTTCCATGCGCTCGGCGCCAATGCGCCCGCTGAACGATCGAACATCGCCGTTCTTGTCGGCAAAGGAAAAACGAATGGTCTCGCCGCGCACCCGCCCGGCGACGATGGGCGAGTTTCTTCCTCCCGATTCCGCCGACCCGCGCAAGAACTGATATTCCTGATTCAATGACAGTGCGTACGCGTCCCCTCCCAGTTTGAGCAGCCATTTTCCCGCCGCGCTTGCGGGGACCACCCAGAGATAGGCGTGGACGCCCTCCACGCTTGCCGTTTCGTCGGCCTCCCAATCGCCCAGCGTGAACTGATGCGAGACGACACGCGTTCCGGGCTTGAGCGCAAGCAGCCGCGGGCGCAACTTCAGCATCACCGTGGGACTGACGTACAGGGTGACGACCGTCGCTCGCGACAGATCGGTCCGAAAGAAATCCTCGCGCGCAAACCGGACGCGTCGGCTTACGCCCGCGCGCGCCGCGGCGCGGATCGAGTATTGCACCAGCTCGGCGTCGAACTCGACGCCGATCGCCTGCGCGCCAAACTTCTTCGCCGCCGCGATCGGAATGCGGCCGTCGCCCGAACCCAGGTCGATGACGACGTCCTTGCTCGTGGTGTCGGCCATCTGCAGCATGCGTTCGATCAGCCGTTCGGGCGTCGGCACCCACACCACGTCTTTTCCGGCCTGGCCGATCACCGGCTGGAATGCTTGCGTGGCAGGTTGCGCGGCGGCAACCGCTGCGCCGAGGGCCAGGGTTGCGGCCAAAAAGACGTGCAGCGGATGCAAGGCAGGACTCCTCATGGTTGGCTCGCGGCCAGCCAAACTGACCCGACATTTTGGAACCGGCCAAACTTTAACCCAGGCCACCGGTGAAGTGCAAAATGCGGCGTAGAACCCGACTACAGGATTCCCCTACCGGCCATTTACACGAAGTTGCTACTTTACGGTGGGAATTGCATCGGTTCTACTGCCCGGTGCGTCCGTGGGCCGGACTCTGCGTCGCAACGGGAGCGCGCTCCGTCCGGTCTTGGAAGTCAACAAGAACAAAACGCAATTGGTCAGGAGGCGTATGCGCAGGGGACCTTTCACCGACGAGAGGATGGCGGCATCGGGCTGCACCGCGCAGGAGGCGCTGTCGTGAAGCTGCGCGTCCTGATCGTCGACGACAATTACCTGTTCCGCAAAGCCCTGCGTCACATTCTCGAACGAGATCCGGAACTCGAGGTGGTCGCCGAGGCCGGCGACGGCCTGGAGGCTCTGGCGAAGGCAAGCAAGGTGCTGCCGGATGTCGTCTGCATGGACATTCGCATGCCGGGCGTGAACGGCATCGAGACGACGCGGCGGCTGGTCGCCGCCCGCCCTACGCTGAAAGTGATCGGTCTGTCGGCGCACGCCGAGGTCGAGTACGTCCTGGGAATGCTCGAAGCCGGCGCCTCCGGCTACGTCACCAAGCGCGTGGCTGGAAAGGAGCTGGCCTCGGCGATCCGCACCGTGCGCCGGGGCGAGACCTACATATGCGCGGAACTGGCGAAGGAGGTTGCGGCTGCCCGCCGCACCGAAACCGTCCAGGCGCCGTTTTCGGCCTCCCCGCTCGACGCCTGCGAGCGCGAGATCTTGCGCCTGCTTTCCGAGAAGGTCGATCCGAAGGAAATCGCAGAGCAATATTGCATGACCCCCTACCTCCTCGAAGCCTACCGCCGCAACATCATGCGCAAGCTCGGCCTGCACAGCGACGCCGAGTTCAACGAGTACCTCGAGGGATAGGCAAGCCGTTCCGGGTCACGCGGCGCGAGCCGCGGCAGCGCGCGCTTGCCCCTGGAACCGGCAGGTGGCAGCATCCGGACTGCGATGAGCGCTATCGACGCCTATCTGAGCGAACCCTGGCTCGCCCATTACCCCCCCGGGGTCAGCGCCGCGATGGAGGTGCCGCGCGCCTCGGTTCCGGAAGCCTTCGACGCGGCGTGCCGCCAGAACGCCGAGCGCGACGCGGTGGTGTTCTACGGGCGCCGGATCCGCTACGGCGAGCTGCGGGAAGCGGCCGACTCCTTTGCGGCGGCGCTCGCTTCGCTTGGAATCGCGAAGGGCGACCGGATCGCGCTCTACCTGGTCAACAGCCCGCAGTTCATCATCGCCTATTTCGGCGCTCTAAAGGCGGGTGCGGTGGTCACGCCGATCAGCCCCGTCTACACCAGCCACGAAGTGCGCCATCAACTCGCCGACAGCGGCGCGCGCGCCATCATCTGCCAGGACGTCCTCTACGACAAGGTGGCAAGGACCGGGCTGCCCTTGGATTTCGTCGTGCTCACCAACGTCGCCGAGTACCTGCCGGCGCTCAAGCGCGTCCTGGGCCAAGGGCCGTTGGGGAAACTCTTCTCCGCCCTGAACACGCGCCCGCCGCAGGTGGCAAGGGCGCCCAACGTGCTGTGGCTGCAGGACCTCTTGCGTCGCCATCCGGCCAAGCCGCCCGCGATCGAGTTCGATCCGGAGCGCGACCTCGCGGCGCTGCCCTACACGGGAGGGACCACCGGAAATCCCAAGGGCGTCATGCTCACGCACGCCAACCTGATCGCAGCGTGCGTGGGCGCCCAGTCCGCTTTTCCGTTTTTCGAGGCCGGGCGAGAAGTGGTTCTCGCCTTCCTGCCCTTCTTTCACATCTACGGGCAGGTGGTGATCATGCTGAACGGACTGTGCCAAGGGTATCTGCTGATTCTGTTCGCCAATCCCGATACCGAGGCGATACTAGCGGCCATGGAACGCCATCGCGCCACCGTCTTCTACGGCGTTCCGACGCTCTACGAATATCTCAAGGATCACAAGGACACCGGCAAGGCGGACTGGAAGCGCCTGAAAATCCTAGTCTCGGGGGCAGACACCCTGCACGAGTCGACCCTGCGCGACTGGGAACGGCGCACCGGCTCGACCATTACCGAGGGCTACGGGCTCACCGAGACCTGCGCCATCAGCCACATTAACCCGGCGGGCAGGGCCAAGCCCGGGTCCTTCGGCTGCCCGCTGTCGAACATGCATGCCGCGGTTATCGATCCGGAAACCGGCGCGTTCGTCGCGCCCGGTGAGGCGGGCGAATTGATCCTAGCCGGTCCCAACGTCATGCAGGGCTACTGGAACCAGCCCGGGGAGACCGCCAAGGCGTTCATCGACGCCGGCGGGCGGCGCTGGCTGCGCACGGGCGACATCGTGCGCATGGACACCGAGGGCTATTTCTTCTTCCACGACCGCGCCAAGGACCTGATCAAATGCAAGGGCTACTCGATATTCGCCAAGGACATCGAGGAGGTGCTCTATGCGCATCCGCAGGTGAAGGCGGCCGGCGTGATCGGCATCCCGGACCCCTCCGTTGGCCAGCTCGTGAAGGCGATCGTCGTCCTCCAGGGCGACGCGCGCGGCAAGGTGTCGGAGGAGGATATGCGCCTCTGGTGCCGCGAGCGCCTGGCCGAATACAAGGTGCCCGCGATCATCGAGTTCCGCGGCGAGTTGCCCAAAACCGACGTCGGCAAAGTTTCGCGCCGCGAGCTGCGCGACGAGCATTCCTAGAGCGATGAGCGGCGCATTCTTCCGCGTAGAGGGGCTCACCAAGCGTTTCGGCGGACTCACTGCGGTGAACGACGTTTCGTTCGAGTTGCGTCGCGATCAGATCGTCGGGCTCATCGGACCCAACGGCGCGGGCAAAACGACGCTCCTGCGGCTGGTGACCAAGATCCTCAAGCCCGATGCGGGCAGGATCGTATTCGAGGGCGAGGACATCACTGCGCTAAAGCCCTGGGACGTCGTCAATCGAGGCATCTGCGGCACTTTCCAGAACATGCGGCCCTTCCGCCACCTGCCGATCGTCGCCAACGTCATGGTGCCGCTCAATTCCCCGCGCGCCAAATCGCGCGGGGAATGGGTCAAGCGCATGGAAGCGAAGGCGATGGACGCGCTGGAATTCGTCGGCATCTCCGACATGGCCCTGGAGCCCGCCTCGGCGCTCTCTCAGGGGGATTTGAAGCGCCTGGAAGTGGCGCGCGCAATTGCCACCGAGCCGGAGCTGCTGCTGCTCGACGAACCGCTGGGCGGCCTCAATCCGGCGGAATCGGCGCTGCTTGCACGCTCGATCAAGCGGCTGCACAAGGGCGGGCGCTTCGGGCGGCTGCACGCCGAAGGTCCGGCCGTGCTCATGATCGAGCACAAGCTGAAGGAGCTGATGTCGATTGTCGATCGCGTGATCGTGGTCGATCGCGGCGAAGTGATCGCCGACGGCGCTCCCGACCAGGTCGTCACCGACGCGCGCGTGATCGAGGCCTACCTGGGCAGCGAACACGCCGCGGCCGCTGCTGCACTGCCGGAGTGAGGCGATGGGTGCCGCAACGCTCCTCGAAATAAAGCATCTGGTGGTCCGCTACGACAAGGCGGTCGTCTTGAACGATGTGTCGCTCAGCGTCGAGGCCGGTGAATGGGTCGGGCTGGTCGGGCCGAACGGGGCCGGCAAATCGACGCTGCTGCGCGCCATCTCCGGGCTGGTGGCGTTCGAAGCGCGAGCCAGGCGCGGCACCGAAGGCGACATCGTGCTCGACGGCGAAGTGCGCTTCCTCGGCCGGCGGATCGACGGGCTCCAGCCGCACGAAATCCGCCAGATGGGCCTGGTGCATTGTCCGGAGCGCCGCCGGCCTTTCCGCGAGTTGTCGGTCATCGAAAACCTGATGACCGGCGCCTATCTCTCGCGCAATTCCGCCGAGGACAAGCGGCGACTGGAGCGCTGCTTTTCCCTGTTCCCGCAGTTGTCGGAACGCCGCTACCAGCTCGCCGGCACGCTCTCTGGGGGCGAGCAACAGATGCTCGCCACGGCGCGCGCGCTGATGTTCGAAGCGATGCTCCTCGCGATCGACGAGCCCTCGCTCGGCCTTGCGCCCAGAATCCGAGATGAACTGTTCGCGGCCATTGAGACAATCCACCACGAAGGCGTATCGATCCTGCTCGTGGAGCAGGAGGTCGGCCGCGTGTTCGCGCTGGCCGAGCGCAACTACGTTCTCTCGCAGGGCCAGATCATCGCCGAGGGCACGGCCCAAGCGTTGCTGGCCGACGAGACGTTGCGCGCGGGTTACCTGGGGTTGTAGCGTCCCAGGTCGCATCCATCGCGCAGCCCCAGTGGAGCGTTGCAGAGGCGGCACAGGGCGCGCCAGGCTGCGTTTCGCTGCTTGCAGCGCGGACACTGGGTTTCGATCTTGTCGCGCAGCCACGGCGTAATGCCGCGCGGCATGAACAAAAGCACCGCGAGCACGACGGCAGCGAATATCAGCAGCCGCAGATCCGAAAGACTCTGGAAGCTGCCCAGCCACTCGGTAAACGGATAGAGCAGGAAGACCGCTGCCACCGGACCGTAGATCGTGGCGGCGCCGCCGAATATCCCCCAGATGACCACCTGGAACGAGAGCGCCACCTCGAGCGTCGAGGGCCCGGCAACGCGCAGAAAATGCGCGTACAGCGCGCCGGCCACGCCGGCGAAGAGCGCCGACAGCGCGAACACGGCGAGCTTGTAGCGTGCGGTATTGATCCCGGAGGCGCGCGCGGCCACTTCGTCGTCGCGGATCGCGTGCAGCACCAAGCCGAAGTTGGAGTCGGAAATGAGCCACATTCCGAACACGCTCGCCAGCATCGCCGCGGCGGCGATATAGTAGTTTCCCGTGGCCGAGGCGGCAAGGCGCTTGAGCCCGGAGATGCCCAATTCGCCGCCAGAGAAATCCGGAAATGCAAACAACAGCCCGGTGGCGATCAGCGGCAGGGCGAGCGTCGCAAGGGAAAGATACGACCCGCGCAGCCTCCGGCAAAGAAGACCCGTAGCCAGGCCGAGCAGCGTCGCCACGGCCGCTCCCGCGCACACGGTTATCCATGGCGAAATGCCGCCGTGATGCGACAGCAGCGCGCTCGCGTAGGCGCCAGCGCCAAAGAAAAGCGCGTGGCCGAAATTCACCTGCCCGGCAAAGCCCGCAAGCAGATCCCAACTGGCGGCGAAAGTCGCAAACAGGCAAGTCATGGTGACAATCCGCAGCACGTAAGGATCGGGCCAGACCAGGGGCAGCAGCGCAAGCGCGAGCGCCCAGGCGAGAACCAGCGTTCGCGAGGGCAGCACGAGAATCTCGTTGCGCAAATTCGCCCACGCGCGGCGCAGAAGGAACATCAGCGCTCCTCCTCGAAGGCGACCCCGAACAGCCCTTCGGGCCGCGCGAGCAGCACGACGATCATGATGGTGAGCGCGACGGCGCCCTTCAGGTAGGCCCCCGCCGGCAGGGCGAAAACAGTAATCGCTTCGACGTATCCGAGAATCAGCGCGCCGATGAGGCTGCCTTTCAAGCTCCCGAGGCCCCCGAGCACGACGATAGCGAGCATGGTCACAAGCGGCGCGAGCCACATGCGCGGATCGACCACGAACACCGGCGCAACCACGACGCCGGCGATGGCGGCCAAGGCGACCGAAATCGCCACGCAAGCCATGGCCACGCGATGCACGTTCATTCCGAGGAGGCTTGCGACCTCGAGGTCGTTGGCGGTGGCGCGGATCGCAAGGCCAAGCCGCGTGCGATACAGGATTGCCCAGGTGGCCGCCAGCATCGCCGCCGCCACCACCAGAATCAGCAGGCGTTGATAGGGGATGTTTACGCCGGCGAGGCTGACCACGCCCGAGATGGTGGCGGGGATGCCGAGGAAATTGCCGCCGAAGGCGACCTGCATCAGTTCCTGGAAGATCAGCGCCAGCGCGATGGTGGCGATGAGCACCGCCGCCTCGTGCTCGCGCACCGGCTCGATCACCAGTTTGTAACAAAGGACCGATAAAGCGGTTACGGCGAGGACCGCCGCTGCAGCGGCGCTCGCCACGGCAAGTCCGGCGTGCACGAGCAGGGCATAGAAGCAATAGGCCGCCAGCATATAGAAAGCGGTGTGCGCGATGTTGACGATGCGCGCCACCCCGAACACCAGCGAAAAACCGACTGCGAGCAGCGCGTACACGCCGCCGTTGATCAGCCCGGTGACAAGGATGTCCTGCAGCACTGTTACCTGGGCATCCTGAAGGGCTGCATCCCCTTGATCTGCGGCGGCCAGAACGGCACCTTCTTGCCGTCCTGCCACTGCACGGCGATCCCCGCCGTCTTGCCGATCGCCCAAACCGGATCGTGGCGCTTGTCGAATGCCAGCGTATAGGCGGCCCCGACGTACTCCATTTTCTCCAGCACCGGAACCAGCTTGTCGGCATCGATCGTGCCGGCCTTCTCGATCGCATCCTTGAGCATCATGATGGCGTCGTAGGTCGCGGCATTGTAGGTGGGAGCCTTCTTGAAGCGCGCCTTGAACGCGCGCACGAAGGCGACCGTCTTGGGCGTCATCTCCACTTCGGCCAAGGTGTCGAGCGTCGAGACGAACTGGCCCTTGCCCGCGGTCGCGCTCCAGAACTCGTCCTTCTGCGCCTCCACGTTGATGCCAAAGGCGACCGCCTTCATGTTGCGCTCGCCCATCTGCCTGCCGACGGAAACGCCGACCGGCCCCGAGAGAATCGTGAATACGATGTCGGCTCCGGCGCGCTCGATCGCAGAAAGCTCCGCGGTCACGTCGCCCGCGACCGCGGAGGGCTGCCAGGTCCCCGCCACCGCCATTTTCATCGCCGGCAGGTTCTTCTGCGCCGCGGCGACGATCGCCTCGGTCCAGGCCGCCTTCTCCGCCAGAATGGCGACCCTGGGCGTGTCCTTCTTCAGGTCCCTGCGGATCTGCTCGGCCACGGCCCCCAGCACGGCGAATACCGATCTGACCAGATCGAGGTCCTTCACCGGGGCGATACGGAACCAATACTTGTAGCGCTCGTAATTCGCCTCGACGTTGGCGCCGAGCTTGGAGAGCGCGGCTCCCGCGCCGTCGAAAATCTTCTTGTGGTCCATCGCCACTTCCA
>JACPRN010000200.1 GCA_016189945.1 Betaproteobacteria bacterium
GGCCCGGGCAGATCGTGAGCGCGGCGGCGCAACTGCGCGCCGCCGGGTTCAAGCCCGTGCCGCATATCGCCGCGCGCGAGATCGCGGGCGAGGCGTTTGCCGACGATCTGCTCGCGCGCTTGTCGGCCGAAGCGGCGGTCGACCAGGTGCTCCTGATCGCAGGCGACGCGTCGAATCCCGCGGGTCCGTACGATTCCTCGGCGCAATTCATCGCCGCCGGTCTCCTCCAGCGACACGGCATTCGGCGCATCGGGCTTGCCGGTTATCCGGAAGGCAGTCCGAGACTGCCCGCGGGCAGGGCGGATGCGCTCCTCGTTGAGAAGCTTTCGCTCGCCGCGCAGGGCGGGCTCGACGCCTATGTCGTGTCGCAGTTCTGCTTCGAGGGCGAAACCATACTCGCCTGGCTGGACCGCCTGAAGGAAGAGGGCATCCGCGCGGAGATTCGCGTGGGGCTCGCGGGCTGCGCAAGCCTGAAGACGCTTCTCGGCTATGCGCTGCGCTGCGGCGTGGTCGCCTCGGCGCGCGCGCTCAAGTCGCGCGCGGCTTCGATCACGCGGCTCTTGTCGCAGGTCGGGCCCGACCAGCCGCTCGCCGTGCTCGCCGCGGGGCTCGGCGATGCGGAGCTGTCGGCGCGAGTGCGCCTGCACTTTTATCCCTTCGGCGGGGTGGTCGCGACGGCGAAATGGCTGGATGCAGTTCGAGAAGGACGCTTCGTGCTTGCCGCGGAGGGTTCGGGTTTTGTCGTCAGTGAAGGTTGAGTACCGACACCTCGACGCCCAGGGCGTGATCATTCTTGACGGCAGACACAGGGCGTCGCAATCTCCGGCTCGCTTGTCCGTTGACGCATGCAACCGCCGTGTGCCATCCTGAGATTTATAGCGCTGCTTGTCTTCAGGGGGAGGAACCGATGACGCCGAAAAGGATCGCCTTTTGCGCAATGCTGTTCGCGGCGGGGCTTGCGTTTTCCCTCGCCGCCCACGCCCAGGACTATCCCGCGAAGCTGGTCAAGGTCATCGTCCCGGTCCCGCCCGGGGGCGGGCCCGACGTATTCGCCCGCATGCTGGTTGAGCGGCTTGCGGACAAATGGGGCCAGCCGGTGATCGTCGAAAACCGTGTGGGCGCCGCCGGCAATATCGGGCTCGAGGCTGCCTCCAAGGCCGCGCCCGACGGCTATACGCTCGTGTTCGCGCACCAGCCGCCGCTCGTCATCAACAAGAGCCTATACAAGAAGCTCAGCTATGACCCGGACGCGTTTGCGCCGATTTCGGTGGTCGTGGCGGTTCCCATGGTCGCGGTCGTGCACCCGAAGGTGCCTGTGCAGAACGTGCAGCAGCTCATCGACTACGCGAAAGCCAATCCCGACCGTCTCAACTACGCCTCCGCCGGAAGCGGATCGACTCCGCACCTTGCGGTCGAGTTTTTCAAATCGAGGACCGGGGCGAGGATCGTCCACGTACCGTATAAGGGCAACGCCCCCGCGGTCGGAGACCTGCTCGGGGGACAGGTGGACTTGATGATGCTCGACCTTGGGTCCGTACTCCAGCACATTCGCAGCGGAAAGCTGCGCGGGCTCGCGGTCCTCACCGAACGGCGCAATCCCGCCCTGCCCGATGTTCCCGCCATGGCGGAGCTCCTGGCCGGATTCGTCGTCTCGCCCTGGTGGGGAATGGTCGCCCCGCCGAAAACGCCGGCGGCGATTACGGAAAAAGTCTCCGCCACGGTCGCTGAAGCGCTGAAGCGCCCGGATGTCGCGAAGCGCCTTGCGGAAATGGGCAATCTTGCGGCCGTGGGCAGCACGCCTGCGGAGATGGCGCAGTTTCTCAAACTGGAGCGCGAGCGCTGGGGGAACCTCATTCGAGCCATCGGCGCGACCGCGGATTAAAGGGATCGCAAAGGCGGGAATGCAGTGCTATTCGCCCGAGCCAACCCTTGCCGGCGCGACGGGCTCGGCCGCGGAGTAAGGTGTATAATATGGTAGACATGTCATGGATAGCATACCTTACGATGCGGTCGGATCGCTGGGTCGCGCGATCGGCGCGGCGCGCCGGCACGCCGGGCTGACAAAAACGGCGCTCGCGCGCGCGAGCGGGTTGTCGCGGCTCACCGTCGCGCAGCTCGAGGCGGGCACGGTTTCGGACCTGGGTATCCGCAAGGTCGAGCGCGTGCTGCGCGCGCTGGGGCTCGCGCTGCGCGTGGAGCCGGCGGGCGCCGAGCGGCTCGCGGGCGTGGCGCGGGTGCGCGGCGCCGCGGAGGGCTCGCCCCTGGGGCGGCTGATGATCGCCAGGGCGCGCGAGCGCCGCGCACGGGCACTCGAGCTTGCCGGCGCAGCGCTCGGCCGCCTGCGCAAGGAGGGCGTGTCGGCGCGCGTCGTGGGGTCGCTGGCGAAGGGCGGCTTTCACGCCGGCTCGGACGTCGACTACCTCATCGAGGACCGCGCCGGGCTCTCCGAATCGCGCATCGTGACGATCGTCGAAAGCGCGATGCGCGGCTTTCCGTTCGACGTGATCTTTGCCGAGCGGGCTGACCCGAGGCTGCTGGAGCTGATCCGCGAGGAGGCCGAGCGTGGCGCACCCGCTCTTCGCGCGGCTTGACCGGCAGCTCGAGCTCGTGCGCGCGGAACTGGCGAACGTCAGGGAGGCGGACCGCCGCTTCCGGGCGCTGCGCCGGCTCGACGCCGCGGGCGGGACGGCGAAGGGCCTCTATCACGAGTGGTCGCACAACGCGAGCCTCGCCGACGGCGTCTCGGCCGTCTATACCGGGATCGAGTCGGTGCTGGAGGCGATCGCCAAGGAGCTGGACGAATACGTGCCCCGCGGCGACGCGTCGCACGCCGATCTCGTCGACGGCATGGCGGTCGAAGTGCACGGCGTGCGACCGGCGCTGCTCGGCGCACGGACTCTGGAACTGATGCACGAAGTGCGGAGATTCCGCCACGTCGTTCGCCACAAGTACGCGCTGAACCTGAGGCGCGCCGACGTGGCCAAGAACCTGAGGCTCGCAGCGACTCTGGTCCCGGCGTTCGCGAGGGATTACAGGGGCTTCGCGAAGCGCATGCTCGGAACCGAGCCCTCGCCAAGACGCAGGCGGCGCTAGCCGCTCCGTCAGGCCGGCATAAGGTACTTGCACAGCAAAAGAGCGCGACGCCGTCGTTGCATCAGATCGCGAGCCTCATGCCTCGCGCCGGCTTGGTTATGCCACCTTGACACGCGGGGCCTGTGTATCCGTCACTTCCTTCCGACGACCTGGGCAAGAACTATGCGGCCTTCCTCGAGATTTCGCTTTTGGTTCTGAGCCATGGCCTGGAAATCGGGCCCCAAGAGCAGGTGCAGGCCAAGCGGCGGAAGACCACGCTGCTGAATTTTCTTGGCCAAGCTTGCGAACCAATCTCGGGCGGCGGGCGTCGTATCCGTCCAGCTCGAGATCTCAAAGCTGCCTTGCTCGAGAAGCTCTCGGAGCTCCTCCGGGGTAACCAGGAAGCTCGTCTCGGGCAAGCGTGCCCAGGGGACCGGAAAGAGGACTGGGCCTGCGGGGCCGGCGAGGATGTCGTAGATCGCAAGCGCCCCGCCGGGCTTGAGCACGCGATGCATCTCGCAATACAGCGCCGCCTTGTCGGGGATGTTCATCGCGACATGTTGGCTCCAGACCACGTCGAAAGCCCCGTCCGGGAACGGTAGGTTGAGCGCATCGCCCTGTCGATAATTCACGAGATGCGATAGCCCGATGCGCTCCGCCAGCATGGTCGCGACGCGGCAGTAC
>JACPRN010000206.1 GCA_016189945.1 Betaproteobacteria bacterium
CGTTGTGCATCTCCCACAGCGGCGAGAGCTCGCGCAGTTTTGCCACCTTGCTCTTGAACAGCTCGACCGTGTAGTCGATTTCCTCTTCGGTGTTGAAACGCCCGAGCGTGAACCGTATCGAGCTGTGCGCGAGTTCGTCCGACAACCCGAGGGCCCGCAGCACGAACGAGGGCTCGAGGGAGGCCGAAGTGCACGCCGAACCCGAAGAGACCGCGACGTCCTTGATCGCCATCATCAGCGATTCGCCCTCGACGAAATTGAAGCTCATGTTCAAGTTGCTCGAGACGCGCTGCTCCATGTCGCCGTTGACGTAGACTTCCTCGATCTCGCTCAAGCCCTTGAGCAGCCGGTCGCGCAGGCCGCGAAGGCGCTCGTTCTCGGCCGCCATTTCCTCGCGCGCGATGCGGAACGCCTCGCCCATGCCGACGATCTGGTGCGTGGCGAGGGTGCCTGAGCGCATGCCGCGCTCGTGGCCGCCGCCGTGAATCTGCGCCTCGATGCGTACGCGCGGGCGCTTGCGCACGTACAGCGCGCCGATGCCTTTCGGGCCATAGACCTTGTGCGCGGTCACCGTCATCAGGTCGATCTTGAGCCTGGCCAAATCGATGGGAACCTTGCCCGCGGCCTGCACTGCATCGCAGTGGAAAATGATGCCGCGGCTGCGGCAGATCTCGCCGATCTCGGCGATCGGCTGGATGACGCCGATCTCGTTGTTCACGTACATGACCGACACGAGGATCGTGTCCGGGCGCAGCGCCGCCTTGAATTTTTCCAGGTCGATCAGCCCGTTCGGCTCCGGATCGAGATAGGTCGCTTCGAACCCCTGGCGCTCGAGTTCCCGCACCGTATCGAGCACCGCCTTGTGCTCGGTCTTGACGGTGATGATGTGCTTGCCCTTGCCCTGGTAGAAATACGCCGCCCCCTTGATGGCGAGGTTGTCGCCTTCGGTCGCTCCGGAGGTCCAGATGATCTCCTTCGCATCGGCGTTGAACAGCGCCGCCACATGAGCGCGCGCCTCCTCGACCGCCCTCTCCGCCTCCCACCCGTAGGCATGCGAGCGGCTGGCCGGATTGCCGAATTTTTCCGTCAGGTACGGAATCATCTTCGCCGCCACGCGCGGGTCCACGGGCGTGGTCGCCGAATAGTCGAGATAGATCGGTAGCTTCATGTTCGCCTGTTCGTTCCGTTCCCTTCCCTTCCGGCTGCGCCGCGCAGCCGGTCCCCGTCCCTGGAGCCGCTTCAGGCCGATACCGAGACTTCCTTGCTGTCCGGGCGCTTGTCCCTGAGCACGTCGAAGCGCTTCTGCTCGAGCCGCGCGCGCTGCGTCGCGACCAGATCGGCCAGCGTCACCGAATCCAGATATTCGTAGATCTTGTCGTTGAGCGTCGCCCACAGTTCGTGCGTCATGCAGCGATGCTCATCCTGGCAATTTTCCAATCCGCCGCATTGGGTCGCATCGAGCGGCTCATCGACCGCGGAGATGATCTCGGCAACCGAAATCTTGTCCAGGTCGCGCGCGAGCGTATAGCCGCCGCCGGGTCCGCGCACGCTGTCGACCAGGTTATGCCGGCGCAGCCTGCCGAAAAGCTGCTCCAGGTAGGAAAGCGAAATCTCCTGGCGGCGGCTGATGCCCGCCAGGGTCACCGGCCCGTGGCCGTGGCGCATGGCGATATCCAGCATTGCGGTTACGGTGAAGCGTCCTTTGGTGGTCAGTCTCATGGGTTCCCTCCTGGATTCCTGAGCATTCGTGTCAAGTATATTGAACCCGAGCTTTCCAGTCAACTATTATTTTCGGCTGCCTTATCTCTTGACCACGCGGGGCTCGGCTCTCCTCACCGACGGGGGCGTCGGCTCGCCTTCCCGGAGCCGGCGTTTCAACTCCTCGATTTCCCGCAGCGCGGCATCGATCCGCTGGTCCGTTTCCAGGGAATGATCCAGAAGTCCCTGCAACGCTTTCGATACCGGATCGTCGTCCCGCGTAACCGCGTAGGCGGAAAAGCCGAGTTTGGCAGCCTTCTCTTCGCGCGCCTTGTCCTGCTCGCCGACGATGATCCGCGCCGGAATGCCCACCGCCGTGGCCCCCGGCGGAACGTCCTTCACCACCACGGCGTTGGAGCCGATCCGGGCGCCGTCGCCGACGAAGATCGGACCGAGGACTTTGGCGCCGGCGCCGATCACCACGCCCCGCCCGAGCGTCGGGTGGCGCTTGCCCTTGTTCCAACTCGTGCCGCCCAGGGTGACTCCGTGGTAGAGGGTGCAGTCGTCGCCGATCTCGGCGGTTTCCCCGATCACTACGCCCATTCCATGATCGATGAAGAAGCGGCGGCCGATGACTGCGCCGGGGTGAATCTCGATTCCGGTCATGAAACGGCCGAAGTGCGACACCAGCCTCCCCAGCCAGCGCAATCGGATGGTCCAGAGCCAGTGGGCAAAACGGTGCACCAGCAACGCGTGGAACCCGGGATAACAGGTGATGACCTCCCAGGTGTTTCGCGCCGCAGGATCGCGCTCGAAGACGCTGGCGATGTCCTCACGAATCTGCTTGAACATAAATCTGCTTGAACATAAGGGAATGCTCTGGTTTACGGGCCTACATTATCCTAAATCCGAGTAGTCGAGTCAACTATTATCGCCGTCGGGTCGCCGCCGGCTGTCCCAGCGCGAGAGCATGCCGCGCAGGATGCTGACCTCGTCTTTCTCGAGCTGGGTACGGCTGAACAACCGCCGCAACCGCTCCATGAGCCGGCGCGGGTAGCGCGGATTGAGAAACCCGCTGGCGATCAGGCTCTGTTCCAGATGGACGTAGAAATTTTCCACGTCCTCATGGCGCGCAAGCTCCGGGACCGCTGCGCAATGGGCGCCGGGCGCTCGGCGAGCGAGCGCCGCGAGCCGTATCTCGTAGGCCGCCACCTGCACGGCGGCAGCCAGGTTGAGCGACGAGCAGGAGGGGTCCGCGGGAATGTGCGCGAGGCGGTTGCAGCGCAGCACCTCTTCGTTCGCGAGTCCTGCGTCCTCGCTGCCGAAAACCAGGGCGGCCTCCTGCGCGGCGGCGCAGTCGATCGCCTCCGCGGCGGCCGCGCGCGCATCGAGGGCCGGATGCGAAAGCTCGCGCGTGCGCGCGCTGAAAGCGATCTGGATCGCAGTGCCGGCGAGCGCTTCATCGAGCGTGGCGCAGATCACGGCGCGCTCCAGCACGTCGAGCGCGTTTGCCGACATCGCCCGGGCCTGCGGATCAGGGAAGCGCAGCGGGCGGACCAGATAGAGCCGATCGAGGCCCATCGTCTTCATCGCACGGGCCGCGGCGCCGATGTTGCCCGGGTGCGAGGGTTGGGCGAGGACGACCCGAATTCGCGACAGCGGCGCGATGTCGTTCATACTAAAATGTAGCGCGCTCGAATTTCACCGCTCTTTCCGAACCCACATGCACCCGATGCTCACGATTGCGGTGAAAGCCGCGCGCCGGGCCGGCTCGGTCATCAACCGCGCCGCGCGCGACCTGGAAGTGCTCGCCATCGCGCGCAAGCGCCACAACGATTTCGTCACCGCGGCGGACAGGGAAGCGGAACAAGCGATCATCGACGTGCTCTCGCGCGCCTACCCGGACCACGCGATTCTAGCAGAGGAATCGGGCCTCTCCGGAGGCGGCAAATCGGGCAAGTCCGATTACACCTGGATCATCGATCCGCTGGACGGCACGACCAACTTCATCCATGGCTTTCCCCAATACGCGGTGTCGATCGGCCTGCAGCACCGGGGGATCATGACGCAGGCGGTCGTCTACGACCCGGCGGCGAACGAGCTGTTCACCGCCAGCCGCGGCCGCGGGGCTTTTCTCAACGACCGGCGCCTGCGCGTCTCCGGTCGCGCTTCCATGCGCGACGCGCTGATCGGCACGGGGTTTCCATTTCGCGATCTTGCGGGGCTGGACCGCTACCTGGCGATGCTGCGGGAGGTGACGCCCAAGTGCGCCGGAGTGCGCCGCGCCGGCGCCGCCGCGCTCGATCTCGCTTATGTGGCGGCGGGACGCCTCGACGGCTTCTGGGAAATCGGCCTCTCGCCCTGGGACATGGCCGCCGGGTCGCTCCTTGTCCAGGAAGCCGGCGGTCTGGTGTCCGATTTCGACGGCGAGTCGGGCTATCTGCAATCGGGCGATATCGTGAGCGGCAATCCCAAGGTATTCGCGCAGCTTCTGCAGGTCATCGCGGCGCATACCCGGGCGTAGACCTCGTTGAATCAGTTTCCCAAATCAGACGAGCCCGAATCAGCAACGCTGTTGCTCTTGCCGTTATTCCATCTCCGCATTTTTGTGAAGTTGCGAAATCGCAACTTCACAAAAATGCGGAGACCTATTAAAGGCCAAATCTTGGCCACGTTCGTCAACATTTCCCCGATGACCGACTGATGTCCCTCCTCAACCGCCTCCGCAGCGCGCTTGGCGCCGCCGGCACCGAAAGCACTGCGGCGGCCCTGGAGGAGGCGCTCGCCGCGCATGAAGCCGGCCGCCTCGACGAGGCGGAGCGCGGCTACAAGGCGATCCTCGCGCGCGACGATCGCAACGCCGACGCGCGGCACCTGATGGGGTTGATTGCCCACCAGCGCGGCGATCAGGCCGCGGCGCTCGCGCACATCCGCCGTGCGATCGCGATCGATTCCGCGACGGCGCTCTTTCACTTCAATCTGGGAAACGTGCTCACCGCCCTCGGCGAGCACGAGGAGGCGGCGGCGGCATTTTCGCGCGCTCTCGAGATTGGACCTGAGCGTTTCGATTTCTGCTTCAATCTCGGCCAGGCCGAGGCCGCACGCGGCCGCGATGCCGCGGCCGCGGCGGCGTTCCGGCGCGCGCTCGCGCTTGAACCTGCGAGCGAAGCGGCCCGCCATGAGCTTGCGCGCGCGCTCGTCGCGCAGTCCGACCGGGAACAGGGCAAGGCGCAGCTCTACGACGAGGCGATCGGCCTGCTCGCCGAACACTGGCAGCTTGGCGCGGACCCGACCGCCTCCCGGATCGCGCTTGCGCATGCGCTCGAGTGCCGCGAGCGCTTCAGCGAAGCGCTCGATCATTATCGCGGGGTGATCGAGGCGCGGCCCGAGGCGGCGCCGGCCCACTGGGGCATGGGCAACTGCCACAATCGGCTCGGGCGCATGGACGAGGCGGTGCGCTGCTACCGCGCGGCGCTCGCCCTCGATCCCGAAGACGCCAATATCGCCTCGGCCATCGCCTCCGGCCTCATCTACGACGAGAACTGCCCGCCGCAGGCGCTCCTCGACGAGCACCGGCGCTGGAGCGAGCGCTACGCCGCTCGTTATGCCCCGCGCGCGCCGGTACGCGTGCGCGCGCCGGATCGCGAGCGGCGGCTGCGCGTGGGCTACCTGTCGCCCGATTTCCGCCGCCACCCGGTGACGGCGCTTTTTCTCCCGCTCATCGAGCGCCACGACCCGCAGGCGGTCGAAATCTTCTGTTATCACAATTTTCCCGGCGCGGACGCCGTGACCGAGCGGGTGTGCCGCGCCTCGCATCATTGGCGCCAAGTCGCATCTCTCGCCGATGCCGAGCTTGCGCGCCAGATCGAGGCGGACGGCATCGACATTCTCGCCGACTTGTCCGGCCACACCTCGTATCAGAGGCTGCTTGCGCTGGCGCGCAGGCCCGCGCCGCTGCAAGTGAGCTGGCTGGGCTATTTCGCCTCGACCGGGGTGGAGGCCATCGATTATTTCGTCACCGACCGCCATTCCTCGCCCCCGGGCCAGGACCGCTACTTCACCGAGAAGCTGGTGCGCCTGCCCGATACCCGCTTTTGCTTTCAGCCGACGCTCGCCATGCCGGAGGCGAACGAGCCGCCCTCGGGTGCGAGCGGCCGGGTGACTTTCGGCTGCTGCAACAATCTCGCCAAAGTGGGACCGCGCGTGCTCGCGCTGTGGTCGAAGATCCTCGCAGCGGTGCCGGGCTCGCTCCTGTATCTGCAGGCGGGCGCGCTCAACGATTCGGCCAACCGCGAGCGCTTTTTAAACCACGCCGTGCGCTGCGGCATCCCCGCGGATCGCCTGGAACTGCGGCCGTTCGTTCCCATCGAGCAGGCGGCGCTCGCTTATCATGCCATCGACATCGCCCTCGATCCCTTCCCGTTTTGCGGCGGCATGACCAGCTTCGAGGCGCTGTGGATGGGCATACCGGTCGTGACGTTCGAACAGGAGCTGGTCGCCGGACGCCAGACCGCGAGCATGCTCGCCAACCTCGGCCTGGGCGATTTGGTCGCGCTGGACGAGAGCGCCTACGTCGACATCGCCTGCGCGCTGGCGCGCGATTCGGCGCGGCTGGCAGAGCTGCGCCGCACCCTGCGCTCGCGCTTTCTCGCCTCGCCCCTTGCGGATTACGCGAAATTCACTCGCGCGCTCGAATCGGCTTACCGCCTCATGTGGTACACGCTCGTGGCCGGCGGGCCGAAAGAGCCGATCAACCTATAATCGACACTTTAACCAGCCATGATCGCGCCGTTTCGAATCCAATTGTTTCTCCTCTTGGCCGCCGCGCTGTGCCCGGTGCAGGCCGCGGAGCTTCGCATCGGCATGGCCTCCGACGTCACCTCGGTCGATCCGCACCACCAGAACATCACCGCGAACAACAACATCGGCTGGCACGTATTCGACGCCTTGGTGAACGTCGACGAAAACACGCGCCTCGTCCCGGGGCTCGCCCTGTCCTGGCGCGCCGTGGACCCCACCACCTGGGAATTTCGCCTCAGGAAGGGCGTCAAGTTCCACGACGGATCCGATTTCACCGCCGACGACGCGGTGTTTTCGCTTGAGCGCGCCGCACGGGTTCCCAATGGCCAGTTCGCCAGCTTCGTGCAGCGCATCGTCGGGCGCGAGGTGGTCGATGCGCATACTCTGCGGCTGAAGACCGCCACGCCCTACGCCATGGTCCCCCCGGACTTGAATTCCGTCTTCATCGTCTCGCGCCGCGCGGCGGCCAACGCGGCGACCGAGGACTTCAACAGCGGACGCGCCATGGTCGGCACCGGGCCGTTCCGGTTCGTGCGCTTTGCGCGCGGCGACCGCGTCGAGCTGGCACGCAACGACGCTTACTGGAACAAGGAAGCGCGGCCCGCCTGGGATCGCGTCACCTTCCGCATCATGCCCAACGACCCGGCGCGGCTCGCGGCGCTGCTTTCGGGCGACCTCGACCTGATCGAGCAGATCCCGACCGCCGACCTCGCGCGCATTCGCGCCCATGGCGGGCTGCGCATCGAGCAAAAAGTCTCCTGGCGCACGATTTTCTTTCATCTCGATCAGGGGCGCGCGCAGCCGCCCACGATTGCCGACAAGGCGGGCAAGCCGCTCGCCGCCAATCCGTTTCGCGACCCGCGGGTGCGACTTGCGCTATCGAAGGCGATCAACCGGCAGGCGATCGTCGAGCGCGTCATGGACGGGGCGGCGCTGCCGGCGGGCAATCTGGTCTCGCCCCCGGTCTTCGGCCATGATCCGGACCTCAAGGCCGAGCGTTTCGATCCCGAGGGGGCGAAGAAACTCCTTGCCGAAGCGGGTTATCCGGCGGGTTTTGCGTTCACGCTCGCTGCGCCCAACAACCGCTACGTGAACGACGAGCAAATCGCGCAGGCGGTGGCGCAGATGCTCGCGCGCGCGGGCATCAGCGCGCGCATCGAGACCATGCCGGTAAACGTCTACCTGTCGAAGGCGCGCGGCGGCGCTTTCGCCTTCGCGATGCTCGGCTGGGGATCGTTTTCGGGCGATCTCGCGCTGCGCGCGCTGGTGGCGACAGCGGACGCGCAGAAGGGGTTCGGCGCCTGGAACTGGTCGCGCTATTCCAATCCGCGCGTCGATGCGCTGCTCGAGCGCGCTTTCTCGAGCGTGGACGAGAAAAAGCGCGAGGCCCTGGCGCGTGAAGCGATGGGCGTCGCGATGAAAGACCTCGCCGTCATTCCGCTGCACCACCAGGTTGCGCTCTGGGCCATGCGCAAGGGGCTCGCCTACACCGCCCGCACCGACGAATACACCTTCGCTCACCACGTGCGCGGGCGCTGAGCTCGCACTGAGACCCTCGCGTGCTCGCCTACCTCATCCGCCGGCTGATGCAGAGCGTGGTGGTGCTCTTGTTCATGTCGCTGCTGGTTTTCGCCGGTGTCTACGCGATCGGGAACCCGATCGATATCCTGGTCAACCCGCAGGCCGACCAGGCCGAAATCGAGCGCGCGACGCGTGCGCTCGGACTCGACCTGCCGCTTGCGCAGCAGTACTGGATATTCCTGCGCCAGGCGGTGCTGGGCGACTTGGGCAGGTCTTTTGCGTTCAACGTCCCGGCGATCCAGCTCATCCTCGAGCGCATGCCTGCGACCCTGGAACTGGCAGGGGCGGCCATGGCGATCGCCATCGTCTTCGGGATTCCGCTCGGACTGTGGGCGGGGCTGAAGCGCGAATCGATCGCCGGGAAGACGATCATGACCGGATCGATCCTCGGCTTTTCACTGCCGACCTTTTGGGTCGGGCTGATGCTGATCATGGTGTTCTCGGTCTACCTCGGATGGCTGCCCTCCGGCGGCCGCGGTCCGACCCGGGAGGTCTTCGGCATCGCGGTGAGCTTCCTGTCCTGGGAAGGGCTCGCGCACCTTGCGCTTCCGGCGGCGAATCTCGCCCTGTTCAAGCTCTCGCTCATCATCCGCCTCACCCGCGCAGGCACCCGCGAAGCGCTCGTGCAGGACTACGTCAAGTTCGCGCGCGCCAAGGGCCTCTCGGATGCGCGCGTGGTGTTCGTTCACGTGCTCAAGAACATCCTCATCCCGATCGTGACCGTGATCGGCCTGGAGTTCGGATCGGTGATTGCTTTTGCCATCGTCACCGAGTCGGTATTCGCCTGGCCCGGCATGGGCAAGCTGCTGGTCGAATCGATCAACGCGCTCGACCGCCCGGTGATTGTCGCCTACCTGTGCGTGATCGTCATGTTCTTTGTCCTCATCAATCTCGCAGTCGATGTGCTCTACTCGGCGCTCGACCCGCGCGTGCGCCTGGGCGAAGCGCGCGCGGGCTGACATGATATGAACGCCGAGGACACGCCCTTTCGCCGCCTGGTCTCGGATTTCGCCGCGAGCCGCATCGCGCTCGCCGGGCTCTGGGCTCTTGCCCTGATGCTCGCGATCGCCGTCCTCGCGCCGCTCGTCTCGCCGCAGAACCCTTACGACCTCGCGCAGCTCGACGTGACGGATTCGCGCCTGCCGCCGGGGAGCCGCTCGCCCGCGGGCGCGATCTATTGGCTGGGAACGGACGACCAGGGCCGCGACATGCTCTCGGCGATCTTCTACGGCCTGCGCACAAGCATGATCGTCGGTGTCGCGAGCACCCTGGCGGCGCTCGCGATCGGCATCGCGCTGGGGCTTTGCGCCGCCTACTTCGGCGGCCTCCTCGACACGCTGATCATGCGCCTCGCGGACATTCAGCTTTCCTTTCCGTCGATCCTGATCGCCCTGATCCTGCTCGCGGTGCTCGGGCAAGGCCTGGACAAGATCATTCTCGCCCTGGTCGCGGTGCAGTGGGCCTACTACGCGCGCACCGTGCGCGGCGCGGCGCTGGCCGAGCGCGGAAAGGAATACATTGAAGCGGCAGCCGGCCTTGCCCTTTCGCCCGCGCGCATCATGTTCCGGCATCTGCTTCCGAACTGCCTGCCCCCGCTCATGGTGGTCGCCGCGGTGCAAGTCGCCGCGGCGATTTCGCTCGAGGCGACGCTCTCCTTTCTCGGCCTGGGGCTGCCCATCAGCGAGCCCTCGCTCGGGCTGCTGATCGCAAACGGCTTCGCCTACATGCTTTCGGGCAAATACTGGATCAG
>JACPRN010000207.1 GCA_016189945.1 Betaproteobacteria bacterium
GCCGAGGACGTGGTGTGCACCTGGGCGGCGAAACAGGTCAACCGCCCGGTCAAGTGGACCGCCGAGCGCACCGAGTCGTTCCAGTCCGATGCGCACGGCCGCGATCACCTGACCAAGGCGGAGCTGGCCTTGGACCGCGAGGGCAAGTTTCTCGCCCTGCGCGTCACGACGACCGCGAATCTGGGCGCCTACCTTTCGACCTTTGCCTCGGCCGTTCCGACCATTCTCTACGCCACGCTGCTTGCCGGGCAGTACACCACGCCCGCCATCTATTGCGAGGTGACCGCGGTGTTCACCAACACCGCGCCGGTGGACGCCTACCGCGGCGCCGGGCGTCCCGAGGCGACCTATGTGGTCGAGCGCATCGTCGAGCAGGCGGCGCGCGAAATGAAGATTGATCCCGCCGAAATCCGCCGGCGCAATTTCATCAAGAGCTTCCCCTACCAGACGCCGGTAGCGCTCGCCTACGACACCGGCAACTACGAGGCGACGCTCGCCGAAGCGATGAAACTGGCCGATGTCGCAGGGTTTCCCGCGCGCAAGGCCGAGGCCGCAAGGCGCGGCAAGCTGCGCGGGCTCGGCTACGCCTGTTACATCGAAGCCTGCGGCATCGCGCCCTCGAACGTCGCCGGTTCTCTGGGGGCGAGGGCGGGCCTATTCGAGGCGGGCGAGGTGCGCGTGCACCCCACCGGCAAGGTGACGGTGTTCACCGGATCGCACAGCCACGGCCAGGGCCACGAAACGACCTTTGCTCAGGTGGTGGCCGAGCGCCTCGGAATCCCCATGGAAGACGTGGACATCGTGCACGGGGACACCGGAAAGATTCTCTTTGGCATGGGTACCTACGGATCGCGCTCGATCGCCGTCGGCGGCACGGCGATCGTGAAGGCGGTGGACAAGGTCATCGCCAAGGGCAGGAAGATCGCCGCGCATCTGCTGGAGGCATCCGACGCCGACATCGAGTTCAAGGACGGGATATTTCGCGTTGCCGGCACCGACAAGCAGGTACCCTTCGCTCAAGTGGCGCTCTCGGCCTACGTGCCGCACAACTATCCGCTCGATAAGCTCGAGCCGGGACTGAACGAGAACGCCTTCTATGACCCGACCAACTTCACCTTTCCCGCCGGCAGCTACGTGTGCGAGGTCGAGGTGGACCCGGAGACCGGGTTCACCAAGATCGTCGGCTTCACCGCGGTCGATGACTTCGGCAAAGTCATCAACCCGATGATCGTCGAGGGCCAGGTCCACGGGGGCCTCGCTCAAGGCATTGGCCAGGCGCTCACCGAGAACTGCTATTACGATCCGGAGTCGGGCCAGCTTATTTCGGGCTCGTTCCAGGACTACGCACTGCCGCACGCCGACGACGTGCCCTCCTTCAAGGTGGGCACCAAGGAGACCGCGTGCACCCACAACCCGCTCGGCGTGAAAGGCTGCGGCGAGGCGGGCGCGATCGGATCGCCGGCGGCGCTGATGAACGCGATCACCGACGCGCTCGGCGTTCGCGACCTGGAAATGCCGGCCACGCCGCAGCGCGTGTGGCGCGCGGCGAAAGCAGCGTAGGAGAAAAGCCATGTATGCATTCAAGTATCACCGCGCAAAATCGGTGGCAGGCGCTTCCGGGGCGGTGGCGAAGAACCCGGATGCGAAGCTCCTTGCCGGCGGGCAGAGCCTGGTCGCGGCGATGAAGCTGCGCCTGGCGCACCCGGAAGAGCTGGTGGACCTCGGAGCGATCAAGGAACTCGCGGGAATCAAAGTCACGGCGAACACTGTGACCATCGGCGCGATGACGCGCCACGCCGAGGTCGCAGCCTCGGCCGAAGTGAAAAAGGCGATTCCGGCGCTCGCTTCCCTCGTCGAATCCATCGGCGACCGCCAGGTGCGCAACATGGGCACGCTCGGCGGCTCGATCGCCAACAACGACCCGGCGGCCGATTATCCGGCGGGCCTGGTGGGCCTCGCCGCAACCGTCAACACCAACAAGCGCAAGATCGGAGCCGACGATTTCTTCACCGGCATGTACGAAACGGTGCTCGAGCCGGGCGAGGTCATCACCTCGGTCGCGTTTCCGGTCCCGAAGCGCGCGGCGTACATGAAATTCAAGAACCCGGCATCGCGCTTTGCCATCGTCGGCGTGTTCGTCGCCGACACCGGCTCTGGCGTTCGCGTCGCGGTCACCGGCGCAGCCCCAGTCGTATTTCGGGTTGCGGAGATGGAAAAGGCGCTTGCGGCAAAGTTCGCGCCCGAGTCGGTCGCAAGCATCAAGGTATCCGCCGATGGCCTCAACAGCGACTTGCACGCCAAAGCGGACTACCGCGCGCACCTCATTACCGTGATGGCCAGGCGCGCGGTGGAGTCCGCGCTGCACACCCGCTGACTTTCAGCGTTTTGAGGAAGGAGGACTTCATTGCTGGCATAATCAGCACATGAAGTCCCCCCTGCCTGCCTCGATCGAGGACACCCTCGCCTTGCTTGCCGAGGCGGACTACGTGGCCGAGCGGAGTCTCGCCACCGCCGTCTTTCTCGCCCTGCGCATGGAGCGGCCGCTGTTCCTGGAGGGCGAGGCGGGCGTGGGCAAGACCGAAATCGCCAAAGTGCTCGCCGCAACCCTCGGGCGCAAGCTCGTGCGCCTGCAGTGCTACGAGGGGCTCGACATCGCCAACGCGGTCTACGAGTGGAACTATTCGCGCCAGATGATGGAAATCCGGCTCGCCGAGGCCGGGCAGGCCGGATTCGCCGATCCTTCCGGCGCTGACGGCGCGGCCGCCCGCCGCCGGCGCGACCGCCTGGCGCAGGACATTTTTTCCGAGAAGTTCCTCATCCGCCGGCCGATACTTCAGGCGCTCGAGGGCGAACCGGGCGCGGCGCCAGTGCTGCTGATCGACGAGCTGGACCGCACCGACGAGCCCTTCGAAGCGTACCTGCTCGAGGTGCTGGCGGACTTCCAGGTGACCATCCCCGAGCTGGGGACCCTTCGCGCCAAGGAGCCGCCGGTGGTGGTGATCACCTCCAACCGCACGCGCGAAATTCACGACGCGATCAAGCGGCGCTGCTTGTACCACTGGGTCGATTATCCGGATGCCGCGCGCGAGCTGGAGATCCTGCGCCGAAAAGCCCCCGGCGCGGCCGCGCGGCTCTCGCGCGAAGTGGTCGCCTTCGTGCAGCGGCTGCGGACCATCGACCTGTTCAAGCTGCCTGGCGTCGCCGAAACTATCGACTGGTCGCAGGCGCTGCTCGCTCTGGACAAACTCGCGCTCGACCCGCAAACGGTCAACGACACGCTCGGCGCTCTGCTCAAGTACCAGGACGACATCGCCCGCGTGCGCGGCAGCGAGGCCGAGCGCCTGCTCGCCGAGGTGAAGGCCGAAATCGCCGCCGCCTGATGGAAGAACGCGAAGACAGCCACGTGAAGTCCCCGTCGCTGATCAGACGCTTCCTGGGATCGGTCGCGCGCGCCCGCGGCCGGCGCCAGAAGCTGGCGGCCGATCGCAAGACGCGCACAGCGCTCGCGCTGTGCGAGGCGCTCGTCTCCGGGCGCGGCGAAGCCTCCGCGGCGGTGCTCGCACGCGAGGCGCTGGACGCGTTCAAAGCGCTCGAGGGCCCGGCGATTTCGGGCTTCTTCGACCTGCTGGCGGAAAATTTTTCACCCGACCCAGAAGCCATCGGTCGCGCCGCGGAAACCTATCGCGAGGAACCCTCGGAGGTCAACCTTGTGCGCCTGCAGAACGCGGTCGAGCCGCCGCGGCGCGAGCTGTTTCGGCGTCTCAACATGGCCCCCGGCGGAACCGCGGCGCTGGTGGACATGCGCCGGCGGCTGCTGCTGGAGCTTGCCTCCAAGCCCGCTTGGGCGGGCATCGAGGCCGACTTGTACCACTTGCTCAGTTCCTGGTTCAACCGCGGCTTTCTCGTCCTGGAGCGCATCGACTGGCGCACCTCGGCGCTGGTGCTGGAAAAGCTCATCGCCTACGAGGCGGTGCATGAAATCCAGGGCTGGCGCGATCTTCGCCGCCGGCTCGAAGCGGACCGGCGCTGCTTCGCGTTCTTCCATCCGGCGCTGCCCGAGGAGCCGATCATCTTCATCGAGGTGGCGCTCACCCAGGGCCTGAGCCAGCGCGTGCAGCCGCTCATCGACGCCGATTCGCCGCTCGCCGATCCGGCGCGAGCCGACTGCGCGATCTTCTACTCGATCACCAACTGCCAGGACGGACTGCGCGGCATCTCGTTCGGGAATTTCCTCATCAAGCAGGTGGCCGAAGACCTGGGGCGCGAGTTTCCGCGCATCAAGACTTTCGCCACGCTCTCGCCGCTGCCGGGTTTTAGCGCCTGGCTTGCCGCGGCGAAAAAGGAAATCGCCGAGACGCCTGAAGGCGAGTCGCTCGCGAAGCAACTGGAGCTGCTCGAGGAGCCGGGCTGGCACGAACAGCCGGGAGCGGCGGCGAAGCTCGCCAAACCCCTCACGTATCTTGGCGCCTGGTATCTGCTCTGGGCCAAGCGCGCGCGCGAGCCGCTCGATCCGGTGGCGCGCTTTCACCTCGGCAACGGCGCGAGCATCGAGCGCATCAACTGGCTTGCCGACACTTCCGCCTCCGGCATGGCGCGCTCAGGGGGCATGATGGTGAACTACCTGTACCGGTTGGAGGACGTCGAGCGCAACCACGAGGCCTACGTGAACCACGGCGAGGTGGTGGCCTCGGCGCGATTGCGCGCGCTCGCGCGCGAGTGCGCCCTCGCCTCCAAGCGCAAAGGCGCGCCATGAACGAGCTGGAGAGCGCCGGCAAGCTCGCCGAAAACGTGATGCACTTTGCGCGCGTGCTTCGGACGGCAGGCCTGCCGATCGGCCCCGACCGGGTGATCGATGCCATGCACGCCCTCGAAGTAACGGGCATAGAGCGGCGCGACGACTTCTACTGGACGCTCGCTTCGGTGTTTCTCGACCGCTACGAGCAGTTCCAGATATTCGACCAGGCCTTCCACATCTTCTGGCGCGACCCGCGCCTGCTCGAGCGCGCGATGGCGATGATGCTGCCCGCGATCGCGAGCCGCCTGTCGCAGGAAAAGGAGGAGGCGGGCAATGCCGTATCCGAGGCGCTCCGCTCGGGACCGCAGCGCGAGGAACGCGGCGCCGATGATGCTCCCGCGGAAATCGATCTCGATTCCGCGCTCACCTTCTCCGCGATCGAGATCCTCCAGCGCGCCGACTTCGAGACCATGACACTCGAAGAAATCGCGCAGGCGAAGGCGCTGATCGCCTCGCTGCGGCTGCCGATCCCGCAGATTTGCACGCGCCGCTATCGCCCCGATCCCCACGGCGCGCGCGTCGACCTGCGCGCGACGCTGCGCACGTCCTTGCGCGACGGCGGCCACTCGATCCCGCTGAAAAAACGCACCCCGCGCCGGCGCCATCCGCCGCTCGTGGTGCTGTGCGACATCTCCGGCAGCATGAACCGCTATTCGCGCATGTTCTTGCACTTCCTGCATGCGATCACCAACGATTACGACCGCGTGCACGCCTTCGTTTTCGGAACGCGGCTCACCAACGTGACGCGGGCCCTGCGCCACCGCAACATCGACGTCGCCATGAACGAAGTCGCCGACCTGGTCGCCGACTGGTCGGGCGGCACGCGCATCGGGGCGTGCCTGAAGCAGTTCAACCTGCGCTGGTCGCGCCGGGTGCTGGGTCAGAACGCGGCGGTGCTGCTCATCTCAGACGGCCTTGATCGCGACGTCGGCGAAGGACTCGCGCTGGAGGCCGAACGCCTGCACAAGAGCTGCCGCAGGCTGATCTGGCTCAATCCGCTGCTGCGCTACGAAGGGTTCGAAGCGCGCCCGGCCGGAATCCGCGCCATGCTGCCGCACGTGGACGCATTCCTTCCGGTGCACAACATCGAGAGCCTGAAGGACCTCGGGCGCGCGCTCTCCGCGCTCGCGCCGCTCGGCGAGAGAAGCCATCGCATGCCGGCGGGGAGAAATGCTGCGAAAATAGAGGCCCGGAAAGGAGAACAACCGATATGGAAATGAAAGGCGAGCAACTGATCCCCGTGGCGCAAGCCGAAGTCTGGCGCGGACTCAATGACCCCGAGGTCCTGAAAGCCTGCATACCCGGATGCGAGTCGATCGAGCGGGTTACCGATACCGAATACAAGGTGGCGCTGACCATCGCGGTCGGCCCGGTGAAAGCCAAATTCGCCGGGAAACTGGCGCTTTCGGACCTGAATCCCCCGAATTCCTATTCGCTCGCCTTCGAAGGATCGGGCGGGGCGGCGGGCTTCGCCAAGGGCAGCGCCCAGGTGAATCTTTCGACCGAAGGTTCGGCGACCAAACTCGCCTACAGCACCAAGGCCAACGTCGGCGGAAAGCTCGCGCAAATCGGCTCGCGCCTGATCGACGGCGTGGCGATGAAGACCGCCGACGAGTTCTTCGCCAAGTTCAAGCAGAAGATGGCGCCCGCCGCAGCCGCTGCGGGCCCCGCCGAAAAAGCGCCGGCCGCGCCCGCTCCCGAGGCGGCGCCCTCAGGGCTCAATCCGATGTGGATCGTCGCCGCGGTGATCGTGGTCATGCTCGCGATCAACTACCTGCTCGGCGAGCCGAAGTACATTTGGTAGGCGCTGAGACCGCGGCGATATGGCCAATTCAAATGACCAGTCGTATAATTTGGTCATGAAGCAAGTATCAGCCGCGAAGTTCAAGGAGCAGTGCCTGGCGCTGATCGACCAGGTGGACACGGACGGGATCGTGATCACCAAGCGGGGGAAACCTGTGGCCAAGCTGATTCCGCTCGGCACGGACGCGGCCAGCCTGATCGGTTCGCTCCGGGACAAGATCAAGATCAAGGGCGATATCCTGTCCACGGGCGCGCGCTGGAATGCTCAACGTTGACCCTGAGTGACGGAACAAGATCCCCGGTCAGTCGCCGCGGCGAGAACTTCGATGAAATCCTACTGCCGCGTCGCCCGCCACTTGCCCTCGGGGCCGCCGCCTGAGCGCACCGTGCCCTCCATGACGTTGTCCGAGACGCGGCCGCTGTAATCGCGGCGCACGCTGCCCTCGTAGGTGCTGAAGCTGATCTGACTGCCGCGCAGGTTGGTCGCCGTGAGCGGCAATTCGCGCGTGTTCGACTTGAGGTTCCCCTGGATCAGTTGGAACGTCTGCTTGATCGTCATCTCGGTGTCCTGCGCCACGCCGTCGCCGCGCAGCCGCCAGGTACCGCCGACCTTGGCCGGAACGATCCAGAACAGCGCCTGCCGATTGTCCAGGTGCGCCGTCTCGTCGGGCTGCCAGTCCCCCATGGTGAACTGGTGCGAGGCCACCCGCGTTCCCGGCTTCATGTCGAGGATCTTCGGCCGCAGCTTCAGGTTGAGGTCGGGCAGCAGATACAGGGTGATGACCGTGGCCTGGGTGAAATCGGTCTCGAAAATGTCCGCCTTCATGAACTTCACCTTGTCGGCGACGCCTTCCTTCTGCGCCGCGCGGCTGCTCACGGTGACCATGTCGGGGTTGTATTCGATGCCAAGCGCCCGCGCGCCGTATTTCTTCGCCGCCTGGATGACGGTGCGGCCGTCGCCGGAGCCCAGATCGACGACAAAATCGTTGGCCGTGGTCTGCGTCATGGTCAGCATCTTGTCCACGACCTCGAGCGGCGTCGGCACCCAGATGACGTCCTTGCCCGCCTGCCCCACCTGCGGCTCGAATTCGGTCCCGGCGCGCTTTTGCGCGCTTGCTTGCCCGGCTGCGGTCGCGAGCGCAAGCGCGAGCAGCGCGGCTCCGAGCCAATTCCAGCTTGCCTTCATTGCTTCTCTCCTTTCTGCCACACGCAGTTCATGGGAACATCGTCAAAACGAATTTATTCCGCTTGCCTGGGGCTGACGATGACCAGCAGCGCTCCCACCGCAAGCACGGCCACCCCGACCAGCGCGCCCGCCCCGGTGTAAGCGAGGCTCGAGTAGAGCATGTACACGCACACGCCGCAAAAGATGAGCGGAGTGAACGGATAATAGGGGACACGGAAGCGGCCCGGGGTCTGCGTTTCCCAGGTGCGGAATACGAACAGCGACATGCCCACGAGAAAGAAGAACAGCCAGAACACCGGCGCGGTGTACTCCACCATGGTCTGGAATCCCTTGCGCGTGTAGGTGCCCAGAACGACCAGAGCAAGCGCAATCGCGGCCTGCAGCAACATGGCGTTCATCGGCACCGAGCGGGCGCCGTGCCAGCGGCCGAGCCAGCGAAACATCGGCCAGTCCCTGCCGAGCGCGTAGTTGGTACGCGCTCCCGTAAGCATGGTAGCGTTGGCCGAGGTTATCGCCGCGAGGCCTACGATCACGCTGATGAGCGCCGCTCCGCCTTTTCCCCAAGCGCGCTGCAGCAGGTCGGCCGCGGGCGCGGGCGATTTCGCGAGTCCGGTCATGCCGAGGCCCACCAGGTAGGCGGAGCTCACCAGCATGTACAGCGCTGTCACGACGAGCAATCCGTACACCAGGGAGCGCACTATGTTGCGCTCGCCGTTCTTGATTTCGGCCGAAAGGTAGGCGGCGTCGTTCCATCCGCCGTAGGTGAACAGCACGAACACCATGGCAAGGTGCAGCGCGCCTGGGGGGGAAACGGGCTGCACGGCGGCCGCGTCGGGCGCGGGGACGAGAACCCCGGCCGCGGTCACCAGCACCAGCCCTGCGCACAGGATCAGGGTTAGGACGTTCTGAGTCGCCTTGCCTGCCTTGAGGCCGACGATATTGATCCCGGTGAGCGCGAGAATCAGCAGCGCCGCCCAGACCGAAGAGGAGTATTCGCCCAGCCGCAGGAGCTGCGTGGTGTAGTCGGCGAACACGAAGGCAAAGCTCGCGATCGCGCCGCTCGCGATCACCGTCATGCGCGCCCAAGCGAACAGCCGCGCCACTTCCAGTCCGTAGGCGCGCTGCAGGAAATGGTATTCGCCGCCCGCATTCGGGTGTGCTGTGGCAAGCTCCGCGTAGCAAAGCGCGCCAAGCAGGGAGATCACGCCGCCAAGCAACCAGGCGAGCATCATCGTCTTTCCGTCCCCGGTGTTCGCGGCAATCAGGGCCGGGAGCTGGAAAATGCCGGCGCCGACGACGATGCCGACCACGAGCGCAGTGGCGTCCTTCAGGTCGAGGACGGGTCTGGGGCCGGCTGGCGGCGCGGAGGGGTTGTTGTTCATCGCGGGGTGGCCGGGCGCATCCTATTACGACAGGCGCCCGCGGCGCAAGCGCCGCGTGTGGCTATACAATTCCTTCGATCTTGGGCCTGGAGCGAAAATGGCGTACGACGTCCTCATCGTCGGCGGCGGGCACAACGGCCTGGTGTGCGCCGCGTATCTCGCGCGCGCCGGGCTCAAGGTGCGCGTGCTCGAGCGCCGCGACGTGGTCGGCGGCGCCGCGACAAGCGCCGAATTTCATCCGGGCTTCCGCAATTCGGTGGCCGCCTATACCGTGAGCCTGCTGCATCCGAAAGTGATCGCCGATCTTAGGCTCGCGCGCCACGGGCTCAAGATCGTCGAGCGCCCGCTGGCGAATTTTCTGCCCCTTTCGGAGGCGGGCGAGGCCCCCAGGAGCTTCCGCGTGGGACCCGACCTGGCGGCAACGCAAGGCGATCTCGCCCGTTTTTCGGCGCGCGACGCCGCGCGGCTACCGGGCTACACGCGCATGATCGAGCGCGCCGCCGACACCCTGCGCGCGCTCGCCCTGGAGACCCCCCCCCTTGCGCGCGGCGGCTGGTCCGACCTGGTGGAGGCATTCAATCTCGGGTGCGTCGCCAATCGGATCGATTTGCCCACGCGGCGCGAGCTGCTCGACCTGTTCACCAAGAGCGCGGGCGACCTGCTCGATGGCTGGTTCGAAACGGACGCGGTGAAGGCCGCCTTCGGCTTCGACTCGATCGTGGGCAACTACGCGAGTCCCTATACGCCCAACACCGCATACGTCCTGCTGCATCACGTCTTCGGCGAAGTGAACGGCAAGCGCGGCGCCTGGGGCCACGCCATCGGCGGCATGGGCGCGATCACGCAGGCGATGGCCAAGGAGGCGCTCGCGCGCGGCGTGGAGATCTCGACCGGCGCTCACGTGGCTGAGGTGCGCGTCCGCGGCGCGCGCGCCGCAGGCGTCGCCCTGGCCGACGGGACCTACATCGACGCGCGCGCGGTCGCGGCCAATGTCAATCCGAAAATGCTCTATCTGGAGTTAGTCGCGGCAGAGCATCTCGAGCCCGAATTCCGCGAGCGCATGGCGCGCTGGAAGTGCGCCTCGGGAACGCTGCGCATGAACGTCGCGCTTGCCGAGTTGCCCGAGTTCGCCTGCGCGCCGGGCGCACAGGCGCAGCCGCACCACGGCGCGGGGATCATCATGGCGCCCTCGCTTCGCTACATGGAACAGGCGTATTTCGACGCGCGCACCCTGGGCTGGGCGCGCGCGCCGATCGTCGAGATGCTGATCCCGAGCACGGTCGATACGACGCTTGCGCCGCGCGGGGCGCACGTCGCGAGCCTTTTCTGCCAGCACTTCGCCCCGGTGCTCCCGGAGGGCCGCTCCTGGGACGAGGCGCGCGAGGAGGCGGCGGATGTGGTGATCGACACCGTCGAGCGCTACGCGCCCAACTTCAAGGCAGCCGTGCTCGCGCGCAGCACGCTCACGCCGCTCGACCTGGAGCGCGAATTCGGTCTCACCGGGGGGGACATCTTTCACGGCGCGCTATCGCTCGACCAGCTCTGGGCGGCGCGGCCGATGCTCGGCTACGGCGATTACCGCGCGCCGATCAAAGGGCTGTATCTGTGCGGATCGGGTGCGCACCCCGGGGGCGGGGTAACCGGGCTGCCCGGACACAACGCCGCGCGCGAGATGCTGCGCGATTTCCGGCGCGGGCGGGTGTAGCTGCTTCCTGGCCGAGAATCAACGAAGTTGGGAAGATCTTGCTTTTCAATACGTCTCCACGTTTTTGTGAAGTTGCGAGCAACTTCACAAAAACGTGGAGATTGGTTAACGGCAAAATCAACACCTCCGAATCAAGATTCGAGCCTCGCCCCTTTTTTCAGTCGCCGCGCGAGCCGCGAGCGCTGCATCGCCAGGCGATAGATGAGCGGAATCACGAACAGCGTCAGCACCGTCGCGAAGCCGAGTCCCCACACGATGCTCGCCGCCACCGGTCCCCACAGGAGCGATCTTCCGCCCAGGCCGAGGGCGAGCGACAGGAGCCCGCCGATGGTGGTGGTGCTGGTGATGATGATGGGCACCACGCGGCGCCGCGCGGCGTAGATCGAGGCATGCAGGACGCTCATCCCCGAGCGCAGGCGCTCGTTCGCGGCGTCGATCAGCACGATCGCCGAGTTGACCGCGATGCCGGTGAGCGCAATGACGCCGTAGAGCGTATAGAGCGACAGCGGATTGCGCGAGAGCAGCAATCCATAAGTGACCCCGGTAAAGGCAAGCGGCACGGTGACCAGAATCATCAGCGGCTGCCAGTAGCTTCTGAACTGGGCGGCAAGGATCAGGTAGATGAGGCCCACGCCGAGCAGGAACAGGAATTTCATCGCCTCAAGGCTCTCCTGGATGTCGTCCAGTTCGCCGGAGAAATCCAGATCCACCTGCGGGTAGCGCGCCTTGATTGCCTCCCACTCGGCCTTGATCGAATTGTTCGCCGCCAGCGTGTCGGTCTGCTCCTTGACCAGATCGGCCTCCACGGTGATCGAGCGGCGCAGGTTGTAGTGCTTGATCACGCCCTTGCCCGAACGCGTCTCGGCGCGCACCAGCGCCGCGAGCGTCGTCGTCGCGCCCCCGGGCAAGGCAACGGGTTCGGAAAGGAGCGAACCGATGTCGGCGCGCTCGACCCCTTGCCGGCGCACCCGCACCTCGAGCTTCTCGCCCCGGTCGCGCATTACGGCGACGATCTCGCCGTCCACGTGCAGGCGCACCAGGCGCGCCACTTGCCCCGGGTTGAGTCCGGCGTTGCGCACCGCCTCGCGGTCGAGCTCGAGTACCAGTTCGGGTTGTCCCGGCACGTCGTCGTCGGCGACATCGCGCGCGCCGGGAATGCGCGTGACGATGGCCTTCACGGCATCGGCAGCAGCGCGCAGCTCGGCGTACTCGTCACCGCGCGCCCTGACGCGCACGGGCTTTGAGAGCGGCGGGCCGCCGGAGAGCATGAGGAAGGTTTTGCGCCCCGGGCCGGACAGGGATTCCACCTCCTTGCGCATCGCGTCGATGATCTCGGGCACGTCGCGCATGTCCTCGCGCCGCGGGTTGAGGGCCACCGCGATCTGGCCGTAGGCGTCGCCGTAGAGGGGTTCCGTGTCGGTGAATTTCAGCCCCGAATAGGCGGTGAGCGCTCGCGTCTCGCCTTGCACCAAGTGCTTGCGCACCGCTTTGGCCACGCGCTCGGTTTCGGCAAGCGTCGCCTCGACCGGCGCCCCCGCGGGCATGTCGACGTTGACGTAGAACAGCCGTATGGGGTCGAAGGCGAAGAACTGGATCCGCACCGCCCCTGACGCCACCGCCGCCGCGGCCCCGAGCATGAGCGCGACGCCAATGGCGAGATAGCGCTTGGGATGGCGCATGACGTGGATGAGCGCCTGCGAGTACTTCACCCGCAGCGCGTGGGTGTAGCCGTGGCGCCAGGCCTGAAGCCGCGATGGCCGCGACAGGTCGAGCCTGAGCGCGACCACGTGCGCGGGCAGCATCCAGAACGCCTCGACGAGGCTGATGGCGAGCGCGACCGACACCACGAACGGGATCACGAACATGAACTCGCCCACGATCCCTGGGAGCAGCATCAGCGGCAGGAACGCCGCCACCGTGGTGGCGACCGAGGAGGCAACCGGCGCGGCCACTTCCTTGAGCGACTCGATCGCCGCGGAAAGAGCGTCCGCGCCGCGCTGCACGCGGTAGTAGATCGCTTCGACCACCACCACGGCATCATCGACCAGCATGCCGAGCACGATCACTACGCCGAGAAGCACCGAGATATTGAGCGTGTAGCCGCTCGCGTGGAGCAGCGCGAAAGTTCCGGCGAGCGAAAACGGGATTCCCAGGCTCACCAGGATCGACATCCGCGTGCCGAGAAACACCCACACCAGCGCGAGCACGAGCGCCAGGCCCTGCAGCGCGTTCCTTTCCATGATGCCGATGGCGTTGCGCGTCGGGATGGTCTGGTCATCGGCAAGCACCAGGCGCAGGCCCGAGCCGGCGAATAACCGGTTCTTCGCTTCGAGATAGCCGCTGATACGCTCGACCAACTGCAGCGTGTTGGTATAGCTCTTCTTGGTCACCGCGAGCAGGACCGAGGGCTTCCCCTCGTAGGAAACCAGCCGCGCCGGGCGCGCGCGGCCGCGCTCGGCGCGCGCCAGCGCCTCCAGCGGGACCTTGGCCCGGGGGTTGGCTGCGGATGCGATCAGCAGGCGGGCGAGATGCCCGGGATCTTCGCTCGTGCCGATCACCCGCACCAGCCATTCCTCGCCGCCTGAGCGCGCCTTGCCGGCGAAGGTGTCGCGAAAGAACGCGCCCACCGAATCGGCCAGGTCGGTAGCCCGCAAACCGCGCGAAGCGAGCCGCTGCGGATCGAACTCCACCTGCAGCTCCGGGTCGTGCATTCCGGAGGCGAAGACCTGGTCCACGCCGCTCATGCGCTCCAGGTCTTCCTTGACAGTGCGCGCGTTGTAGCGCAGCGACTCGTCGTCGGCTTCGCCCACCACCAGCACCATCGCGGTGGGGAAGCCGTTCGAGGTGGTGATCTCCATGATGCGCGGGTCCTTTGCCTCTGAAGGCAGCTCGGACCTCGCCTTGTTTTCGATCTCGCGCCGCAGGTCGTTGACGCGCTTGTCCACCATGCGTTCCGACAGGTCGCGAAAGCGCACCAGGATCGAGGAAGCTCCTTCGCGGCTGCTCGAGGACACGAAGCGGACGTCGGCTACCTGCTTAATCGCATCCTCGATCGGCTTGGTGACGAGCCGCTCGATGTCCTCGGCGGAGGCCCCGGGCAGGAAAGTGGCGATGCTGACCCAGTTGAAGTTGACTTCCGGGTCCTGCTCGCGGGGCATGCGCTGATAGGCGAGAAACCCGATCAGCAGCACCACCGCAAAAGTGACGTTGGCCAGCGGATGGTTGGTGAGGAAGGCGCGAAGCGGTCTCATTGCTTCGCGACCGTCGCCGTCTGTCCGTGGCGCAGCGCGTGCCGGCCCTCGGTCACGATGAGCCGATCGGGGCCGAGCGCGAGCGCGGCGGGGCGGCCTTCCTGCGCCTCGGGAAGCGCGACGAACTCCGCGCGCCCGCCCTTGAGCGCGAAAACGCCCAGGCGCCCCTCGCGGCGTACCAGCAGTTCGGGCGGCACGTGCGGCGCTGAATCGCGCCAGACGATCCGGCCTTCGGCGCCGGAGAGCGCGGCGGCACCGCGGAAAGCGAAGCGCGCCTCCTGGGTGCGTGATTCGCGCGCAAGCGCCGGGGTGACGCGCAGCAGCGTCACCGCATAGCGCGCGCCCTGGGTCTCGAAATCGACCGATTGCGCCTGGCGCAGGGAGCGAACGTCGGTCGCCTGCACCGCCGCCGACACCTCCACTCTTCCGTCTTCGACCAGGGTGGCGATCGGCGTCCCCGCCGCCGCCAGCTCGCCGACCTGGGCGCTGCGCACCTTCACCACGGCGCGAAACGGCGCGCGAATCACGCACTTTTCCAGATTGCGGTGCGCGCTTGCCAGGGCGGTTGCGTTGAGGTCGGCCTCGGCGCGAAGCACCGCGACCTCGGTGTCGCGCTGCGCCAGGGCGTCCTTGGAGATGAACCCCTTGGCGAACAACTCGCGCGCGCGCCGCTCCTGCTGTTCGGCCAGCGCGAGCCGCGCCTGGGCAGATTGCAGCGCAGCCCTGGCGCGCTCCGCGGCGAGTTCGTAATCGCGTGCCTCGAGCCTGGCCACTACCGCGCCCTTGGCGATCACCTGCCCGACTTCCACCGGAATTTCGACGATGACCGCAGCCACTTCGGCAGCGACGCGGCTCTCGTTGGCGCTCACGGCGCCGGCCGCGGCGCTGCGCTGAGGATGAAGCGCGATTTCGCCGAAGCGCTTGGCGCTCACCGTTACCGGCGCCTGCGCCGGCGCAGGGCCGGCCGCCGCCAAGAGCAGGACCAGCCACGCTACGGGTAGGACGCGGAGCACGATCCTGGAGCGGGAACGACCCGAAGGAAAAGAATGCGCGGATTTTACCGTTTGGCCGGTCCCGGGGTAAAGCAGCGCGATTCGGGATTCGATGCAACCGTGCAAGACCGCGCTTTGCCAAGCGCGCGCTTGTGGCGGACAATCGGGGCCGTCCGCGGCATGCGCTAATCGAGAGCTCCGGAGGAAGCAAAGATGAAGTCGCTGCTTGCCTTTTCCCGGCTGATCGACGCCCTGAACGAACGCGTCGGTACGGCCGTGTACTGGCTGGTGCTCGTCATGGTGCTGGTGAGCGCGGGCAATGCGACCTCCCGCTATGCGCTCGAGCGCGCATCGAACGCCTGGCTGGAACTGCAGTGGTATCTGTTTGCCGCGGTGTTCTTGCTCGGTTCTGGCTATGCGCTGCTGCACAACGAGCACATCCGCATCGACGTGATCACGGGCCGGCTTTCGGGGCGCGCCCGCGCCTGGATCGACATCTTCGGTACGTTGTTCTTCCTCCTGCCGATGGCGACCTACATCGCCTGGTTGTCCTGGCCGATATTCGTGAACGCCTGGAACAGCAACGAGGTATCTGCCAGCGCAGGGGGTCTGATTCGCTGGCCGGTGCGGGCGATGGTTCCCGCGGGTTTTTTCCTGCTCTCGCTGCAGGGCGCCTCCGAACTGATCAAGCGCGTGGCCTTCCTGCGCGGTCTGATCCCGGATCCGACGGAGAAGCACGAGGTGCCGATGGAGATGGTGATCGCACGCGGCGAGGTAGAAGGGAAATGAGCGAGTTCCTCATCGCCAACGTGGCGCCGCTGATGTTCGCGGCGCTGGTCGTGTTTCTGCTGCTGGGCTACCCGGTCGCATTCGCCCTGGGCGCGCTCGGCCTGTCGTTCGGCTTCCTCGGCGTCGAGCTCGGCCTCCTGCATCCGGTGTTGTTCCGAGCGCTGCCCGAGCGCATCTTCGGCATCCTGTCGAACGATACTCTGCTCGCGGTGCCGTTCTTCACCTTCATGGGACTGATCCTGGAGCGCAGCGGCATGGCGGAGGACCTGCTCGACACCATCGGCCAGTTGTTCGGCCCGGTGCGCGGCGGCTTGGCCTATGCGGTGGTGTTCGTCGGCGCGCTGCTCGCCGCGACCACCGGCGTGGTGGCCGCCTCGGTGATCTCGATGGGTCTGATTTCGCTGCCGATCATGCTGCGCTACGGCTACGACCGGCGCCTGGCGGCCGGCGTCATCGCCGCTTCGGGGACGCTGGCACAGATCATCCCGCCGTCGCTCGTGCTGATAGTGCTTGCGGACCAGCTCGGCAAGTCGGTGGGCGACATGTACGCGGGGGCGATCATCCCGGGACTGGTGCTGAGCAGCATGTACGTCCTCTACGTGCTCGGCAGGACGCTGCTCCATCCCGGCGCAGCCCCGGCGCTGCCGCCCGAGGCGCGGGTGTTGCGAGGTTTCAAGCTGCTGCGCCGCGTGATCTTCGTCCTGATCCCGCCGCTGGCGCTGATCTTCCTGGTACTCGGTACCATCCTCCTCGGCATTGCGACGCCGACCGAGGGCGGCGCGATGGGCGCCACCGGCGCACTGGTGCTCGCTTTGATCAATCGCAGGCTAAGCTGGTCGCTGCTCAGGCAGGCGATGAACTCGACCGCGAAGCTCACCTCGTTCGTGATTTTCATCCTGGTTGGCTCGACCGTATTCAGCCTTACCTTCCGAGGCGTAAACGGCGACCTGTGGGTGGAGCACTTGCTCACCGGCCTGCCCGGTGGCCCGATCGGTTTTCTGATCGTGGTCAACCTTCTGGTATTTCTGCTCGCGTTCTTTCTCGATTTTTTCGAGCTGGCGTTCATCATCGTGCCGCTCCTGGGGCCGGTCGCCGACAAGCTCGGCATCGACCTGATCTGGTTCGGCGTGCTGCTCGGGGTCAACATGCAGACTTCGTTCCTGCACCCGCCGTTCGGCTTCGCGTTGTTCTATTTGCGCAGCGTGGCCCCCAGCGCGCAGTACCTCGACAAGCTGACCGGCAAGCTGACGGCGCCGGTCACCACCGGCCAGATCTACTGGGGCGCGGTGCCCTTTGTCGTCGTCCAGGTGATCATGGTCGCGATCGTGATCGCCTTCCCGGGCCTGGTAACGGGGAGCCTCGCGAAAAGCACGGTCGA
>JACPRN010000208.1 GCA_016189945.1 Betaproteobacteria bacterium
TGGTGAAACCGCCGCCGATCCGCAGCTTCGAGCGCGCCTTCAAGGGCGGCTTCGGCGTGATGGCCGACGATATCGCCGCCGCGTTCTACACGCTGTTGCTCATGGCGATCATCAAGCAGATACTCTTCTGAGCCAAGCGCCCGGCTGCCGAGGGAGTCGCGCCATCGGATTTCTGCGGCTGTCGTGGCATCTTGTCGACGGCGATTCGGATGACTTCGGACACCCTGACAACCCTCGCGACTCTGGTCGGCGCGCGGCTGAAAGAGCGCGGCCTCATGCTCGCCACGGCCGAATCCTGCACCGGCGGCTGGGTTGCGCAATCGCTCACCTCGGTTTCCGGCAGCTCAGATTGGTTCGAGCGCGGATTTGTCACCTATTCGAACTCGGCCAAGGCGGAAATGCTGGGGGTCGCCCCCGAAACGCTGGCCGGCCACGGCGCCGTGAGCGAACAGACCGCGCGCGAGATGGCTTCGGGGGCCCTCGCTCGCAGCCGGGCCGACCTGGCGCTGGCGATTACGGGGGTGGCCGGCCCCACCGGCGGCAGCGCCGACAAACCCGTGGGCATGGTGTGCTTTGCCTGGGCGCGCAAAGGCGCGCCCATCACCTGCTCCACGCGCCGATTCAGCGGCGACCGGGAAGCGGTGCGGCGCCAGTCGGTGATCGCTGCCCTGCAGGGCGTGCTCGAGCTGCTCGAATCCTGAACGGGCGCCGGCCGCCGGGGCGCATCCGGCGCGAGCGGCGGAGTGGGAAAGGCGGGCGCTCTGGCCTATGATGGAACGATGAAACAGGAATCGGACCGGTCGGATCAGGTGCGCCCGCCGGCGGTCGCGGGGATGTTCTATCCGGCGGACAGGGAATCGCTTGCGCGCGATCTTGCCGACATGATCGAGGAGGCCGGAAGCACGGAGCTCGCGCCCGGATTTCCCAAAATGCTGGTGGTCCCGCACGCCGGCTACATCTATTCCGGCGCGGTGGCGGCGAGCGCCTATGAGCGTCTGCGGCCTGCGCGCGCTATCGTCAAGCGCGTCGTGCTGCTCGGACCTTGCCACCGGGTGCCGGTGCGCGGCCTGGCGCTCCCCGGGGCCGCGGCGTTCGACACGCCGCTCGGGCGCGTGCGCATCGACGCCGAAGCGGCGCGGGCGATCGCCGGTCTGGCGCAGGTGGCCGAAGCGCCGGCCGCGCACGCCATGGAGCATTCGCTTGAGGTGCAGCTTCCGTTTCTGCAGGCGGTGCTGGGCGAGTTCGCGCTGCTGCCGCTGGTGGCGGGGGAGGCTGCCCCCGGCGAGGTCGCCGAAGTCCTCGATCGCCTCTGGGGCGGGCCGGAAACCGTGATCGTGATCAGCTCGGACCTGTCGCATTATCTCGCCTACGAGGAGGCGCGCCGCGTCGATGGCGCCACGGCGCAGGCGATCCTGGACTTCGATTCGCGCGTGTCGCACCAGCAGGCCTGCGGCGCGACGCCGCTCGCCGGCGCGCTGCTCGCCGCCAAGCAGCGCGGACTGCGCGCCTCCCTCCTCGATCTGCGCAATTCAGGCGATACCGCGGGCGGCAGAGGCCGGGTGGTCGGCTATGGCGCGTTTGCCTTCGAGGACGGCACCGGCGCATACGGAGAGGCGCACGGGAACAGGCTGCTCGGCTTGGCGCGCGGCGCCATCGGGGCGGCCCTGGGTTTTGGTCCGCTGCCCCGGATTCCGGCGGAGCCGTGGTTGGGCGAATGGCGCGCCAGTTTCGTATCGCTCGCCCTCGACGGCGCGCTGCGCGGGTGCATCGGCTCGCTGGAGTCCCGGCGGCCCCTCGGCGAGGACATCATGGCCAACGCGTGCGCGGCCGCGCTTGAGGATCCGCGCTTTGCGCCGCTCGCTCGCGAGGAGTTCGCCCGCACGCAGATCGAGGTGTCGCTCCTGTCGGCGACGCGGCGCATCCTGTTCGAGGACCACGGCGACCTCCTGCGCCAGTTGAAGCCCGGCGAAGACGGCATCATCATCGATGCAGAAGGCCGGCGCGCAACCTTCCTGCCGCAGGTCTGGGAAAGCCTGCGCGAGCCCGAGCAGTTCGTGGCGCAGCTCAGGCAGAAGGCGGGAATCCCGAAATCGCTCGGCACCTCGCGCTGCAAGGTGATGCGTTACCGGGCGCTCAAGTGGTCCGAAACGCGGCCCGAATAGGGGTATTGCATATGAACGCGCCGGAAAGAACTGCGGGGACCGAGCCCTACATCGGGCGCTGGTGGCACGTGCTCGAGGACGGCCGGATGCAGTGCGACCTATGCCCGCGCGACTGCCGGCTGCACGAAGGCCAGCGCGGGGCCTGCTTCGTGCGCATGCGCGGCGAGGGCGATTGGCGCGACAAGATGATCCTCACGACCTACGGCCGCTCTTCCGGCTTCTGCGTCGATCCGATCGAGAAAAAACCGCTCAACCATTTCTATCCCGGCTCGAGCGTGCTCTCCTTCGGCACCGCAGGATGCAATCTGGCCTGTAAGTTCTGCCAGAACTGGGACATCTCCAAGTCGCGCGACTTCGACCGGCTGGCCGACCGGGCGAGCCCGGAGACGATTGCGCGCGCCGCCGAGGAGCTCGGTTGCCGGAGCGTCGCCTTCACCTACAACGATCCGGTGATTTTCGCCGAGTACGCCATGGATGTCGCGGATAGCTGCCGTGCGCGCGGGGTGAAGGCGGTCGCGGTCACGGCCGGCTACATTCACGAGCAACCGCGGCGCGAGTTCTACGCCAAGATGGATGCGGCCAACGTCGATCTGAAGGCATTTACCGAAGAGTTCTACGTCAAGCTTTCCGGCGCGCACCTGCAGCCGGTGCTCGATACCTTGGCCTACCTCAAGCACGAGACCGACGTCTGGTTCGAAGTCACCACGCTCCTCATTCCCGGAAAGAACGACAGCGACGCCGAAATCGAGGCCGAGTGCCAGTGGATCATGCGCGAACTCGGGCCGGAGGTTCCGCTGCACTTCTCGGCTTTCCATCCCGACTGGAAAATGATGGACACGCCGCCCACCCCGGCGCGGACGTTGACGCGGGCGCGGAACATCGCGCTGAAGGAGGGCCTGCATTACGTCTACACCGGCAACGTGCACGATGTTGAAGGCGGTTCGACCGTCTGCCCGCATTGCGGCAGCGTCGTGATCGAGCGCGACTGGTATCGTATGCTCGCCTATCGGCTGAGCGACGACGGCCGTTGCTCAAGGTGCGGGAGCGCGATCCCTGGGCGCTTCGAGCATTTCGATCTCAAGGCCGCCTTTGGCCCGCGGCGCATTCCGGTGCGCCTGTCCGCCACCGCTTGATTCTTTCTGCCGCTTTCCCTGGCGTAAGTGGTTGATTTTCGGTCGGGGCTTGCGTTTCCCCGGCTACTGTATGAATATACAGGTCAACGCAATCCGGTCATGCTCCGTTTATGCCATAATCGCCACCGACGAGGACAAAATCATGGAAGACAACAAA
>JACPRN010000213.1 GCA_016189945.1 Betaproteobacteria bacterium
GGGCCTCGAGCGCGGCGCCCGTGATGTAGCCCATGCGCCAGGCGATCTCCTCCGGGCAGCAGATCTTCAGGCCCTGGCGGGCCTCTAAGGTCTGGATGAAGGCGCTCGCATCCAGGAGCGAATCGTGGGTGCCGGTATCGAGCCACGCGTGGCCCCGGCCCAGCGTCACCACGTCCAGCCGCCCGAGTTCGAGATAGCGCCGGTTCAAATCGGTGATCTCCAGCTCGCCGCGGGCGGACGGTTTCAGGTCCTTGGCGATGCGCACCACGTCCTGGTCGTAGAAATAGAGCCCGGTGACGGCGTAGCGCGACTTGGGCCGGGCCGGTTTTTCCTCCAGGCTCACCGCGCGCCCCCTCGCGTCGAATTCGACCACGCCGTAGCGTTCCGGGTCCTTGACCTGGTAGGCGAAGATGGTCGCGCGACCCTCCTTGCGTGCGGCCTCTTGCAGGTCGCCCTGCAGCTCATGGCCGTAGAAGATGTTGTCCCCGAGCACCAGCGCGCAGGACCCGCCCTCGACGAAGCGCTCGCCGACCAGAAACGCCTGCGCGATGCCTTCCGGGCGCGGCTGCACCGCATAGGAAAAGGAAAGCCCCCATTGCGCGCCCAGCCCGAGCAACTGCTCGAAGCGCGGCGTGTCCTGCGGCGTGGAGATGACGAGGATCTCGCGGATACCGGCCAGCATGAGCGTGGCGAGCGGATAGTAAATCATCGGCTTGTCGTAGATCGGCAGGAGCTGCTTTGAGACCGCATGCGTGACCGGATAGAGGCGGGTGCCCGAGCCCCCGGCGAGGATGATCCCTTTCATTGCGTTCTCGCTCCGTAGTTCAGCTCGACCCAGCGCTGGTACTCGCCCGACTGCACGCTCGCCACCCACTCGCCGTGTTCGAGGTACCAGTTGACGGTGCGGCGCAGGCCGCTCTCAAAGCTCTCCTGCGGCGCCCAGCCCAACTCGCGCCGGATCTTGGCCGCGTCGATGGCGTAGCGCCGGTCGTGGCCCGGCCGATCGGCGACGAAACTGATCAGCCTCGCATAGGCGCCCGAAGCGCGCGGGGCCAGCTCATCGAGCGCCGCGCAGATGCCGCGCACCACGTCGATGTTCTTTTTCTCGCTTGCCCCGCCCACGTTGTAGACCTCCCCCGGCCGGCCGCGCTCGAGCACCAGGCGCACGGCGCGGCAGTGATCGGCCACATAGAGCCAGTCGCGCACGTTGGCGCCATCGCCATAGACCGGGAGAGGCTTCCCGGCGAGCGCGTTCAGGATCATCAAGGGAATGAGTTTCTCGGGGAACTGGTACGGCCCGTAGTTGTTCGAGCAGTTGGTGGTCAGCGTGGGCAGACCGTAGGTGTGGTGATAAGCGCGAACCAGATGGTCGGAGCCGGCCTTCGAGGCGGCGTACGGGCTGTTGGGAGCGTAGGGCGTGCTCTCGGAAAATGCGGGATCTTCGGGCCCGAGGGACCCATACACCTCGTCGGTGGAAACGTGCAGGAAACGAAAGGCCTCTTTTTCCCCCGCCGGCAGAGCGCTCCAATAGGCGCGTGCCGCCTCGAGCAGGATAAAGGTCCCGACCACATTGGTGCCGATGAATTCGGCCGGTCCCAGGATTGAACGGTCGACGTGGCTCTCGGCGGCAAAGTTGACGATCGCCCGCGGGCGGTGCTCGCGAAGGAGCCGCTCGATAAGCGCCCGATCGCCGATGTCGCCCTGAACGAAGCGATGCCGCGGGTCGCTGCGGACACTGGCCAGATTGGCCAGATTGCCCGCGTAGGTGAGCTTGTCCAGGTTGAGGAGCGCCTCGGCCGATGTCCCCAACCAGTCGAGGACGAAGTTGGAGCCGATGAACCCGGCGCCTCCGGTGACGAGTACGGTCATTGGGCCGTGCGCTGGCGTTCGATCAGCTTGGCGTACTTGCAGAAGCTGTTCATGCAGCCGATCGCAACGTGCACCAGTCCCGGAACCCCGTCGAGAAATCCGAGGCGCAGAAAATAGAACTTGAAAAACCGCGCGAGCGGCGAGACGACCAGATGCCAGGCTCCGGCCCGCCTGCCTTCGGCGCGCAGGCGCTCGGCCTGCAGCGTGGTGTAGCGGTTCTGCTTTTCGAGATAATGCTCCAGCGTGTCGGCCGATTCGTGCAGCAGCTCGCCGGCAAGCCTGGCCGCTGGCGCGTTCGAAACCACCTTCTCGTGCACCGGATCGTCGCTCCAGCGCGCCGCGCGCCGGTCGAAAAGGCGCACCACCCAATCCGGATAACCCTCGCCGTGCCTGAGCCAGCGGCCGAGAAAGCGGTTGCGGCGCAAAAGCGCATAGGCGCGCGCGCGGGGGCGAGCGAGCTCGGCGGCGATGCTCGAACGCAGTGCCTCGTTCACGCGCTCGTCGGCATCCACGCACAGCACCCAGTCGTGCGCCGCGGCCTCCACCGCAAACTGCTTCTGCGGCCCGAAACCGCGCCAATCCCGGTCGATCACGCGCGCGCCGTGCCGGCGCGCGATCTCCTGCGTGCCGTCGGTGCTGGCGGAATCCACCACCACGATCTCATCGGCAAATCCAACGCTCGCCAGACACGGCTCGAGCTGGGCGGCGGCATTGCGCGTGATGATGACGGCAGAAAGCGGCATGGACCAGTTTATAATCAACCCTTTACGAGCCGCATTCTAACCCGAATCGCCGGGCGCACAGGCACCGGCGGGCGCTCATGCTCAAAGTCCTCCTGGTCAAGACGTCTTCGCTCGGTGACGTGGTGCACAATCTGCCGGTGGCAACCGACATTCGCGCGCGCTTTCCCGACGCCTGCATCGACTGGGCGGTCGAGGAAGCCTACGCGCCGCTCGTGCGCCTGCATCCGGCCATCCGCCGGGTGATTCCGGTCGCGATCAGGCGCTGGCGTCAGCGCCTCCTCGGCCCTGCGACCTGGGCGGAAATCGCGGTGCTGCGCCGGATGTTCCGCTCGGAGCGCTACGACGCGGTCATCGATACGCAAGGGTTGATCAAGAGCGCGCTGCTTGCGCGCATCGCCCGCGGCCGCCATCACGGCTTCGACGCGGCAAGCGCGCGCGAAGCGCTCGCCGCGCGCTTCTACGAGGTCACCCATCATGTGGAGCGCGACCAGCACGCCGTGTTGCGCAATCGGGCACTGGCCGCGAGCGCTCTCGGCTATCGCGCCGAAGCGGGCGCGGGCTGCGGCATCGATGCGGCAACGGCCGCGCGCGAAGGCTTTGCGGTGCTGCTTCATTCGACCAGCCGCGCCGACAAGCTCTGGCCCGAAGAACGCTGGGTCGCCCTGGGGCGCGAACTGGAAGCGGCCGGCCGGCGCTGCGTGCTTCCCTGGGGAAGCGAAGAGGAGCGGCGCCGCAGCGCAAGGATCGCCTCGCTTCTCGGCGACGCGCTGGTGCCCGGGGGGATGCCGATCGACGAGCTGGCGGCGCTGCTCAGCCGCGCATCGGCCGTGATCGGCGTGGACACCGGCCTTACGCACCTCGCTGCGGCGCTCGGCGTTCCGGTGGCCGCGATCTACGGCGGCACCGATCCGGCGCTGACCGGCGTCTACGGCGCGCCGCGCGCGCGCAATCTCGGCGCTCCGGGGCGCGTTCCCGAGGTCGCGGAGGTGAGCGCTGCGCTGCGCGAGCTTGGAGTGCTTTGATGTGGCGGGCGGGGTATACGCTCATCCTGTGGCTGCTCCTGCCCTATGTGCTCGCGCGCCTGTGGTGGCGCGGCAGAAAGGAGCCCGGCTACCGCCGCGACATCGGCGAGCGTTTTGGCCGCTATCAGCAAGCCGCAAGTAAGCCGGTGATCTGGCTGCACGCGGTGTCGATGGGCGAAACGCGCGCAGCAGAGCCGCTCGCGCGCGCGCTGCTTGAGCGTCACCCCGATTGCGAAATCGTAATCACGCAGATGACCGCAACCGGCCGCGACACGGCCCGCCAGCTCTTTGGCGAGCGCGCCATCCTCGGCTATCTGCCCTACGACTACCCGTTTGCGGTGCGGCGATTCCTTGAGCATTTCCGGCCGCGGCTGGGCGTGCTCATGGAAACCGAAATCTGGCCCAACCTGGTGCGCCAATGCGCGCTCGCGGGAGTGCCGCTGTTGCTGGCCAATGCGCGCTTGTCGGAAAAATCGGCGCGCGGCTATGCGCGCCTCGCACCGCTCGCGCGTTCGGCCCTGGAGCGGATATCGGCCGTCGCTGCGCAAACCGAAGAGGATGCGGCGCGGCTGGAGCGCTTGGGCGCGAGATCGGTCGAGGTCACCGGCAACCTCAAGTTCGACATGGCGCCTGCAGCGGGCACCGAGGAGCTTGCCCGCGAATTGCGCCGGGGCTTTGGCGCTCGGCGCGTACTGCTCGCGGCGAGCACGCGCGAAGGCGAAGAGGCGCTGCTGCTCGAGGCGCTCGGCCGTGGCGCGCTCCCCGGGGCGATCGTCGCCATCGTCCCGCGCCACCCGCAGCGCTTCGACGAGGTCGCCGCGCTGCTTGAGCGCCGCGGCCTCGCGTTTGTCCGCCGCAGCGAGAACCGGGCGCTTGCCCCCGACTGCAATTTCTTCCTCGGCGACAGCCTGGGCGAGATGGGCGCCTATTACGCGGCGGCAGACCTCGCTTTCATCGGCGGGAGCCTGCTCGCCTTCGGCGCGCAGAACCTGATCGAAGCCTGTGCTGCCGGCGCCCCGGTCCTGATCGGGCCTTCGACCTACAACTTCGCTCAAGCCGCAGAGGAGGCGATTCGCCGCGGCGCGGCGCTCGGCGTGCGCGATGCCGGCGATCTCGTCGCCTGCGCGCGCCGGCTGCTCGCCGACGATCAGGCACGCGCCAGGATGTCAGCGGCCGGGGTTTCGTTCTGCGCGGAGCATCGCGGTGCGACCGCGCGGCTGCTGGCGATCTGCGAGCGGCTGCTGCCTGCGCCCGCGCCCGCGGGGGCACCGCTCCCGGTCAAGGACTGATCGCTGCCGGCGCGGCCTGCGGGGCGCTGTTTTGGACCTGCGGCGGTCTGGATATATACTGCGCGTATATATTCCACGGAGAACTCGATGAAGACGGCAAAGGTGTTCAGACATGGCAACAGCCAGGCGGTGCGACTGCCGAAGGAATTCCGCTTCGCGGACGACGAGGTCATCGTCAGACGCTCGGGGGGCGGCGTGCTGCTGCTGCCGAGAAAGATCACCTACGAACAGCTCATGGCGATTGCCGGCAAGTTCAAAGGCAGGTTCGTGCGCCAGCAGCCGCGAATGCAGAAAAGGCGCTGGCGATGATCTGGATGCTCGACACCAATATCGTGGTGTATTTCGCCAACCGGAAACCGGGTTACGAACGAATTGCCCGGCGGATGTCGGGGCGCTCGCCCGGCGAGGTGAGGATTTCGGCGATCACGCTTGCGGAATTGAGATTCGGCATCGAGAACGGGGATTTCCGGAGAGATAACGAAGCTGCGCTGGATGAACTGCTCGGGATCATCCAGGCCGACGACTTCCCGTTCGGGGCGGCAGGGGACTTCGGCAAGATAAGGTGCGCCCTGCTTTCCGACGGAAAGCCGATAGGACCGTATGACCTGCTGATCGCCGCACATGCCCGGCATGTCGGAGCCGTGCTCGTCACCAATAACGAACGCGAATTTCGCCGCGTGCCCCGCCTTGCGGTGCAGAATTGGCTCAAACCCTGAGAAGCGACCGCAAGCGAAAAGCGATCAATCGAAGCAACCTCCGGATTGGAGGCGAGCAAGAGGACGGGGGGCCAGCGGGCTCCCCGCTACTCGCCGCGCAGACCGCTTGCCTTGACCGCATCGCGAAACAGCGGCGTTTCCGCGCGGATGATTTCAGCAAATTCGGCCGGGGAGTTGCCGAGAGCATCGATGCCGAGCTTGCCCAGGCGCTCGACCACCGCCGGGTCGCGCACGGCCTTCGCCACCGCCTGCGAGACGCGCTCGACGATATCCTTCGGCGTTGCCGCGGGCGCAAGGAAGCCGTTCCACGCGACCATCTGGAATCCGGGGTAGAACTCGGCAACGGCCGGAACTTCGGGCAGTTGCGCATTGCGCTTCAGGCTGGAAACGCCGAGCAAGCGTACCTTGCCGAGCTTGGCCTGGGGAATGAGTTCGGAGGCATTGCCGAAGTACATCTGGATCTCCCCGCTCACCAGGGCGAGCGTGGTCTGCGCGCCGCCCTTGTAGGGGACGTGGACCATGTTCAATCCGGCGCGCGAGGCAAAGAGGACCGAGGCGAGGTGGCCAAAAGTGCCGGCGCCGCCTGTGCCATAGTTCAGCTTCCCGGGGTTACTTCTGGCGTACTGGGCGAACTCCTTCAGCGTCTTCGCCGGACTGGCCGGATGTACGGCGAGGATGTTCGGGCTGATGCCGACCACCGATACGAACGCGAAGTCCTTGAACGGTTCATAGCCGACCTTCTGCACCAGGGGCACGATCTGGATTTGCGGCGTGGCGCAAAAGAAAAACGTGTAGCCATCGGGCGCCGAGCGCGCGACAGATTCACCGGCCACTGCGCCACTGCCGCCGACCCGGTTCTCGACCAGGAACTGCTGGCCGAAGGCGCCCGAGAGCCGTTCCGAGGCAATCCGCGCCATGATGTCGGTGTTGCCGCCGGCAGAGTAGGGTACGATCACGCGCACCGGTCTTTGCGGCCAGGCTTGCGCCAGGGCGGCGCCTTGGGCAAGCAGGAGGAACAGCGCCGCGAGCGGCATCGCGGCGCGGGCGCGCAGCCACGCGGAAACGATTCCCGGCGCGGATCGCACGCGGGGCGCGGTCAATGTGCGTTCGTTCATTTGGCGTTCCTTTCTGGGTTAAACGGAACCGCGAAGAGTATCTGCGCGCGCGGAACCGGGGTCAAGGCGCCATTCAGCGCTCCGGGGGCGCGAGATTTCCCTGCGCGAGGAGCCGGTCGATGATCGCGGCGGCTAGCGCGCGCGTCTCGGCCGTCGTCTGCAGCTCGGTCGATGCCCAGTGGTCGTTCGGCCAGCGACCGGCGCGCTGATACACGGGCGCGAACAGGTCGTTGCGCAGCTCGACCAGGGAATTGAAGACGTGACCGGCCTCGGGTTTGCGCGTGCGCAGCGAGCGCAGCGCGTCGATATCGAGCGTACCGGTGACCACCGCCTCGCCCGGCGCGGTGGCGATGCTCTCGACGCGGCCGAGCGGCGACACGATCATCGATCTGCCCCGGTACCCCATTCGGGGTCGGTTGGAGCCGAGGAATGCGCCCGCGTTGCAGGAGAGCAGGTAGCACAGGTTCTCGTAGGCGCGGGCCTGCCTGAGCGCGTCCCAGGTATCGTGATCGGGGGCATACGGTTCGGCCGTCGGGTGCAGGATCACCTCGGCGCCCTTCAAGCCGAATGCGCGCGCCATCTCGGGGAACACGATATCGGTGCACGACATGCAGGACAGGCGCCCGATTTCGGTGTCGACCGTCGGGAAGAGCGCGTCCTCGCCGTAGCGCCGCACATACTCGGTGTAGACGTCAGCCGGGCCGGTGTAGGTGGTATTCAGGTTGTTCGGGCCGTTGTGCTTGCGGTACTTGAGGATGACTCTGCCCTCCGGGCTGACGATGAAGCTGGTATTGAACAGCCTCCCCGGCCAGTCCGGATCGCGCTCGAAAACGTTGCCCGAGATGTGTATGCCCAGGGCCTTCGCTTTGGCGCCGATTCGCTCGGTCACGTCTCCCGGGACAGTCTCGGCTATGGCAAGCCATTCCTCGACCGAGCGCGGCCGATACTGCCCGATGATCCCGTATTCGGAGAACATCGCGAGCTTGACGTTGCCCAGGCGCAGAAAGGTCCAATCGATCAGTTCGAAGATGCGCGCAAGGTTCGACTCGATGATCTCGTCGCGCTGCCGCACATCGACGATCACCCGCGTTTCCTGCTGGACGAGCGCCACGCCGTAGGGTTTCATGTCCTGAGCCTGAAATACACGAGGTCGGCCGAACGGTTCCCGGTGAGGCCGGGCCGGCTGCTCAATCGGTGCCGAGCAGGCGATTTACTTCCTCGAGATCGGCTTCGTTCAGGGTGCCGGCTGCGGCCTTGAGCTTCAGCCCGTTGACGATCGTGTCGTAGCGCGCCTTGGCGAGGTCGCGCTTGGTGGAGAACAACTGCTGCTGGGCGTTCAGGACGTCGATGTTGATGCGTACCCCGACCTCGTAGCCGAGCTTGTTCGAGTCGAGCGCGCTCTGGCTGGAGACCAGTGCCGCCTCGAGCGCCTTGACCTGCGCGGTTCCGTTGGTTACGCCCAGGAACGCCTGGCGTGCGGCAAGCGCTGCGCTGCGCCGGGCGTTCTCCAGGTCCTGCTGCGCCCGCTCATGGTTGGCGATCGACTGCCTGACGAGCGAATCGACGCTGCCGCCCGCGTAAAGAGGGATCGCGAGCTGCAGGCTGATGGTGCGGCTGATCGAGTCCGAGGCGACGCTGGTGGTCCCGACCGTGCTGACCCCGGCGGCGTTTCGCCCGACATTGCCGACCAGATTGAGGCTCGGCAGGTGGCCCGCACGCGTGCGCTCGATTTCGTATTTCGCCACCGTCGTCGCGGCCTCCTGCGCCCGCACGGCGAGATTCTCGGCCTGCGCGGCCTGCGCCCAGGTGTCCATCACGTTGGGTTTGGGCAGGCTGATGTCGATCTTGGACTTGAGCGGGGTCAGCTTCTCGGGAAACTTGCCGGTGATCTGCTGCAGCGTGCGGCGCCTGATCTCCAGGTCGTTTTGCGCGGCGATCTCCTGCGAAGTAGAAAGGTCATAGCGCGCCTGCGCCTCGTGCGTATCGGTGATCGTCGCGGTGCCCACTTCGAAGTTGCGCTTAGCCTGCGCGAGCTGCTCCGAGATCGCGACTTTCTGCGCCTGGATGAAGGCCAGGCTTTCCTGCGAGGTCTGCACGTCGAAATAGGCCTGCGCGGCGCGCACGATCAGGTCCTGCAGTGCCTGGGCGTAGAGCGCCTTGGCCTGCGCCACCCTGAACCCGGCTTGCTTGTAGATCGACAAGCTTTGCCAGTTGAACAGCGGCTGCGTCAGGGTAAGGGAAACGCCGTTCGTATTGCCCTCGCGCGGCGATGGGGGCAGCGTCGCGCGAAAAGAGATATCGATGTCGTTCCACTGCGTAAACGCCGAGGCGCTGAGCGTCGGCAGCAGCAGCGCCAGGCCCTGCGGAAGGCTTTCCCTGCCCGCTTCCCGGGCCGCCCTGGCCGATGCGTACTGGGCGTCATAGGCCTGCGCGGCGCGGAACACCTGCATGAGATCTTCCGCATGGGCAGGCAGCGACAACAGCGCGAGGACTGCAAGGCGAACCGGAATGCCCCTCATGATTGTGTCCCTGTTTATGGTTGGCTGTGGCAGGCGCGGTGCTTTTTGCTCAGAAACTGAAACGCTCGGGCTCCGGCGCGTTCGCGAGCGGCCTGAAATCGGTTTCGAACAGGTCGACCGAACGGTACGAGCCGTCTGCAACGCAGGTCACCAGCCGCGCCGCCATCACGGGTGAGTCGCCGACGATCGCGAACAGCCGCCCGCCGGCCTTGAGCTGTTTGAGGAAAGCAGGCGCCAGCACCGGGGTCGACCCGGTGAGCACGATAACGTCGAATGGGCCGTGCTTTTCCCACCCTTGCGCCGCATCGCCCAGTTCCACGGTGACGTTGTCGATGTCCTGGGTCTTCAGGTTGCGCTCGCCCAGGGCTTTCAAGCGCGGGTTGATCTCGACGCTCACCACGTGCTGGGCGCGGTGGGCGAGCAGTGCGGCAAAGTAGCCGCTGCCGGTGCCCACTTCGAGTGCCCGTTCGTTTTTGCGCAGGGCGAGTTCCTGCAGCACGCGCGCCTCGATCTTTGGCGCCCACATGCGCTCGCCATCGCCCAAGGGGATCTCGAGGTCGGAAAAAGCAAGCGCGCGGTATTCCGGCGGAACGAACTCCTCGCGGCGCACGACATAGAGCAGATCGAGCACGTCCTGATCCAGCACTTCCCAGGGGCGGATCTGCTGCTCGACCATGTTGAAGCGGGCTTGTTCAATATTCATTTTCTGTCGATCGATTAAAGCGGAAGAATATGAATTTTAACATCTATTCATCTGTGACTTAGGTTCCACTTGGCGCCGGGACGCGCCGCCCCGGCCAGGAGCGGTGCCGCCTTGGTGCGGCCGGCTGGCGCGTTGCGTTTCGCGGGGCTTTGGAGTAATTTGGGACCTGCAACGTAGGGGTCCTGTCCGCGCCGCGGACGGGTGAGAAAGACCCTCCGAACCTGAAGCGGATAATGCCGCCGTAGGGAAGCGTTGGTAGCCGGTCCCACCCGTCCCCCTTCCTCCCGCAGCCGTTCCGCTCTGAGAGGTACGCGCCGCGTGCGCGTGCGTTGCCGACAGGAGTGACGACATGAGCGCAAATCCGAAATTTCTTGCCGCGTCCGCGCACGTGGACGAAGCGGCGGTGAAGCCGCTGCCCAATTCGCGCAAGATCTACGTCGAGGGCTCGCGCCCCGACATCCGCGTGCCGATGCGCGAGGTCTCGCAGGCCGACACCCCGGCGAGCTTCGGCGCGGAAAAGAACCCCCCGATCTTCGTCTACGACACTTCGGGACCGTATACCGATCCGGGCGCACGCATCGACATCCGGGCGGGTCTTGCGCCGCTGCGCGCGCGGTGGATCGAGGAGCGCGCAGACACCGAGGAACTCGCCGAGCCGAGTTCGCGCTATGGCCGCGAGCGGCTCGCCGATCCGAAGCTCGCCGAGCTGCGCTTCAACCTGAAGCGCAAACCGCGCTGCGCCAAAGCGGGAATGAACGTTTCGCAAATGCACTATGCCCGCCGCGGCGTCATCACGCCGGAAATGGAATTCATCGCCATCCGCGAGAACCTGCGCCGCAGGGAATACATCGAATCGCTGCGCGCATCGGGACCTCAAGGGGCGAAGCTTGCCGAGCTGATGACGCGCCAGCACCGCGGCCAATCCTTCGGCGCCGCGATTCCCGAAGAGATCACCCCGGAGTTCGTGCGCGACGAAGTGGCGCGCGGCAGGGCCATCGTTCCGGCCAACGTCAATCATCCGGAATCCGAGCCGATGGTGATCGGCCGCAACTTCCTGGTCAAGGTGAACGCCAACATCGGCAACTCGGCGGTCAGCTCCTCGATTGGCGAGGAGGTCGAGAAAATGACCTGGGCGATCCGCTGGGGCGGCGACACGGTGATGGATCTCTCCACCGGCCGCCACATCCACGAAACGCGCGAATGGATCATTCGCAATGCACCGGTTCCGATCGGCACGGTGCCGATCTATCAGGCGCTGGAAAAGGTGGACGGCCGCGCCGAGGAGCTGACCTGGGAAATCTACCGCGACACGCTGATCGAGCAGGCCGAGCAGGGCGTGGACTATTTCACTATCCACGCAGGGGTCCTGCTGCCCTACGTGCCGCTCACCGCGGGACGCATGACGGGGATCGTCTCGCGCGGGGGCTCGATCATGGCCAAGTGGTGCCTGGCGCACCACAAGGAAAGCTTCCTCTACACCCGTTTCGAGGACATCTGCGAGATCATGGCCGCCTACGACGTCGCTTTCAGCCTGGGCGACGGACTGCGGCCCGGGTCGATCTATGACGCCAACGACGAGGCGCAGCTCGCCGAACTCAGGACGCTGGGCGAGCTGACGCAAATCGCCTGGCGCCACGACGTGCAAGTGATGATCGAGGGCCCCGGGCACGTGCCCATGCAGTTGATCAAGGAAAACATGGACCTCGAGCTCGAACAGTGCGCCGAGGCGCCCTTCTACACCCTGGGTCCGCTCACCACCGACATCGCGCCGGGCTACGACCACATCACCTCGGGGATCGGCGCGGCGATGATCGGCTGGTTCGGCACGGCGATGCTGTGTTACGTCACGCCCAAGGAACACCTCGGACTGCCGAACAAGAACGACGTCAAAGAAGGCATCATCACCTACAAGCTCGCCGCCCACGCGGCCGACCTCGCCAAGGGGCACCCCGGGGCGCAGATCCGCGACAACGCCCTGTCCAAGGCGAGGTTCGAGTTTCGCTGGGAAGACCAGTTCAACCTGGGCTTGGATCCCGACCGGGCGCACGCCTTCCACGACGAGACGCTGCCCAAGGAGAGCGCCAAAGTGGCGCACTTCTGCTCCATGTGCGGCCCGCACTTCTGCTCGATGAAGATCACGCAGGACGTGCGCGACTATGCCGCCAAGCAGGGACTGACCGATGAGGAGGCGCTCGAAAAAGGCATGCAGCAGAAAGCGGTGGAATTCGTGAAGAAAGGCGCGGAGATCTATTCCAAGGCCTGAAGCGTCAAACCGGCGTGCCCGGGGATGCCCATTGCTTGGGCATCTTCGGGCCGCGAACGTCAAATGCCGGTAAACAGCAGATCCAGCGCCGCGATGATCGCAGGGCGCTGGCTCGAAAGACTGCAAATGCGCTCACCCAGTATCTTCGCCGACACGCCGGCAAGCTCCGGAGTGAGCATGACGGCTTTTCGGCCTTCGATCTCGAACAGCGGATTGAGTCGCTCGGCAAGCTTGCCCCCGAGAACTTCGGGCTTGCATAACGGCACCACCACCCGCGTGGCGATGGGCTCGAGCAGATCCGATTGGACATCGAGCAGATAAGGGATGCTTGCGCGGGTGGCGGCGTTGGCGTTGCGGTAGACGTCGAACTGCGCCATCAAAACGAGCGCAACCCTTCGCTGAAGACGCCGTGCTTATCGACGTGCTCGTTGTAGGCCGCGAGCGCAGCCCGGTTTCTTTTCAACCAGTCTTCGCGCTCCCGGGCGCGGATCGCCTGGCTTAAACCGGCCTCGAATAGCTGCGAGAGGTTGAGCTTCAAGCGCCTGGCGCGCTCGAGCAGTTCGCTGTCCACGCTCAAATTGGCAGCCTTCTTGCGCCGGCGCACAGCGTCGGCCGGACTGCGCGCAGAATCGAAGTCGCGATCGTTCATGCGCATATTCTATGCGCATATCAGACTTTGTGCAAGTTCGTCCGCAACGTACGCCCGCCGCGCGGCATGCCCCCGCTATAATCCGCTTCATTTTTCGCGCGCACCCAGTGGATACGCTTTTTTCGGCTCTCATCCTCGGCATCGTCGAAGGCCTTACCGAGTTCCTCCCCGTCTCCAGCACCGGGCACCTCATCCTGGTGGGCGACCTGCTCGGCTTCAACGACGCCAAGGGCAAGCTGTTCGAGATCGTGATCCAGTGCGGAGCGATCCTGGCGGTGTGCTGGGAGTATCGGGCGAGGCTGCTTGCGGCCGTCGCCGGCGCTTTTTCCGAGCGCGCCGCGCAGCGCTTTCTCGCCAACCTCGCACTCGCTTTCCTGCCGCTGGCGCTGATCGGCCTCGCGTTCGGCAAGCTGATCAAGGCGACGCTGTTCAAACCGGTTCCGGTGGAGCTCGCTTTCATCATCGGCGCCCTGGTCATTCTCTGGGCCGAGCGGCGCGAGCACCGCATCAGGGTCCAGGAGGTCGATGACATGGACTGGCGCGATGCGATCAAGGTCGGCATCGCGCAGGCCTTTGCGCTCATTCCCGGCACCTCGCGCGCCGGGGCGACCATCATCGGCGGGATGCTCTTCGGCCTGTCGCGGCGGGCGGCGACCGAGTTCTCGTTTTTCCTCGCCATCCCGACCCTGTTCGCCGCATCGGCCTACGACCTGTACCGCAACCGCGACTTGCTCGGATCGGGCGATCTCGGCCTGTTCGGGGTCGGCTTTGTCGCGGCTTTCGTCTCGGCGTTCCTGTGCGTGCGCTGGCTGCTGCGCTACATCTCCACGCACGATTTCACCGTCTTCGCCTGGTACCGGATCGCCTTCGGATTCGCGGTTCTTGCTACCGCCTATACGGGGCTCGTCGACTGGAGCGCAAATTAGTCCCTTACCGGAGATGCGTTACCGGCTTGGCGATGAATTGGCTTTTAACGATGTCTCACGCTTTTCCTGCAGTTGCA
>JACPRN010000223.1 GCA_016189945.1 Betaproteobacteria bacterium
GGAGGCCGGCAGCGATCTCGGTGATGCCGCCGATCTCGAAGCGCGGATCGGCATGATCCACATGCCGGAGCCAGCCGAATTTTTCCACCTGCGAGATGAACTCGCGCAGATCCTTGAACGCCATGAATCGCCTCCGCTCCAGCCCCAGCCGGCCCCGATGCCGGCGCAGTTTACCACCGCATCCACTGCTGGTATTCCGTGCCGGCCGAAACGATGTCCCTTCGAAACGATTAGCCTACGCTGAACTGTGGTTTGGTTGAAGTGGTCCAACACCTCCCGAGCAACTGCACACCGAATGATCGACATGAACAACTTTGGGATAGGGCAATCGGTTCCGCGCGTCGAAGACAGCCGCTTCATTACCGGGTGCGGCCGCTATATCGGCGATGTGAACCTCCCCGGCCAGGCGCACGCGGTGGTGCTGCGCTCGCCGCACGCGAGCGCGGCGATCCGGCGAATCGACACCGGCCCCGCGCGCGCGGCGCCCGGGGTTCTCGGCGCCTTCAGCGCCAGGGATCTCGGCGGCGAGCTCGGCACCACTTCGATCACCATCGAGCGCAGGCGGCCTGACGGCTCGCCGATGTTCTGGCGGGCGCATCAGGGTCTTGCGGCCGATCGGGTGCGCTACGTGGGCGAGCCGGTCGCCCTGGTGGTGGCGGAGACGCTGGCGCAAGCGCGGGACGCGGCCGAGCTGATCGAAGTCGATTATGACGCAGGCAGCGCGGTAGCGGATATCCTCTCGGCGCTCGAGCCCGGGGCCGCGGCGGTGTGGGACGAATGCCCGGACAATATCTCGAACATCCACGAAATGGGCGATCGCCCCGCAACCGAGGCGGCCTTTGCCCGCGCGCGCCATGTCGTGAGACGCCGCTACGTCGTCTCGCGGGTGCATTCGCAGTACATGGAGCCGCGCGGCGCGCTCGCCCTCCACGATCCGCGCGAAGACCGCTACACGCTCTATTGCGACGTGCAGGCGCCGCACGCGGTGCGCGATCTGCTCGCGCTGGAGGTCCTGCGGATTCCGAAGGAGCGCATTCGCGTGGTGGCCTTCGACATCGGCGGCGCGTTCGGCGGCAAGGGGCCGGCGCTCGAGCATCGGCTGATCCTTTGGGCGGCAAAGCGCATCAAGCGCCCGGTGAAATGGCAGGCGGACCGCAGCGAGACTCTGCTCGCCGACGAACACGGCCGCGACAACGCGCACGAAGCCGAACTTGCGCTCGATGCCGACGGGAAATTTCTTGCGCTGCGCTCGCACTGGATCGCAAACGTCGGCGCCTATATCAATGGCGACCGGAATTTCCAGTGCAGCTTCACCAACACGCCCGGAATGGTCGGCGTTTATGCTTTCCCGACGGCCTACGTGCGCTCGACCTGCGTGATGACCCATACCGGACCGCTCGCGCCCTATCGCGGCGCCGGAAGGCCCGAAGCTTCGTTCGTGATCGAGCGCCTGATCGACGATGCCGCAGCCGAGCTCGGTATGGACCGCATCGCGTTGCGGCGCAAGAACGCAATTGCGCCCGAGGCCCTGCCGCAGAAAACCGCGCTCGGTTTCGTCTACGACTGCGGCGAATTCGGCAACTGCATGGACAGGGCGCTCGAGATGGCCGACTGGGCCGATTTCGGCGCGCGCCGCGAGGCGTCCAGGGCGGAGGGCCTGTTGCGCGGAATCGGGGTGGCGAATCCGATCGAGCGCGCCGGCCCGGTGGCGATGGAATACGCCGAGATCCGGCTCGACGGCGCGGGCGAGGCCACCGTGCTCATGGGCACCAAGAACCAGGGCCAGGGGCACGAGACCACGTTCAGGCAGGTGCTCTACGCCAATCTCGGGATCGCGCCGGAGGACGTCACCTACATCGACGGCGATACCGACCGCGTCGCTCAAGGAACCGGGACTTTCGGCTCGCGCTCGGCCTCCATCGGCGGCTCGGCGCTGGTGGTTGCGTCGAACAAGGTGATCGAGAAAGGCCGGAAGATTGCCGCGCACCTGATGGAAGCGGCGCCGGCCGACATTGTGTTCAAAGCAGGAGTTTTCTCGATCGCAGGTACCGACAGGCGGCTGTCGCTCGATGAGATCGCCCAGGCCGCTTGCCAGCGCGGGAAAATCCCGCCGGGCATGGAGCCGGGCCTCGCCGCCTCGGGCACATGGGCGCCTCCGGATTTCACGTTTCCCTACGGCACGCATGTCTGCGAAGTCGAGATCGACCCGGAAAGCGGCGCGGTGCGCGTCGTTCGCTATTTCGTTGTCGAAGACGTGGGCACGATGATCAACCCGGCCGTCCTGAAAGGGCAGATCCACGGCGGCATCGCCCAGGGTGCGGGCCAGGTGCTGATGGAGAGAATCGCCTACGATCGCGATTCGGGGCAGTTGCTGAGCGGATCCTTCGTGGACTACGCAATGCCTCGCGCCGACGATTTCTGCGACATCAAGATCGGCAGCCTGTCGGTGCCGACCGATCGCAATCTGCTCGGGGTGAAGGGCGCCGGCGAGGCGGGTGCAGTGGGCGCCTTGCCGGCGGTGATGAACGCGATCATGGACGCGCTCGCGCCGCTCGGCGTGAAGGAACTGGAGATGCCCGCGACGCCGGACCGGGTCTGGCGCGCGATACGCGAGGCGCGCAAGTAAGCCAGTTCATCAGCCGTTTGCCGGCTATCTGTGATCCAGGAGCTCATCCACGAACCGCTTCAGGCTCTGCGGAGGGTCAATGAACCGGCATCCGGATCGCTTGACCCGCGTACCGTCGGAGAGGGTGACCAATTCCGAATAGCGCACCTCGAGGTCAACGACTTGTGTCTTCCTCCCGATAGGCTTGATGCGGCAGCCCCTGAGCACCGTGCCCGGCTCGAGCGTAATACTTGGGTCATAGACCAAGAATCCCAATCCACCATGACTGATATCGCTTATGCGGCCGTCAAAGGAGAGCACCCCGCCGGCGTCGGCCTCGCAACGCAGGGAAATTTGCGGTGAGACTTCCGCACGAATATGGTTGCGTTTGTCGAGATTGACGAGCACTTCCGGAAACTTGAGCCGAATCGCGGGCTCATCTCCATGAGAGATTGCCTGCGGGTCTGCCGCGACGAACTCGACGTGCCACCCGGCGGTGGTTGCAAAAAACGTGCACCGAGGTCGAATAAGCAATGCGGCGTTGGCATCGTCATTCGTGCTGGGGTCTATGAGAATGTATTGCCCCTGCGGATCGACGTGCCGGAGCCGCGACACAAAGAACAGCTCAGCAGCGCGCAAGTGCGCGCTTATCGGAACCCGTTGAGCAGTGAAAAGCGCGAGGATGCGGGAGATTTCGGTGGAAGAATAAGTGATTTGTCCTTCGCGTTTCGCACCGGGCACTTGATTCGTGGCCATGACCCCTCGGTTCTTCAACCTGAAAGGGTCCCCGATGGTTCGGGCGCGGCACTAGAGACGCACACGGGAGAGAATAACCCGTGCTGGCAATCCCGCTGTCATTGAGCGCCCAAAGGCTGCTCTTTAGACCGGTGATTTTGTGTCCCCGCCTTTCGGTCGGGTTTACCCTTTTCAGCCCGCTAAAACTGACACAATGAGGGCGCGCCCGTCCAGGCAATGAATGAATGAAGCGTGAATTTGTGCACAGGAAACCTCCGCTCCATCGACGTCGCGAGGCGCCTGACTGAGATGGGCAACCTCGTGGCGATTGGCAGCACCCCGGCGGAAATGGCGCAGTTTCTCGAAGTCGAGCGCGAGCGCTGGGGCAGCCTAATCCGCGCCATCGGCGCGACCGCGGATTAGATCGCTCAGCAAGCGAAGCGGACGAACAACGCACGGCCGCGCAACGCAGCCAGAAGCAAAGAAGCGCCCGCGGTCAGGCGGGCGCTTCAACACCGGGCAACCAAATCCGGGACCACCCCCTCCGGGTCAGAGTGTGGTCCGGCGCGCCTCCGCCGCTTGACTGCTAGCGGCGGAACGCGAAGTACCAAATAAAGAATATGACCAGGACGAGCGCAATCAGACTATCGCCGCCGGCAGGAAGCGCCTTGATCTTCCCGGCGAGGGCGCTGACTTCGTCATCGGTCATCGCAGCAACACGGTCCTTGGCAGCCTGGATATCCAGACCCAGCGACTGGAACTCGTTCACGACCTGTGAACGGCCCAGGTAGTTCGACACGACGTCGCGATCGACCTGGACGGCAGCGGCGGGGTTCACCTGATCCGTCCCGATCATCTTTGCCTGCCCGGTCTGGAAGGGCAGCAGCATCAGCGCGATGGCGAGAAAGCGGCAAATCGCGTTCTTCAATACGGAAGTCATTTCTATCTCCTGTAGTAATGAATCAGGCTGGAATCGCCGAAACGCTGTGCGGACAGTGCCACGCTTCTTGCCCCGTCCGGATCAGTGCGCTTCCGCATAGATCGCGGAACAGTTTATCTTACCTCCGAAGTCGCCGCCACCGGGCTTGACCCGCGGGTGTCGGGTGAATTGCGGGCCAAGGTGGGGCGTCGTATACGGAAGGCGCCCGGCGGGTCGCTATCTGGGCGTAGCCGGCTGCACCTGATTCAGCCTCAGCTCCTGACGCGCCTCGCGGCCGACAGCGAACGCCGAACGCAGGAAGACGGCGCAGATCACGGCGCCTGCTGCGATGTCGGGCCAGGGCGAACCCAGGATCCAGACCGCCAGCGCCGCCAGCAATACCAGGGTGTTGGCGAGAAGGTCGTTTCGCGAACACAGCCAGACCGAGCGCATGTTGATGTCCTCGGCGCGATGGCGCCACAGGAGCGCAAGGCAAAGCGTGTTCGCGGCGAGCGCCAGGGTGCCGACGGCACCCATCGTTTCGAAGGTCGGAAGCTGGGGAAAGGCGAGCTTGTACAGGATCTCGCCAAGAACGAAGGCGCCGAACACCCCCATTGCCGCCGCCTTCGCCACCGCCGCGCGCGCCTTCCAGAGCGCCCCGCGCGCGACCGCGTACAGGCTGAAGCCGTAGACGAGCGCGTCGCCAAGCATGTCCAGGGAATCGGCTAGCAGCGCCACCGAGCCGGCGAGCAGGCCGGAAACC
>JACPRN010000201.1 GCA_016189945.1 Betaproteobacteria bacterium
CATCGGAGGCCGGTTGCACGCGGAACGACAGCGCCCAATTGACCTCGTTCGGGTCGCGCACGTCGATGTCCTCATCCACCACGACGGTGAATTTGCCGAACTGGGGCGCGTACGCCCAGGCGGCGAACATGGCCGTGCGCGGCTGCACCGGGTGCGTCTTCTTCATCGAAATGACCAGGTACGCCGCGGCGCCGCTGTGTTCCAGCAGGTGAACGTCGCGCACCGGCAGGCGCAAGTCCTCCTTCAGATGCTTGAGCAGCGTCGCCTCTCTCCCGATCGAGCGGATGCAGCTCGATTCGCTCGGGGGCATCTGGCTCAAGAAGGCCTGGACGATGGGCTGGTTGCGGTGCGTCACGCAGGTGACATCGACCACATAGGACATCGCAGCCGGACCCATGTAGCCGGTGTACTCGCCGAACGGGCCTTCGTTTTCGAGTTCGTTGGCCCGAACGACCCCTTCGATCACGACCTCGGCGCTGGCCGGCACCTCGAGGTCCACCGTCTGGCAGCGTACCACCTGGACCGCCTCGCCGCGCAGTCTGCCGGCGACCGCGAGTTCATCGGTGCCGGCCTGCACCCTGGAGACCGAAACCAGACCCACGACGGGCTCCGTTCCCATGACGATCGCCACCGGCGTCGCCTTGCCGGCGCGGTTGTTCTTTTCCACGTGTTCCCTGCCGCCCTGCAGGTAATTGATGAACAGGCCCAGCTTGCGCGCCTGTTTCACTTCGACCCGATAGGTGCCGACGTTGCGCACTCCCGTATCGGGATCGCGCGTGATGACGGAGCCGGCGGTGATATAGGGCGCGGGGTCCTGGCCGACGGTCCAGGTGGGGATCGGCAGGCGCGTGACATCGGCCGCATCGCCGATGAAGATGTTTTCCTGCACCGGCCCGCGCTCGATGCGGACCGGCGCGATCGGCCGCAATTCGGCCTCGCTCCATTTCTTCTGCACTTCGCCCAGCTCGCATTCGAGCGCCAGGCAGTAGATCGCGCGCGAAGCCCCGTTCACGCCAAGGACCACCGGCTCGCTGAAGCCCTTCACGTTCTCGAACAGGAGCGCGGGGCGCTTGGGTTCTGGGATGGCCTGGAAGGCGATGCGCGCAATGGCCGCGATTTCCCAATCCTTGTCCACCGCCTGCTTGATGCGGTGCAGTTTTCCGGCAGCGTCCAGCTTGGCGAGAAATTCCCTCAGGTCGGCGTAGGGCATAGAACCTCTTGGTGTCGTTAGGCGCTGTTCAGGGGAGTGTTGACGGCATCCGCGAGAATTTGGGTTTTAACTACGTCTCAACGTTTTTGTTCAGTTGCGAAGTCGCAACTGAACAAAAACGTTGAGATTGATGAAAAGCAATATCCATCACCGCTGTCTCCGCTTCCTCCAGTTCAGATTTCTCGGGGCGATGCGACGCTCAGTTCACCTTCGCGGCGGTTCGGCGGATGATGTCGCCCCACTTGCCGGTTTCCGCCCGTATGAACTCGGCGAACTGCTCCGGACCCATCGGCCGCGCTTCGATTCCGATTTTCCCCAGGCGCGCAACGACCTCGGGCCGCGTGACCCCGCGCGCCGCCGCCTCGCTCAAGCGCTGAATGACCTCGCGCGGGGTGCCGGCGCGGGTGCCGAGCCCGAACCAGGAGGTCGCCTCGAAGCCGGGCAATCCCGATTCGGCGATGGTCGGAACATCCGGCGCGGCGGCGATGCGCTTCAATTCGGCGACGCCTATGGCGCGAAGCTGCCCGCTGCGTATGTGCGGAATGGTGGTGCTCGTATTGACGAAGCTCATCGACACCCGTCCGGCGAGCAGGTCCGCGGTGGCCGCCGCCGCCGATCCCTTGTACGGAATATGCGTCGCCTGGACTCCGGTGAGCGACTTCAGAAGTTCCATGGCGAGAAAGCCGGTCGAGGCGACCGCTTGCGAGGCATAGTTGACGTTGCCCGCTTTGGCCTTCATCCATCCGAGCAGCTCCTTGAGGTCCTTCGCCGGCACCGACGGATGCACGACGAGCAGGAGCGGCGAGACGCCCAGCATCGCCACCGGAGCGATGTCGGACTGGGGATTGAAAGTCATCGACTCCATGATGCTCGCGTTGATGCTGAACGGACCCGCGGGCGCGACGAAAAGCATATGGCCGTCCGGAGGGGCTTTGAGCACCAGGTCCACGCCGATATTGCCGTTGGCGCCGGGGCGATTCTCGACGATGAAAGTCTGCGCGAAAGCGCTGCTGAACTCCTCGGCGACGATGCGCGCGAACAGATCGACCGACCCGCCGGGAGGGCTGGTGGAGATGATGCGCACGACCCGATTGGGCCAGGCCTGCTGCTGGGCGAGAGCGGGAGCGAGCGCGAGCAGAGCGGCGGCGAATGCCGTACAAATTCGTAGCAGTTTCATCTCCTCCTCCTTCCAAACGACTGTTGACGGATTTGGCTTCTTATTCCGTCTCCACGTTTTGCGCAGTTGCAAGCAACTGCGCAAAACGTGGAGATTGACAACGGCAAAAACAGCTTCGCCGTTTCCGCGTCAGGTGACCGTCCGAGCCTGCCCGACAGCAGCGGGCGCCCTTCTGCTTCGCCATTCCGCAACGACGATCGCGAGCGACACCGCCGCCCCGACGGCGTTGATCGCCCAGCTTTGGGGTATCGTCCCTCCGGGCGGAATAAGCAACGCGATCCCGCCTGCGGCGAGCAACACGCGATTCAGCCATCCGAGCGGCCGCACGAAATAGCCCGCCATGGCGATGCCGATCGCCACCGTCCCCCCCGCCGCCGTGGCGATCGCCAGGACGATGAGCAGCGCCGGGCCCTGGAACAAGAGCAGCGGGTCGAAGATGAAGACGAACGGCACCAGGTAGGCGATGATCCCCAGGCGCGTGCTCGTGTACCCGGTGCGCATCGCGTTCGCGCCCGCCAGGGCCGCCCCGGCGAACGCGGCGATGCAGATGGGCGGCGTGATCATCGACAGCATGGCGTAGTAGAAAACGAACAGGTGCGCCGCCATCGGCTGGATGCCGAGCTTGGTCAGCGCGGGAGCGAGCGTGAGGGCGACGATCACGTACACCGCGGTGGTCGGCATGCCCATGCCGAGGATGAGCGAGACGAGCGCCGTCATCACCAGAATCAGAAAGAGGTTGCTGGTGCCCAGCAGGTCCACGAACAGGGTGAAGGTAAACGCAAGCCCGGTAAGAGTCAGCACGCCGATGATGATCCCCGCCATGGCGCAGACGATTCCCACCTCGAGCATCGCCAGCCCCGTCTGTTCCAGGATGCCGATCAGCTTTCTGAAACCGATGCGGCTCTCGCGGCGAAGGTAGCTCGCCGGCAGCGCCAGCGCCGCGGCGAAATAGGCCGCCTTGGCCGCGTCCAGGTTGAGAAAGAACAGCAGATAGACGATGAGCGCGATGGGAAAAATGAAAATCCACCCGTCCTTGAGCACCCCGAGAAGCGGCGGGATTTCTTCCGGCGGAACGCGCGTGATTCCCATCTTGCCGGCTTCCAGGTCGACCTGCACGAACAATGCGAGGTAATAGAGAACGGCCGGCAGCAGCGCGGCAAGCGCCACTTCGGCGTAGGGAACGTGCAGAAATTCCGCCATGACAAAAGCCGCGGCGCCCATCACCGGCGGCATGAGTTGGCCGCCGGTGGAGGCGACCGATTCCACCGCGCCCGCCACATGAGGCTGGTAGCCGGTCTTTTTCATCAACGGAATGGAAACCGTTCCGGTCATCACCACGTTCGCCACCGGACTGCCCGAAATGGTCCCGAAGAGGGCGCTGGAGACGACCGACATCTTCGCTGCGCCGCCGCGGAACCTTCCCAGCAGGGCGCTGGCGATATTGGTGAAGAATTCGCCTCCGCCGGAGGCGAACAGCACCTGGCCGAACAGAATGAATGCAACCACGATGGTTGCGACAATGGCGAGCGGAATGCCGAGCAGCGAATTGGGATCGATGTAGAGATGAACTGCGATCTTCGACCACGAGATCCCCCGCGCATTGAGCATTCCCGGGAAGAGGTGCGAATAATGCGCGTAGAGCAGGAACACCGCCGCGATGACGAGCAGCACCCAGCCGGTCATCCGCCGGCAGGCTTCCATCACGAGCGCGAGCGCGATCCATCCCAGGATCACCTTGTCAGGCGTCAACTCGCCGACCTCGTTGACGATTCTCGGGTACCAGATAACCAGATATCCCCCCACCATGAAACCGAGCAGGGCGAGGATGGCGTCATACCACGGCAGCTTCCTTCTCGAAGCTCCGCGCACCGCCGGCACACCGATGAACACCGAGGCGAGCAGCAGGGTGAGCATGACCCCCAGAAACTGCTCCTGGAGCACGGGCGCGCCGAGCCGCCCCGGGACATCGAATCCGACCACCAATGCACAAAGCGGAATCGCGATCAGCAGCGCTCGCTGAACACCGCGGAGCCAGAAATTCTCAATGGTCCGAAAGCGCGCGCCTTCGTCAACTTCCGGGTTCATGGGCCGCCTCCTCTGGTGGGAAGGAGAGCACGAACACGGCGAGCGTCACTGCGCCAGGCGCTTGGCCTGCAATTCATCCATGCCGCTGTCCCACACCCCTTTTTCCCTGAAAAACTTGATCGCCCCGGGATGGTAGGGAATGAACGCGTTCTTGCTCACCATGCGGCCCGGCCGCCACGCGGCGAGCGCCGGATAGGCCGCCGCCAGCTCCTTGTTGTGGTCCCAGAGCGCCTTGACGATGGCGTAGGCGGCCTCGTCGTTCATCTCCTTCGCTCCGACCAGATAGATGTCGTTGGTCAGCATGGCGACGTCGTTCACCACCCCGGTGGCGCTTCCGGCCTTCACCGTCAAGGGATAGCTGCCCGGATAGACTTCGGCCATCTTGCTCGCGCCCTCGGGGGAATCGTTCACCGGGATCCACCTCACGCCGCCCACGCGCGCGTTGGCCTCTTCGACCGCCGGGCTCCTGAGCGCATGCCAGCCCGCGTCGGTGCGGCCTTCGATGAAGGCCTGGTTGCCCGCCTGCAGGTCCGATACCGGCACTTTGACCACGTCGTTGTAGCTCAACCCCGCCGAGGCGAGTCCCGCGGTGCTGCTCAGCATCACGATCGGAATCCCGGGAAAGTCGGTGGGAATGCGCTTTCCCTTCAGGTCGGCCGTCGTCTTGATGGGCGAGTCCTTGCGCACGTAGAAGGAGAGCTGGATGGCGCCTCCGACAACGAGAAGGCGCTGGTTCTTGAACGGCTTCTTGTAATGCACGATGCCCTTGTAGGAAGTCACCGCATCGGCGCTGGTGAGCACGCCCATGTCGGTATTGCCCTGGTCCATCGAGGGCAGCCAGGCGGGCGGCCCGGCAAAGGGCTGAACGCGCACCGTCATCGGCGCATTGCGGCTCACCACCGTGGCGATCCCGGTTCCGATCGCGTTGTAGAGGCTGCCGACCGCGTGCGTGGCTACCGTCGCGCTGCGCGGCAGTTGCGCCAGGGCAGAATCCGTCCCGGGGACGGCGATAAGCGTCGCGACTGCGACTGCACCGAACCATTTCCTCATCATTTGCTCCTCCTTTTTTCTCCTCCAAGCAAACAAGCCGGCTCTTCAGCCGCTGCGCAGTATCAGATTGCAGTAGGCGTCGACTTCGCAGCAGTACCCCGGCAGCACCAGAACCGTCGTGGTCTTGTCGTCGATCAGCGCGGGACCGTCGATGCGGTGCCCCGGCTCCAATCTGTCCCAATCGTAGACCGGCGTCTCGACCCGCTTCGCTCTGCCGTCATACAGGCACGCCCGCGAACCGCGCCGGGCGGCCTCGAGGCCTGCGGAAGCCTTGTCGTGCGCGGCCATTTTCATCGCTCGCCGCGCGGCAGTGGCCTTGAGACGGAAGGTATGGAATTCGGCGTCCCGCCAGGGCATGGAATAGGTGTACATCTTCTCGTACTTGGCGTGGAAAGCGGCGAGCAGCGCCTTAAAGTTTTCCGCGTTCAGATTCTCGGCCGGCAGTTCCACTTCGACGTCGTGAAACTGTCCGACATAGCGCATTTCCACAGTGGGCTGGAAGGCCATCTGCGATGGCGCGATTCCGATGCGCGCAAAATCGGCAAGCGCCTGGCGCCGCATGTCGGCGTACAAGCTGCCGATTTCGGCGAAGTCGATCTGGCGCTGGGTGCGAAAACAGGAGCGCGCGTATTCCAGGCCCAGGTCCTTTGCGAACATGCCGAAAGCGCTCATCAGCGCGGCGACCCGCGGCACGATCACCATCGGGATGGAGAGCTGCCTTGCGATCGCCGCCGCGTGTATGCCGCCGGCTCCTCCCCCCGCGACCAGGGTGAAATCGCGCAAATCGTGGCCCTGCTTGGTGCACACCTCGGTGATCAGGTTCGCCATCACCGTGTTGATGGTGGTGTACATCGCCTGCGCCGCCGCATCCGAACCCATGTTCAGGCTCTTCCCGATCCCCTCCACCGCCTGGTAGGAGCGCTTCACCTCCAGCTTGATGTCTCCGCCGAGGAAATAATCAGCCGGGATGTATCCCAGGACCAGGTCGGCGTCGGTCACCGTGGCCTCACTCCCCTTGCCGTAGGCGGCAGGCCCGGGGTCGGCACCGGCGCTTTGCGGCCCCACGCGAAGCAGCCCGAGCGAATCCATCCAGGCGAGCGACCCGCCGCCCGCTCCCACGGTCGGAACATCGACCATCTTGATCGCCACCCGGTGCTCGCCCACCCAGGACTCGGTGGTGGTCGGTATCTCCCCGTCCTTGATCACGCACACGTCAAAACTCGTTCCCCCCATGTCCATGGAGAGGAGATTCCTCTTTGCGTGCAGGCCGCCGAGGTAGGTCGCCGCCGATGGCGCCGCCGCCGGGCCGGAATTCAGGAGGTAGACCGCCCGGTCCACGCATTCGTCCACCACCTGCACCAGGCCGTTGGCGAGCATCATCAGCAGCCGCCCGCCAAACCCGTGTTCCTTCAAGCCGTCCTGCAGCCGGCGCGCGTAACGGGTGAGGGCCGGCCCGATGTAGGCGCTCACCACGACGGTGGAGAAACGCTCGAATTCGCGCCACACCGGTATGGTCTCGTGGGAGGTGGCAACGTATGCCGAAGGGGCCATCTCCTGCACGATGCGCTTGGCTTTCAGTTCGTTTTCGCCGTTGGCGTAGGCATGCAGGAAGCAGATCGCGATCGCCGTGCAACCTTCGTCGAGCAGCGTGCGCGCGGCTGTGCGCAGCTCGCTCTCGTTCACCGGGGTGAGCACCTGCCCGTCGTAGAGAACGCGCTCTTCCACCCCCAGCCTCAAGTAGCGCGGAACCAGCGGCTTGTACGGAGCGATGAAGATGTCGAACATCGAGCCGTGAAGATTCTTGATGCCGCGGCGCATCTCGATCGAGTCGCGGAACCCCTTGGTGGTGATCATTCCCACCTTGGCGCCGCGCTCGGTGATCAGGATGTTGGTGCCGAGCGTGGTTCCGTGGACGATCTGCTCCACCCCGGCGAGGAACGCGTCGAGCGGCTCGCCGTAATGCCTGGCCGCCTTGCCGACCGCGTCGAAGAAACCGAGCGTCGGGTCTGCCGGCGTGGTCGATGCCTTGAACCGCTCGAGTTCGCCCGACTCCTCCAGCACCAGGCAGTCGGTGAAGGTTCCGCCTACATCGATGGTGAGCTGCTTCACGCCGTATTCCCCTTCGTTTCGCCGACCGGCTTGAGTTCGATGTCCAGCGTGTCCTCGTTGATGACCGCCTCGTAGCGCCGCGCGCGAATCGCCGATCGAAGCCGGAGCGTGGCCTCTTCATCCACTTTCAGCGTGGCCGGATCGATGACCACCCCGTAGAGCAGGCGCGCGCCCTCCACCGTGACCATCTCGCGGCGCACGTCGGTCGCGACCTTCTCGATCGGCCGCGCGAAAGGATCGCCGACGCCGGCGCCGCCCGCGGAGAGCTTCACGACGATGTCGCCCGCCTTAATCTCCGCCATGCGATGCGGCTTCACGCGGATCTTCTCGCCTCCGCGAAGGATGAGGGTGCGCGAGCGCGGGTTGGACTGGCCTCCCTGCGCGCCTTTCACCTGGATGAAGTCGCCGTCGGAGCTGCCCGTGGCCATGCGGCCGTCGCTGCCCTCGTTCAGCGCGCGCCAGTCGATCCCGCCCCCGCCGCGCCAGCGGCCGGCGCCGTTGAAGTCCGCGCGCGCCTCCAGTTTCAGCATGCGCCACGGGTAGCGGATTTCCGCCTCTTCGAGGCTGCCGCGCTGCACCGAGCCCAGGGTGGTGAGCGTGGTCGGACCGGTCATGCCATCGTGGCCCCAGACCGCGCCCGCGCTGCCGTCGTAATCGAACGTGGTTCTGACGTAGCGCTCCCCGGTGCGCGGATCCACCGCGAAGGTGTAGTCGCCGCGGTGCTTGCCCCAGCTCGCTATCGACCGGTCAGGCTTGGCTTTCCCCAGCGCTTCGACGCACGCCTCGATCACCTGCCCGCCCACGTTGACCGGGCTTGCGCCTACGGTGGCGGGATACTGCGCGTTGGTGACGGTGCCCGGCGGCGCGATCACCTTGATCGGGCGCAGCGACCCGGTGTTGTGGAAGTCCGCCAGCGCCGGATCCATGTAGATGATCACGGCGGCAACGGCTCTCGCGTAGGTGACCGCGTAGACGCAATTGACAAAGCCGGGCCGCTGGGCGTCGCTGCGCGAAAAATCCATGGTGATTTCGTCGCCGGCGACGGTCACATCGACCCGCACCGTGACCGGCTGATCGAGCACCGTGCCGTCGTCATCGGTGGAGGAATCGCCGCTGTAGGTGCCGTCGGGCATGGCGCCGATTTCGGCGCGCACCGCGCGCTCGGTGCGGTCCATCATCTCGTGGATCGCGCCCAGGACCGTGTCCCTGCCGTAGCGGCGCAGCATTTCCGCGATGCGGTTCTCGGCGAACTTCGCGGTGGCGATCATGGCGTTGGCGTCGATCTTTATTTCCGTCGGGAAGCGCACGTTGTTGTAGATGAGCGCATTCAAATCGGCATCCTCGACGCCGCGCTTGATCACCTTGAGCGGCGGGATGCACAGGCCTTCGGCGATGATGTCGTAGGCGTTGGCGAAATAGCCGCCGGGAAAAGAGCCGCCGGTGTCCTGCATGTGACCGCGCACCATGGTGAAGAACAAGAGCTCCCCCTCGTGGAAGATCGGGCGGATGAAGCCCCAATCCGGGAGATGGCTGTTGTGGCCGCCGTGATAGGGATCGTTGGTCAGAATTACGTCGCCGGGGTGCAGGTCGTCCTTGAACTTCTCGCGTATGGCTTCGATGGCGAACTGCGTGCCGAGGAATTGGCCCGGCAACCCTTCGGGGACGGCCACGGTCGAGCCGTCGGCGAGCCACACCCCGACGGACAAGTCCTTCAGGGTCGCCATGAGGTAGCTCTGCGCGGTGCGGGTCACCATGCTGCGCATTTCGCGGCACAGCGACTGGAAGCCGTGCCAGACGGTGGCAAGAGTGACGGGGTCGATGGTTGATCGGGCGCGTTTGTTCATGTGCTCAGGTTCGGGTGAAATGCGGGCGGTGGTCGGTGTTGGCGTTGTAGTGGTCTCGTGCTTTCGTGCCGTTGCAACAGCGCAACGGCACGAAAACACGAGATCGATGAAAAGCAAAACCGGCTTTCTTGGTTCCGGCTTGTCCGGTTCAAGCTGACCCTCCTCCTCCCTTTCGTTGACGCAGTCGCTATTCGGAACGGCTCGGGACCAGTTCGACGGCAAGCGTCTTTTCGTTGATCACCACGTCCCACTCCTCAGGCGGCTTCGAGCGCAGGCGCCGCGTCTCCGCCTCGTCCACGGCAAAGCTCGCCGGATCGACCGCGACGCCGTAGATCCTGCGCGCGCAATCGAGCGAAACCATGCCGTTGCGCACGTCCAGGGCGACCAGTTCGGCCGGGCGCTCGAAGGGCATCCCGACACCGCCGCCGCCGCCGCTGATCTTCACCACCACGTCGCCTTTCTTGATTTCCACCATGCGGTGCGGCTTGACCCGGATCGGCTGCCCTTCGCGCAGAAGGAAAGTGCGCGAACAGGGCGAACCCCCGCCGCCCTGCGCGCCGGGCCCGGGCGTCGAATCGCCGTCCGAGCTGCCCGTGGCCATGCGGCCGTCCGCGCCGACGTTGAGCGCGCGCCACTCCACGCCTCCGCCGCCGCGCCAGCGCCCGGCACCCATGAGATCGGTCGCCGCTTCCCACTTGAGCAGCCGCCACGGGAAGCGGATTTCCATCTCCTCGGCGTTGCTGCGCATCACGGTGGCGAGCGATCCGATCGACAGCGGCCCCGTGGGGCCGTCGTGGCCAGTGACCGCGCCTGCGGAGCCGTCGTAGTCGAAGGTCGTGCGCACGTACGGCTGGCCGCTGCGCGGATCGACCGAGGACACGTAATCGCCGCGGCGCTTGCCCCAGGAGGCCATGGCCCGATCCGGCCGCGCCTTGGACAGGGCCTGCCCCACCGAGGTGGCGATCTGGTGGCCGACGTTCACGGGAGCCGCGCCCACCGTGGCCGGGTACTGCGGATTGACCACGCTCCCCGGCGGAGCGATGACGGTGATCGGCCTGAGCGATCCCTCGTTGTGGAAATCCGCGAGCGCCGGATCGAACAAGAGCATCATCGATCCCACGGCGATGGCGTAGGAAGCCGCGAACGGGCAATTGACGAATCCTTTGCGCTGCGCGTCGCTGCGGGAGAAATCCACCGTCAGATCATCGCCCTTCACGGTGATGTCCACGCGCACCCAGACCGGCTCATCCAGAATGGTGCCGTCGTCGTCGGTCGCGGCTTCCCCGGAATAAGTGCCGTCGGGAATCGCGGCAATCTCGGCGCGCACCGCGCGCTCGGTCCGCGCGAGCATCTCGGCGATGCACGCCATCACCGTGTCCTTGCCGTAGCGGCGCAGCACGTGGTGGATCCGGTTCTCCGCGAAGCGGCTGGTGGCCACCATGGCGTAGTTGTCCACGCGCACCGCTTCGGGCCAGCGCACGTTGTTCCAGATCAGGCGCATGACATCGGCGCGCTCGCGATCGCGCTCGAAGACCTTGGTCGGCGGAATGCACAGGCCCTCGGCGTGGATGTCGTAGGAATTGGGGAAATAGCCGCCCGGGAACGATCCCCCGGTGTCCTGCTGGTGTCCCCTCACCAGGGTGAAGAACAGCAGCTCGCCCTCGAAGAAGATCGGCCGGATGAAACCCCAGTCGGGCAGGTGGACCGTCATGCCCTTGTACGGATCGTTGGTGAGGATGACGTCGCCGGGATTGAGATCATCGCCGAAATGCTCCCTCACCGCCCGGATCGCGAACTTGGTGCCCATGAACTGGCACAGCAGGCCCTGCGGCATGGCGACGGTCGATCCATCGGCGAGCCAGATGCCCACCGAGACGTCCTTCAACTGCGACATCAGGTAGCTCTGCGAAGTACGCGTGACCATGTCGCGCATTTCGCGCACCAGCGTCTGGAACGAATGCCAGACGGTGGCGAGCGTGATGGGGTCGATGCCGGCCATTATCCCTGCCTCCTCCAAGCCAGGACGCGCCAAGATTTGTGGCGTCGTCCGGACCGAACCGATTACCGGGTTCGATCCATGGACGCGATTACCTTAGCACATCGAATCTGCAATCGGGTAATACATTTTCTTCCTTCACGGGACGCCCGCTTGACCTTGCCGCATGGAATTGGTCAGCACCTGAGCGCTGAACGCGACCCGATCGGTGATGGACCGCAGGCGGCGCGTGTTGGCGCCTGACTCGGGCACCGTGATGCTCAGGCTGCCGATCACCGCGGCCTCGCTGTCGAGCACCGGGGCGGCGATGCCGATCACCCCGGGTGTGACCTCGCCGCGCGTCACGCAATGACCCTGCCTGCGGATCTGCCGCAGGTGCTCCTGCACTTTTGCGAAACTCCGGCCCATGCCGACGCGGGAGAATTCACGCGCTTGAGATTCGAAGAGCTGGCGCAGGTGCGCGGGCTTCAGGTAGGCGAGGATCACGCGCGAGGCGGCCCCGCGGGCGATCGGCATGGCGCGCCCGCGCTCGTAGCTCGAACGGATACCGTTCGCCCCCGCCTGCTGATGCACGCACAACACACAGCCCCTGTAATAGCGGCACAGCAGCCCGATTCCGGGGATCTCCTTCGCCAGCGCCTCGAGCAGCGGCCGCCCGTTGCTGATGAGCGGATCGCTCGAGCGCATCCTGTAATCCAGTTCGGCGATGCGCGGCCCGAGCGCATAGCCCACGTCCGGAAGCGACGTGATCAGTCCGGCGTTGACGAGCACGCGCAGGTAGCGGTAAAGGGTCGAACGGGGGCACGCGAGCCGCGCCATCATCTGCTCGGGAGTCCAGCGCAGATGCTCCTCCTCGAAGAGGTCCAGAATGCCGATCATCTTCTCCAGGCTGCTGCGGCGCGCGCCGGTGCGCGCCGTGCGCCCGCCCGCGCGCTTGCGCGCCGCTGAGTCCCCCGCCGATCGCCGTTGCAATCGTCCCATATCGTGAGACTACACTATTTTGGTCGCCTCTGCGCAAATGGAGTATTATTGCGAGGCATTCCCCAATGGTGAGACGGAATGAAAAGCGAATTTGCGCCACTTTCGTCAACGCTCATCGCACACGAATCTATTGATCTTTACCAAACTGCATGACAACGGTAGTTACGGGCGCTGTCATTCCCGCGCAAGCGGGAATCCAGAGTAGTTCAGCGATGAGCACTGGATCCCCGCTTTCGCGGGGATGACG
>JACPRN010000202.1 GCA_016189945.1 Betaproteobacteria bacterium
GGGCGGCGCGAGGCGATCCTCGACGGCAATGTCCGGCGCGTGCTCGCGCGCCATTTCGCGCTCCGCGGCCATGCCGGGGAAACGCGGGTTGCGGCAAGGTTCTGGCGCCTGGCGCAATCGCTCGTCCCTGCACGCGGAGTCGAGCGCTATGCCCAGGCGCTCATGGATCTGGGCGCCGGCGTGTGCACGCGCCGGGCTCCGGCGTGCGACGCCTGTCCCCTCAAGCGCACCTGCCGGGCGCTCGCGCTGGGACGGGTGGACGCGTTTCCCGCGCCTGCGCTGCGCAAGCCGAAGCCGCGCCGAAAGACGGCGATGCTCGTGCTGCGGCATGCGGGGGAGGTGCTGCTGGAGAAGCGAGCCCCCGCGGGGATTTGGGGCGGACTGTGGTCGCTGCCGGAGATGCCTTTCGACGGCGACGCAAGAGCCTACTGCGCCGAGCGCCTGGGCTGCGAGCTCGCCGACGTGAAGGAAATGGCCCGGCTGCGCCATGCCTTCACCCATTTCACGCTCGACATCCGCGCGCTTGCCTGCGATGTGAGCCGCATCGGGCCGGCTGTTCGCGCGGGCGGCTCGATCTGGATCGGCATCGATGACGCGCTCGGGGCGGCGGTCCCTGCGCCGGTGAAGACGTTGCTCGAGCGAATTGCGCGCGCGGTTTAGGACGAACCGCTAGCCCGCAAGCTGCCGGTGCCGCACCACCACCGGCACTTTGCCGCGGAAATGCGCGGCGAGCCGCTCGACAAAGTAGACCGATCGGTGCCGCCCGCCGGTGCACCCGATGGCTGCGCTCAGATAGCCGCGGTTGTCGTGCGTGTAGGCCGGCAGCCAGTTGTCGAGAAAAGCGCGGATATCGTCGAGCATCCGGCCTACCTGCGGCTCCCTTTCCAGGTAGCCGATGACTTCTGCGTCCAGGCCGGTCAGCGGCCGAAGCGCAGGATCGTAATAGGGGTTGGGAAGGCAGCGCACATCGAACACCAGATCGGCGTCCAGCGGAATGCCCTCCTTGTACCCGAAGGATTCGAACAGGAGTATGGTCCGGCCCGAATCGACGTGCAGCAGGTCGAGTATCCAGTTGCGCAGCACGTTGGGGTGCAGCCCGCTCGTGTCGATGCGCTGTCCGATTTCGGCCACCGGCGCGAGCAGCTCGCGCTCCCCCGCCAGGCACTCGTCGAGCGTGACGTCGCCGCCGGCGAGCGGGTGGCGCCGGCGCGTCTCGGAAAAGCGCTTGATCAGGGTGTCGTTCTTGGCGTCCAGAAAAAGCGTGCGCACATCGATCCCGGCTGACCTGAGGGCTTCGAGGTGCCCGGGAACGAGGGCGATGGCCGAGCCGCTGCGCGCATCGATGCTCACCGCGAGACGCTCGTGGCCGTCCGCGCGCAGAAGCTTCGCCGTCTCCGGCAGCAGGCTGACCGGCAGGTTGTCGACGCAGTAATAGCCGTTGTCCTCGAGCACGTGGAGCGCGACGCTCTTGCCCGATCCCGAGAGGCCTGTGACCAGTACCAGTTGCATCCTGAAATTGGGGTCAGAGTGACTTTTCGGCAGGGTTCGCCACAGAGCGGATTTGGGGCAAAAGTTACTCTGACCCCAATTTCGACTGCTGGCGCGCGATGAATTCCTCGGTGCTGCGGATGCCGCGAAGCTGCAGGATGTAGTTGCGCACCGCAGCTTCCAGGAGCACCGCGAGGTTGCGTCCGGCGGCCACCGGAATCACGATCTTGCGCACGGTGACCCCGAGGATGTCCTCGGTCAGCTCGTGCAGCGGCAGCCGCTCGGCCTCCGCTGCGCCCGCGAGCGCCGGGCGCTGCAGGTTGACGATCAGCTTGAGGTTCATTTTCGGGCGCACCGCGGTTTCGCCGAAAATGGTGCGAATGTTGAGCACCCCCAGTCCGCGCACCTCGAGAAAGTCCTTGAGCAGCGAAGGACAGCGGCCTTCGAGCGTGGTCGCCGCGATGCGGGATATCTCGACCACGTCATCGGCGACCAGGCCGTGTCCGCGGCTGATCAGCTCGAGCGCGAGCTCGCTTTTTCCCACGCCCGAGTCCCCGGTGATGAGGACCCCGAGTCCGAGCACGTCCATGAACACGCCGTGCAGGCTGGTGCTCACCGCGAGCGTCTTGGCGAGATAGTGCCGGATGCGCTCGATGACCTGCGCGCTTTGCGCGGGCGAGGCCAATACGGCGGTGCTTGCCGCCTCCGCGGCCGCGATCAACTCGCCCGGAGCGGCGATGTCCTCGGCGAGCACGAGCGCCGCCGGCTGCGCAGAGAACAGCTTGGCGATGATCTGCCGCCGCTCTGCCGCGCCGAGCGATGCAAGATGCTCGGCTTCGTGTTGCCCCAGGACCTGGATTCGATTCGGGTGCAGCAGGTTCAAGTGACCGACCAGCTCCGCGGCATCGGCCGCGTCTCGCGCCAGGAGCGACTTGGCTCCCCCTCGGCCTGCCAGCCAGCTCAGGCCGATCTTGTCGCGGTTTTCTTCATACAGCCGCTCGACGCTGACCTGCAGCATGCGGTTGCCACGCGGTGATGGTCTGATGAAGACCGGCGGCGTCGGTTTCGTGGGAAAGCTGCTCGCGCAGCTCGCGGTCGGAGAACATCTGCGCCAGCTCGGAGAGGATCTGCAGGTGCTGTTCGGTCGCGTGTTCGGGGACGAGCAGCACGAAGACGAGGCTCACCGGGTTGCCGTCGGGGGAGTCGAACGGAACCGGGTTTTCCAGGCGCACGAACGCGCCCACGGCTTCCTTCAATCCCTTCACGCGGCCGTGCGGGATGGCTACGCCCTGGCCGAGTCCGGTCGAACCCAGACGTTCGCGCGCAAACAGGCTGTCGAACACGAGGCTACGCGCAACCCCTTGATTATTCTCAAATAACAGACCAGCCTGCTCGAACAGCCGCTTCTTGCTGGTCACGTCCAAGCCGAGGACAATGTTGGCTGGAGGGAGGAGTTTGGCGATCAGATTCATGCAGCAGCTTGCGACGCTCTAATCCCGCGCGAGCGCGCTCGAGGCCACGGGAGGCCGGTAAAGAGGCGCAATTCTACACATTTCTATGCGCTTCGGTACTGGATGCGCCTACGGCTGTGAGCTGTCCGGGAACTCGGCCCTCTGGTGCTTGAGGGCGTTGTGCGGATGCGAGCGCAGGCGATCCTTGTGGCGGAGAATCTGCCGATCGAGCTTGTCGGCCACCAGGTCGATCGCCGCGTACAGGTCGCCGTCGTCGGTTTCGGCGAAGATGTCCTTGCCGCGCACGTGCAGCGTCACCTCGGCTTTTTGCCTGAGCTTGTTCACCGAGAGGATCACGCTCACGTCGATCACGTGGTCGAAGTGCCGCCTGACCCGGTCGAGCTTGCCGCGCACGTAGCTCGCGAGCGCCGGGGTGACTGCCACGTGATGCCCGCTGACGGTAAGGTTCATTGCCACCTCCTTTGAGCCCAAGCTGAACAAGCCGGAATCGGCGCGGTTGTTTTTGCCGCTTATCGATCTCATCGAAACCGGTGCTCCTATTTTTGCCGTTTAATTA
>JACPRN010000217.1 GCA_016189945.1 Betaproteobacteria bacterium
CTGCTAAGCTACGGGGACAATGAGAAAGATATGGCCTTAACTAACCGGCATTGGGGCTAACGGCGTACGCCATGGAGCAAGGACCGATGGTCGCGTAGTCCGGCCGCGCGTCGTGACTTTATGGCTGCGCGCCTTCCGGCACTCGCGGATCTCGGGAGTCGAGATCGAACCTCACCTCGACCGAGTGTTGCCGATGGTCGTCGACCAGCGAAATGGCCCGGCTGTGCTGCTGTACGCCATCGACCGTTACGCTTGACTCGCCGCCTCCGGCGCGCAGCAGCGAGACCGCGATGTGGTACACGGTCTCGCGATACCGATAGTGAATCTTGAATGCGTCCCAATCCGCGGGAAGACACGGAGCAAAGCGCAGTGTGTTCCCTTCCAGCGTGAGCCCCAGGAGCGATTCCACGATCAGCCGATACATCCAGCCAGCCGAGCCCGTGTACCACGTCCATCCGCCGCGGCCGGCGTGCGGCGCGAGTGCATAGACGTCGGCCGCGGCCACGTACGGTTCCACTTTGTAAGTCGCGACGCCCTCAGGCGATTGCGCATGACTCACCGGGTTGATCATCGCCGTGAGTTCCCAGGCGCGAGCGCTGTCGCCCAATGCCGCGAACGCCATCGCCGCCCAGATCGCGCCATGCGTATACTGCCCGCCGTTCTCTCTCACGCCTGGAACGTAGCCTTTGATGTAGCCGGGATTCAGTTCCGAGGTGTCGAACGGCGGATCCAGAAGCTGGACGAGCGCATGCTCGCGGCGCACCAGGCGCTTATCCACCGCATCCATTGCCATGCGCGAGCGTGCCGGATCGCCCGCTCCGGACAGCACCGACCAGCTTTGCGCGATGGAATCGATCTGGCATTCGGCGTTGTCCGCCGATCCCAGCGGCGAGCCGTCGTCGAAGTAAGCGCGGCGATACCACTTGCCGTCCCAGCCGTGCTGCTCGATGTTGCGGCGCAGTTGGGCGGCCTCGCCCCGGCAGCGTTCGACGAACGTTGCGTCGCCGCGCATGCCGGCCAGCTCGGCAAACTGCATGAGCGCGTCATAGAGGAAGAATCCCAGCCAGACGCTTTCGCCTTTGCCGTGCTCGCCGACGATGTTCATGCCGTCGTTCCAGTCTCCCGAGCCGATCAGCGGCAAGCCGTGCTCGCCGAATCTCAAGCCCTTCACGATGGCGCGCACGCAATGTTCATACAGACTGGCCGCTTGTTCGGACCGGGTGGGCAGATCGTAATACGAGTCCGCCTCGGCGTGGACCGGGCGGCCTTCGACGAAATGGATGGATTCGTCCAGCACGCCGCCGTCTCCGGTAGCCAGAACGTAGCGGCACGTCGCCAGGGGCAGCCAGAGGTAGTCGTCGGAACAGTGCGTGCGCACGCCCCTGCCCGAGGGCGGATGCCACCAATGCTGGACATCGCCCTCCGGGAATTGACGCGCCGCGCACAGCAGCAGGTGCTTGCGCACCAGGTGCGGCTCGGCATGGATGAGCGCCATCGTGTCCTGCAACTGATCGCGGAAACCGAAGGCGCCGCCCGACTGGTAATATCCGCTGCGTGCCCAAAGGCGGCACGCCAGAGTCTGGTACAACAGCCAGCCGTTGGCGAGCACGTTGAGCATCGGATCGGGCGTTTCCACCTGCACGGCGCCGAGCGTGTGGTTCCAGCGCTGCCACACCTGTTCCAGCGCGCCACGCGCCGCCGCAGCTCCCCGCGAGCGCCGTACCAGTTGGCAGGCATCGTTGGCATCTCGCCCCACGCCGAGCGTGAAAACGATCTCGCGCTCTTGCCCGGCGGCCAGCTCGAACGGAACCTGGATCGCTGCACAAGGATCCAGAGCCGTTCCCACTTTGCCGGAAAGCCGCTGCCGGCTCATGGCAGAGGGATTTTTCAGCGTGCCGTTGCGCCCGAGGAATTCGGTCCGGTCGCCGCTCACGCTGCGAGTTGCCTCGCCCGCGTCGAAGAAAGCAACCCGCTCGGCGAATTCCGTGCTGTACGGGTTGCGTGCGAACAGCGCGCCGCTTTCGGGGTCGATTTCGGTGGTCACGTGCATGATCGATTTCGGCCGCAGATCGCCAAGCACCCATTCGGCGTATCCGGTGGCGGACAGCCGGCGCAACCGGCCCGATTCGTTGCGCAGCTTTATCACCGTAAACTTAATCGATGCGTCGGGCGCCAGGTAAACCCACACCTCGGAGCGAACGCCGCCCTCGGAGTGCTCGAACACGCTGTAGCCGAATCCATGGCGGCTGACGTAGACGGACGCTCCGCGGACGGGCAGCGGCATCGGCGACCAGAAGTGGCCGCTGTCCTCGTCACGGAGGTAGAAGGCTTCCCCGCTCGAATCGCTCACCGGGTCGTTGTACCAGGGAGTGAGGCGAAACTCGTGGGCATTTTCGCTCCAGGTGTAGGCGAGGCCGCTCTCCGAGACGACGGTGCCGAAGTGCGGGTTTGCCAGGACGTTCACCCACGGCGCCGGTGTGACCTGCCCGTGTGCAGTCGTTATCACATACTCGCGCCCATCGGGGGTGAATCCTCCGAGACCGTTGAAGAAGATCAAATCGGAGCGCACCGATACGGCCGCCGTGGGGTCGGCGCGATGAGCCCGGATGGGCGTCAAGCGTGAGGGCCAGGGTTCCCGGTTGCCGCGACGATTGATCTGCTCGGCCAGCGCTCCGCGGCTATCGGTGAAAATCGCCCGAGCGACTGTTTGCAGCAAAATGCGGTCCTCGTTCGATATATGCTCCGCAGGCCTTACGAAAATGCCGCCCGGTCTATCTATCACGTTGGCCTCGATGCCCGCTGCAATCAGCCCCATGATCTGGTCGTTGAGCTGTTGCCGGTAACCGGTGTGATCTTCGTTCCAGATGACCAGGTCCGCGGCCAGCCCTTTCAAGCGCCAGTAAGCGTGGGCGCGCACGAGTTGGCGCACCAGTTCGATATTGGCCGGATCTCCGATCTGCAGCAGCACGATCGGCAAATCGCCTGATATCGAGTATCCCCAGAGGCCCGACTGCCCGCGGCGGTTCTGCATGAGGACGGCCGCATCGGCGCGCAACGCGGAATTCGCGTAGATGACCGATCCGGCGAGGCGTCCGTAGAGTTGCGCGTCGGCCTCGGTGGCATTGATCTGCCGCAGGATTACCTGGCTGTGCGTCCACGCAAGCTCGAAGACGCGGTCCGCGAGACGCCGATCCTGGTATTTCTCGACCAGGCTCATGGCCGCGTCGCGGGTTTCGCCGATGCCGGAGACGATGTTGATCGTCGCCGACTGGTCCGCATCGAGCGTGATCCGATAGCGGATGGCAACGATCGGATCGAGCACCGCGCCCTCGGTGCCCGAGAGCGGCGAGGAATCGCTCATCGCCCGCGGATCGGCGACGGTATTGCCGCGCCCGATGAAACGCATGCGGTCGGTTTCATAGGAGACATCCTCGACCTTCGCCCCGTGCACGGCCATCAGGTGCAGCATCCAGGGGGCCGGCTCGCCGCGGGAGCGGGGCCTGCGGGTGCACAGGATCGCCTGCCGCGCCCGGATGATCTCGGTTTGAACAAAGAGGTTGCTGAACGCCGGATGCAACGCATCCGCGGCGGGCGATGCGAGCACGACTTCGGCGTAACTCGTCACCTCGATCTGTCTGGCCATGCGCGAGCGGTTGGTGATGCTGATCCGGCGCAGTTCGACGTCGTCCTCCGGCGAAACGGCGATCTCGGCGTGCGTGTCGAGGTCGAAGTCGGTGCGGCGGAACTCCGCACGGCCCTCCGAGAAAATCGCTTCGTAGCTGTCCGAGCGCTTGAGCGTCGGCTGATGCGCGGTGGACCAGACCTCGCCGCTCGCCACGTCGCGGACATAGCAGAAGGTGCCCAAGTTGTCGCGCGTAGTGTCCTCGCGCCAGCGCGTGAGCGCGATGTCCTTCCACCGGCTGTAACCGCCGCCCGCGTGGGTGACCATCACGTGGTATCGGCCGTTCGACAATAACTGGACTTCCGGTACGGCCGAGTCAGGGTTGCTGAATACGCGCACCGGCGATTCCGTATCCCCGGAAGTGGTACGCGAGTCGGAAAGCTCGGCGGTATGCGGATAAAACGCCGTGACCTTGGGAACGCGTTCCTGGAGCAGCAGCGCAGTCGCGCGAAACAGCGGGTCCGATTCGAATCGCTTCTGCATCGGGCGGCCAAGAATCAGATAGGCCAGCGAGAGCAAGCTCATGCCCGCGTGATGCGCCATGAACGAGCGCACAATGACACTGGATTTCCCGCGCGGCAGCCGCGAGGGCGTGTAGTCGATCGCCTCATAGAAGCCGTATCGGCCGGCAATTCCCTCGGCGGCAAGCCGCTGCAGATTAAGACATGCTTCCTCGGGTGCCACCATCAGCGCCAGGGCCGAGGCATACGGCGCAATGACCAGATCCTCGGCGAGTCCGCGTTTAAGTCCCAAGCCGGGCACGCCGAATGCACGGTACTGGTAGTTGAGACGGGCATCGATGGTGTTGTAGCCGGATTCCGAAATGCCCCACGGCACCCCGCGTTGCTTGCCGTACTCGATCTGCCTCCGCACTGCGGCCCTGCAGGTCTGGTCGAGCAGCGTATTGGCGTATGTCGGCATGACCAGCAGCGGCATGAGGTACTCGAACATCGAGCCGCTCCAGGAGACGAGAATCGGCTCGCCGCCCGCGGTGGTGAGCAGGCGCCCCAGCGCAAACCAGCTCTCCTGCGGCAGATGCCCCTGCGCAATCGCCACGAAAGTGCACAGCCGCGCTTCGGAAGCCAGCAGATCGTAGTAGCTCGAATCGCGCCGTCGCTCGCTGACGTTGTACCCTATCGTCAGCAGACGACGGCCGGCGTCGAACAGGAAGTCATATTCCATTGCGGCAAATTCGTTTGCTTGAAGCGCCAGCCGATCGAGGACCGCAATCCTGTCTTTGGCTCGCCGGCTTGCCAGCGTGATGAGACCCTGCAGTTCGCCTAACCGGTGTTCGCCCAACCGCTCGCGACCATCGTTGGGGGCGTGCGTCGCGCCCGCACCGAACCGCGGTTCGATCGCCGGCGGCAATTCCACTTCAAGTCGCGCGAGCTCGCGCAGCGTCGGGACTTGATCGAAGCCGGAAAATTCCCCGGCTCCACTGTGAAAGAATGAACGCGAAGCCCACGGAGCGAGAAACGTCAGATCGTCGAGAGTATCCCGGCATTGGCGGAGAAGAGCGCTCGCCCACCAAAGGGCTTCGCTCTCCCCGGCAGCCTCGAGGCCCCCGCTCACCGCCGAGGCGGACTCCGCCAGGCGCTCGAGCCAGGCTTGCGTCGCGGCTAGGGTGGTGGGACGGGAATCGTATGCGGAATCCAGGTCTTTTTGCAGTTGAATGAGCGGGGCCGGTAGCGTTCCTGCGACAGCCTCCACGAGAATTCCCAGGGTGTCGCTCAAACCCTCGAACAATCGCGCCCCGACGATCTTGTCATCGGGGATGGCGAGAAGCCCCAGCCGCAACGTCAGGAGAAGGCCCGCCAGGTTGCCGCTGTCCACGGTGGAGATGTAGGTTGGCAGCAAGGGTTTCAGCGACTGCGTGTCGTACCAGTTGTAGAAGTGGCCCCGGTGGCGTTCCAGCGCCGCCATGGTGCCCAGCGCGTTGGCCGTACGCTCGACAAGTCGGCCGGCTGAAATGTAGCCGAAGTCGTACGCCGACAGATTCGAGAGCAGCGCAAGCCCCATGTTGGTCGGCGACGTGCGGTGTGCCACCCCGGCAGCGGGCTGCTCCTGATAGTTGTCGGGCGGCAGCCAATGGTCTTCCGCTCCGACGAATGTCTCGAAGAACGCCCACGTCTTGCGCGCAAATTTCCGCAGGAAAAGGGTCTGGTCATGCGACAGGCTGTCTGCGCGGCCAACGAGCGGGCGGCTTATCCACCACGCGATGGCCGGGGAGAAAAGCCACAGGCCCAGTATCGGCCCGGCCACAACCAACGCGGACGGCTTTGACGCAGCCAGATAGATCAGGGTGGCGCCGGCAATCGCCATGGCGATCCACATCGATCGGCAATAGGCGAGGAGGTCCGTCCCGATCGCGCGGTTCGGTTCGCCCGACGCAGTCCATTCCAGCAACCGGGTGCGGGTGAACAGCATCCGTGCAGCCGTGCGCACGATTGCGTCCAGACTGAAGTAGGCCTCGTAGGGAAGACATACGAACGCAAATGCGATTTGAGCGAAGCGCCGGCCGGCCGAGCGCGCCGCGGCGGCGAGATGCTGGCCGAGCAGCACATCGCGCGGCTTGTGAAACAGCTCCAGCGTCGCGGCAAGCAGCGTTGGAATCGCGATGATCCCGATCACCGACAAGGTCCAGAACCACGCCGGCGGCACCACCGTCCAGCCCAGCAGCAACAGCAGTGTCAATCCCGCCGGCACCAGGCTGCGCCGCAGGTTGTCGAAGAGCTTCCATCGAGAAAGCCCCGAGAGCGGATTCCTTTGCCGGCGCCCGCAGGCGCCGGGAACACCCGGCAGCAGCCAGCGCGCAAGCTGCCAATCCCCGCGGATCCAGCGGTAGCGCCGGGCCACGTCCGCGCTGTAGCGGTACGGATCTTCCTCATACAACTGCACATCGCTCAACAGGCCCGAGCGCGCGTAGCAGCCTTCGAGGAGGTCGTGGCTCAGGACCCGGTTCTCCGGAAAGCGGGCGTTCAATGCCCTTTCGAACGCATCGACATCGTAGATGCCCTTGCCGATGAACGATCCTTCGCCGAACAGGTCCTGGTACACATCCGAGACGGCCCGCGTATACGGGTCGATGCCCGGCTCGTCACCGCACAGGCGCGCATAGCGCGAGCGGTTCGCGCCCGGCAGGCTGGCGGCCACGCGCGGCTGCAGGATGCCGTAGCCTTCCGCTACGAGCTGCCTCGCCTCGTCGTAGCGCGGGCGATTCAGAGGGTGCGCCATGGCACCGATAAACTGCCGTGCCGCGTCGCGCGGCAGTTGCGTATCGGTGTCGAGCGTAATCACGTATTTCACGTTGGACAAAACGGACGTCTCGCCGACGATGAGCGAGAAACGATCGCTCGAACCTCCGCGCAGCAGCCCATTCAAGTCGGCGAGCTTGCCGCGCTTGCGCTCGTAGCCCATCCAGATTGCGTCCCGCGGATTCCATCGGCGCGGGCGATGAAATAGAAAAAAGCTGTCGCCCTTCGCACTCGGGTACTTTGCATTGAGCCGCACGATGCCGTCGCGGGCCAGCCGCAACAGCGGCTCGTCCTCGGGAAGAGTTTCCGCGTGCGCGTCCAGAAAATCCGTCAGCAGGCCGAAATGCAGGTTGTCGTTCCGATTTGCCAGAAACCGGACTTCCAGCGCCTCGATGAGATCTTCGATGCTTTGAGCGCCGGTCAGCATGGTGGGGATCACCACCAAGGCGCGCGATTCAGGCGGGATCCCTCCGGAGAAGTCCATTCGCGCGAGCAAATGCGGCGTCGCCAGCAGCGTCGCCAGCCAATTCACCAGCGCCACCGCAAGCTGACTTGCGCACAGCAACGAGGCGATGCCGATCAGGCCGAGCGCCCATCCCTTCACGCCGTTTACAAGGGCGGTTTCCAGCAGGCCTCCGGCGAGGATCGCCGCAATCAGGGTGATCGTGCCGAGATAGAGCAGCAAGGGAAACCGGCGGGATATGCGCTGTACGGCCTCGAAGAAAGGCAGGCGCACCCGCGCCGCATGTTCGAGTTGCGGCAATCCCTTATCGATCAGATAGAACCCGACGTGCGCTGCCCGATCGTCGAGGTCATTTGCGGCGGCGCCTTCATGCGCGAGCTGGACCGCTTTGCGCGCCACTCCGGCTTCGGTGAGCGTGCTCGTTTTCGCCGTTTTCTCGACGACGTGACGATAGCGGTCGCGGGTGGCGAAATCCATCCTGCCATAGACGCCGCCGGGATCTTCGCGCAGTTTCTGCTCGACCACGCTCATGGTCTCGACGAACTCGCGCCAATCCATCACCTCCAGAAAGCGCAGGCTGCCGATGCTGTTGCTGATCGAGACCTGGTCGGCGGCCTGTTGCTGGTTTTCCGATTGAACCGATTGCTCGATCGTCTGGCCGGACTCCGCGAGCAATTGTTCGATCCAGGTAAGCGGCAACGCCAGGGCGGGGCTTTGACCTTGCAACCGGCGCGCGAATTCCGCTACGAACGAACTCGCCATCGGCGGTCCCGAGCGCGCCATGTCCGCGATGACCAGAATCAGGCTCTTGGGATCCTTCGCGGCGACGTCCGTCATCTGGTCGGCCCAATAGTCGGCGCGGTTGCGGCCGATTCTGTCGGCGGCGATGCGCGTGCCGACGCGCCGGAGATTCTCGATCAGCGCCAGACGCAGCATGATGGGGATCGCCCATAGCTCGCCCAACTTCAGAGCGGTGACGCTCTGGTAGGCAGCCACGAAACTGCTGAGACTTTCAGGATCCACGCGCCCATCGCCGTGCGCGATCGTCTCCAGCGCGATGTCGTACACGCGCGGAAGCCCGGCCGACGGGCCGCCAGCCAAACGCGGCAGTTCCCGGCTGTAGCCTTTGGGCAAGTGGCGCCGGGCGGTGCGAATCTGCTCTTCGATCAGGTAGAAGTTATCGAGCAGCCATTCCCCGGCCGGCGCAATCCTGCGCGTCGCCTTGACCGCCGCCGCGAGCAAATCGAAAGCGCCGATCAAGACGCGTTCGTTTTCCGCCAGCCGCTCCAGGAGCCGGTCCGAGACGCGTCCGAGAGCCAATCCGTGCATGCCCGCCAGGGTCTTGCCATGGCTTTGCATCTGCTCACTGCTGAACAGTTCCGAGCGCAGCGGTTGCTCGTCGCCGGCGGATTCGTCCGCCCATGGGTCTCGACGCAGGCGCGCCACCGAATGCAGCAAGGTTGCGCGAAGGGATTCTCTGCTCACGTTCAAATCCGGGGTTTCCTTCCGTCTCCGGGGAGCGGCAAGCCGGTTTTCATCTGCACGGCTGACCGCTCCCTGACGGGCGACGTCCGTGGCGCTGCTTCGTCGAGCGGAGGAGGAGTGATCGCCGCGTCAGGCGGAAACCGGCTCGCATTGCGCCGAACGCGCGGCCTGCCCTGTCCCCGCGCTCCCCCGTGGCATCAAATTAGCTGCGGGACGGGACCGCAAGTCACAGCCGGGAAAAGACTGCGGACGGACCCAGAGCGAATTCGACCCCGACAAGTGGAGGAACCCGTCGAGACTGAAAGACGGGCGCACGAGCGGGCAAATTTTCTCGGGCCTGGACATCAAGACGCTCCCAAGTGCGCAGCGATCAACATCTCGGCGGCGCGAGCGACGTTCCTTGCCGGACCGCGTGCCCCCAGAGTCTGCTTGGTGACTTCGGCGCCTTCCATCAGGAGGAAGAGCTGGTCGGCGAGCAGCGCGGGTTCCGGGGCCCCCATCCCGGTGCACATCTGTACAAGCCGGGTGCGCAATTTCGCCTTGTGTGCCTCGATCACTTTTCTCGCGGGGTGATCTTTCTCGGTGAGTTCCACCGCCGCATTCGCCATGGGGCAGCCTCGCGCCTTGGGATCGGCAACATGTCTGGCTAACAGGGTGAAGGCGGCCTTGAGCTGCCTGCGGGGATCCTTGGGATGCCGGCTCGCCATCGCGTCCCACGTCTGCCAGAAGTTGACATCGTGGTCGCGCAGCCATTCAGCCACCAACTCATCTTTGGAGGGGAAGTTTCTGTACAGGCTCATCTTGGTGGTATCGGCTTCTGCTGCAATCGTTTCCACGCCGACCGCGCGAATTCCCTTAAGGTAGAAGAGCTGCGACGCCGTATCGAAGATGCGCTTGCGGGCGCTCGGGCGGTTCGCATCCGGCTTCCGCACAGGCAATTGTCTATTGGTCCTGCGGTTCTTGGCCATGTCCAATCTCTGGTTGACAAGAGAGTTACCAGTCAGTATCATAGCACATGCTTCTGGTAGTGACCAGTCAGTATCTTCCCGTTTTACTGGCAGTCGGATGTATGGGAGCAATGAGGCAAGGCGGAACAATCGCAGGGTTTTCATCGAGAGATACCATGACACATTCATTTACCAAGAAGCGAGTCGGCTTAGCTGTGGCGTTTGCCCTGGCCACGGCGGCAATGACATTTGGTGGCTGCTCCCCGCAGCAGTCGGCGGTGGCGCCGGTAATCAGCGATAAGGTCTACACGGTGACGCCGTCCACGGTGACGGCGAAGGTAGGGATTGTCAGCGGTGAGCTCACGGAGATGAAGGTCACGGAGCGTATCGAAGAAGGCACTGGCCGCGTCGCCAGTCCGGCGAAGCTCACCGGGAAGCTTTCCCTGAAAAACATTTCTGCGGACCAGACCGTCCGCTTGATCGGAGGCAAGATCCTCTACATCGACGCCCAGGGCAAGCCCATCATGCTCGAGGAGAAACGCACCGAGCCGACCATCAAGGTCGCCACCTCGTATGGTTCGTCCGATCGGCTCGATCCCGGGCAGGATGCTAAACAGGAAGTGGAGGCGGAGTTCCCGGTGGAGGCCTTGAAGGCGAAGAAGCTGAAGGAAATCCGCCTCGAGCTCTCCTACATTCCGTCGCCATTCAAGGAAGAGAAGCTGAACTTCACCGTGTCCATCGGCGGCCAGTAAGTCGACCGGCTGGCGCGGGTGCACCAGAACCGACGAGTGCTGATCGCACCGGTTCCCATGTTTTTCATGGCCACAACGTAAGTTAGTGGCTGCGAGCTGATCTTTAAGGAGGCAATCTCATGCTCAAACTCCGTCCCCTGCACGACCGCGTCGTGGTCAAGCGTCTCGATGAAGAGCGCAAGTCCGCAGGCGGCATCGTGATCCCCGACAACGTCGCCGAGAAGCCGGACCAGGGCGAAGTGATCGCCGTGGGCAACGGCAAGATCCTCGAAGATGGCAAGATCCGTCCGCTTGACGTCAAGGTCGGCGACCGGATTCTATTCGGCAAGTATTCCGGCTCCACGGTGAAAATCGAAGGCACCGAATACCTTGTCATGCGCGAAGACGACATCATGGGCGTCGTCGCCTAAGCTAAGTTCCGGCAATCGATTTCAATTCAGGAGTGAAGCAACATGGCTGCTAAAGACGTACGTTTTCACGAAGGCGCCCAGCACAAGATGCTGAACGGGGTCAACATTCTCGCCAACGCGGTCAAGGCCACGCTGGGGCCCAAGGGTCGCAACGTGCTCCTTGAGCGATCCTACGGCGCTCCCACCGTGACCAAGGACGGCGTTTCGGTCGCCAAGGAAGTCGAGCTCAAGGATAAGTTCGAGAACATGGGCGCGCAGATGGTGAAGGAAGTCGCCTCCAAGACCTCGGATGTCGCCGGCGACGGCACCACCACCGCGACCGTGCTCGCCCAGGCGATCGTGCGCGAGGGCATGAAATACGTGGCCGCCGGAATGAACCCGATGGACCTGAAGCGCGGCATCGACAAGGCCGTCATCGCGGTCGTTGAAGAGCTGAAGAAGATCTCCAAGCCCTGCACCACCAGCAAGGAGATCGCCCAGGTCGGCGCCATTTCCGCCAACGCGGATCCCGACATCGGCAAGATCATCTCCGACGCGATGGACAAGGTCGGCATGGAAGGCGTGATCACCGTCGAGGACGGCAAGGGCCTCGCTGACGAGCTGGAAGTCGTCGAGGGCATGCAGTTCGA
>JACPRN010000203.1 GCA_016189945.1 Betaproteobacteria bacterium
CAGTGTTCATCTGTGGTTTCGGCTCGTTTGAGGGATGGCGTGATGATGTAGTATGATTCCCAAGGATGAAGAGCAAAAATTAGGAGTAGAGTTTATGAGCCAAGTGTACTTGAATTTGGACGATGAGAGTCTGGCGCGGGCGGAGCGGCTCGCCCTGGAACGAGGGATGACGATTGAGCAACTCTTCGCCAAGCTGCGTCGTCACACGCTGGTCGACAGCGTGCGTGGGCCGGGTGGCGGCTATACGCTCGCCCGCGACGCCGAAGTGATGTCGGTGGCCGATATCATCATCGCCGTGGACGAAGCGCTGGATGCGACCCAGTGCGGCGGCAGGGAGAACTGTCTGGATGAGCAGCGCTGCATGACCCACGAGCTGTGGTCCACGCTGAACGATAAAATGTACGAATATCTTCATTCCGTGAAGCTCTCGGAACTGGTCGCTGCGCAGCACGCGAAGATCGAGGAGCGGCGGCAGGCGGTGCTGCATGACAAGCGCAAGGAACTCGCGGTTCCCGCGTGACGCGGTCCGCCAAAACCTTGAATAGAGCAGGGAGTGCGGGGAACGAGTCTATGAAGCTTCCGATTTACCTCGACTATTCGGCCACCACGCCGGTCGACCCCCGGGTCGCGGCCAAGATGATTCCGTATCTCACCGAGCACTTCGGCAACCCGGCGAGCCGCTCGCACGCCTACGGCTGGGAGGCGGAAAAGGCGGTGGAGGAGGCGCGCGGGCACGTCGCGGCGCTGATCGACGCCGACCCGAGGGAAATCGTGTGGACGTCGGGCGCCACCGAGGGCGACAACCTCGCGATCAAGGGCGCGGCGCAGTTCTACAAGGGCAAGGGCAAGCACATCATCACGCAGAAGACCGAGCACAAGGCGGTACTGGACACCTGCCGCGATCTGGAACGCCAGGGATTCGAGGTGACCTATCTCGATACCGAGCAGAACGGAATCATCGATCCGGACAAGTTCAGGGCCGCGATCCGGTCCGACACAATCGTCGCCTCGATCATGTTTGTGAACAACGAGATCGGGGTGATCCAGCCGGTCGCGGAGATCGGCGAGATCTGCCGCGCGAAGGGAATCATTTTCCATTGCGACGCGGTGCAGGCGGCGGGCAAGATCGAGATAGACGTCCGGAAGCTGAAGGTGGACATGCTGGCCATGACCGCGCACAAGATGTACGGCCCGAAGGGCATCGGCGCGCTCTACATCCGGCGCAAACCCCGGGTGCGCATCGAGGCGCAGATCCACGGCGGCGGCCACGAGCGCGGCATGCGCTCGGGCACGCTTCCCACGCACCAGATCGTGGGCTTCGGCGAGGCGGCGCGCCTGGCGAAGCTCGAGATGGCCAGCGACAACGAGCGCATCCGCGCGCTTCGCGACCGGCTCTTGAACGGCATCAAGGAACTCGAAGAGGTGTACGTCAACGGGGACCTCGAGCGCCGCATCCCGGGCAACCTGAACGTGAGCTTCAACTTCGTCGAGGGCGAGTCGCTGATCATGGCGATCAAGGACATCGCGGTGTCCTCGGGCTCGGCCTGCACGTCGGCTTCGCTCGAGCCGTCGTTCGTGCTGCGCGCGCTGGGCCGCTCGGACGAACTCGCGCACAGCTCGATCCGGTTCACGCTCGGGCGCTTCAACACCGAGGAGGAGATCGACTACACGGTCGAGCTGTTCAAGAGCAAGGTGGCAAAACTGCGCGAGCTCTCGCCGCTGTGGGAGATGCACAACGAAGGCGTTGATCTGAAGGCGGTGGCGTGGGCGGCGCATTGAGCATCGCGAAGCATCAACCGGAGAATCTGCAATGTCATACAGCAGCAAGGTGATCGACCACTACGAGAATCCGCGCAACGTCGGCTCGTTCGACAAGGGCGACCAGGCCGTGGGTACGGGGATGGTGGGCGCGCCTGCCTGCGGCGACGTGATGAAGCTGCAGATCAAAGTCAACGCCTCCGGAGTCATCGAGGACGCCAGGTTCAAGACCTACGGCTGCGGCTCGGCGATCGCTTCCAGCTCGCTCGTTACCGAGTGGGTCAAGGGCAAGTCGCTCGATCAGGCGATGGAGATCAAGAACACCCAGATCGCCGAAGAGCTGGCGCTGCCGCCGGTGAAGATTCACTGCTCGATTCTTGCGGAGGACGCAATCAAGGCGGCCATTTCGGACTATCGCGCGAAGCACGGGCTGGCGCAGCCGGCCGAACAGCCGGTGTGCAAGGCAGCCTAGGGAGGCGGACATGGCGATTTCGTTGACCGAGCGCGCGGCAAAGCGCGTGGCGGAATTCCTCGGCAAGCGCGGCAAGGGCGTGGGACTGCGCCTGGGCGTGCGCACCACGGGCTGCTCGGGGCTCGCCTACAAGCTGGAGTACGCCGATACGATCAATCCGGACGACCAGCTCTTCGAGAGCCACGGCGTCAAGGTGATCATCGACCCCAAGAGCCTCGCGTACATGGACGGCACCGAACTCGATTTTGCCCGCGAGGGACTGAACGAAGGGTTCAAGTTCAACAATCCGAACGTGAAGGACCAGTGCGGCTGCGGGGAGAGCTTCAACGTCTGAAGTTCGTCGTCGGCGTCGTTGCTGCGGGAATGACGCCACGAGCCGGCAGCCGGGCAGAAGGGGGCAAACGCCCCCTTTTTCATAACTTGCGATGAACCTCTCATTCAAGCAGAACTTCTTCGAGCTGTTCGGGCTGCCGGCGCGCTTTGCCCTCGATGCCGCGGGACTTGAGCGCAGCTACCGCAGGATCCAGTCGCAGATCCATCCGGACAAGTTCGCGCACGCGAGCGAAGCCGACCGGCGCGCCTCGATGCAGTGGACGGCCCGCGTCAACGAAGCGTACCAAACGCTGAAAGCCCCGCTGGCGCGCGCCGCGTACCTGCTTGCGCTGCAGGGCACGGACCCGGGGTTTGAGAGCAATACGTCGATGTCGCCGGAGTTTCTGCTTGCCCAGATGGGCTGGCGCGAGGCGGTGGAAGAGGCTTCGCTCGCCGGCGATGCGCGGCAGCTCGACAGCCTGTCATTGAGCCTGCGCGGAGAGATCGATCGGCTCTACGCCGAGATCGGGCGCGAGCTCGATGGCAACCATGCGGCGGCGGCGGAAACGCTGCGCAAGCTGAAATTTCTCGAGAAGGTCCGCGAAGAAATCGACGCGGCGCTGGAGCGGCTGGAGGCCTGAGGCCATGTCATTGCTCCAGATCGCCGAGCCCGGCGATTCGACCGCCCCGCACGAGCACCGGATCGCGGTCGGCATCGATCTGGGAACGACCAATTCGCTGGTGGCGACGGTTCGAAACGGCATTCCCGTGGTATTGAACGACCACGAAGGCCATTCGCTGCTGCCCTCGATGGTGCGCTATCTGCGCGACGGGCGCGTGCAGGTCGGATTCCCCGCCCAGGCGCAGCTTGCGCGCGATCCGCGCAATACCGTCGTCTCGGTCAAGCGCTTCATGGGCCGGGGGCTGAAAGACGTCGCGCATATCGAAAACTGCCCGTACGACTTCGTCGACCAGCCGGGCATCCTGAAGATCCGCACCGCGGCCGGCGTGAAGAGCCCGGTCGAGGCCTCCGCGGAGATCCTCCGGGTGCTGCGCGCGCGCGCCGAGGAAGCGCTGATCGGGAAATCCGGCGGCGCGCTCGCCGGCGCCGTGGTGACGGTGCCGGCCTATTTCGACGAGGCCCAGCGCGAAGCCACCCGCGACGCCGCACGGCTCGCCGGTCTGAACGTGCTGCGGCTGCTGAATGAGCCCACCGCGGCGGCGATCGCCTACGGGTTGGACAATGCCGCCGAGGGAATCTACGCGGTGTACGACCTGGGCGGCGGGACCTTCGACATTTCCATTCTCAGGCTCTCGCGCGGCGTATTCGAGGTCATGGCGACCAACGGCGACGCCGCGCTCGGCGGCGACGACTTCGACCAGCGCCTGTTTTGTGCGCTCGCCGAACGACGCGGGCTTTCCATGCTCTCGCCCGAGGACACGCGCTCGCTGCTGACCAAGTCGCGCGAGGCGAAGGAACTGCTGACTAGCCAGACCGAGGTCTGCATCACCGCCAGGCTCGCCGCCGGCGAGGCCGTCGAGCTGACGGTCACCCAGGAGGATTTCTGGGACCTCACGCGCAACCTGGTGGCGAAAACTCTCGCGCCCACGAGAAAAGCGCTGCGCGACGCGCACCTGGACGTCAGCGACGTGAAAGGCGTGGTCATGGTGGGCGGGGCGACGCGCATGCCCCACGTGCAGCAGGCCGTCGGCGGTCTGTTCAGGCAGACTCCGCTCAACAACCTCGATCCGGACAAGGTGGTCGCGCTCGGCGCCGCGATCCAGGCGAATGTCCTGGCGGGCAACAGGCACGCGGGCGAGGACTGGCTGCTGCTCGACGTGATTCCGCTCTCGCTCGGCATCGAAACCATGGGAGGACTGGTCGAGCGCGTTCTGCCGCGCAACTCGACCATCCCGACGGCACGGGCGCAGGAGTTCACGACCTTTCGCGACGGGCAGACCGCGATGAGCATCCACGTGGTGCAGGGCGAGCGCGAGCTGGTCTCGGACTGCCGCTCGCTCGCGCGCTTCGAGCTGCGCGGAATTCCGCCCATGGCGGCAGGCGCCGCGCGCATCCGCGTTACCTTCCAGGTCGATGCCGACGGTCTGCTGTCGGTCGCGGCGCGCGAGGCGAGCACCGGCGTCGAGTCCGCGGTCACGGTCAAGCCATCCTACGGGCTCGACGACGGGCAGATCGCGCAAATGCTCAAGGACTCCATCGAGCACGCGCAAGAGGACGTGCGGTTGCGCGCCTTGCAGGAGCAGCGGGTGGAGGGCGAGCGCATGATCGAGGCGACGGAGTCCGCCCTGCGCGATGACGCCGACCTGCTCGCGGCCGAAGAGCTGGCGGCGATCCGCGCGGCCATCGAGGCGCTCAGGCGTCTCGTCGGAGGCGACGATCACCGGCAGATCAAGGCGCAGGTGGACCGGCTCAACCGCATCACCGAGCCGTTTGCGGGACGGCGCATGGACCGGATCATCAAGGGCGCGCTCACCGGCAGGAACGTCGCCGCGCTGGGGCAATGATGCCGAGAATCACGGTACTTCCGCATCCGCAGTATTGCCCCGGCGGCGCGCGCGTGGAGGCGCAGCGCGGCAGGAGCATTCTCGACAATCTGCTCGCCCACGGTATCGAAATCGAGCACGCGTGCGAGAAGTCGTGCGCCTGCACCACCTGCCATGTCATTGTGCGCGAAGGGCTCGATTCGCTGCCGGAGGCGGAGGAAAAGGAGGAGGACATGCTCGACAAGGCCTGGGGCCTGGAGAGCGCCTCGCGCTTGTCCTGCCAGGCGCGGGTGCAGGACGGCGACCTGGTGATCGAGATCCCCAAGTACACCATCAACATGGTCGCGGAGGCCAAACACGGATGAAATGGACCGACTCGCTTGAAATCGCCATCGCCTTGGCCGAAAAGCACCCGGACATCGATCCGAAGACCATCCGCTTCACCGATCTGTTCGACTGGGTCCAGGCGCTCGACGATTTCGCCGACGACCCCAGTCACTGCGGGGAGAAAATCCTGGAAGCGATCCAAATGGCCTGGATCGACGAGGTGAGCTAGCGGAAAAGAGGCCGGGCTGGGTTAGAATCGCGAGGCTTTCTTCCTCGCGGAAACAACCTCGGATGACTCGACCTGCTCCGCCGCTTCGGCGGCATCTGCTGCTGCTCGTCCTGTTCAGCTCGATCCCAGCATTCGCGCTGGTGGCATTCAATGGCTGGAGGGAATACGCGCACCTGCGCGATACGGCAACGGAGCGCGCGCTGGCGGCGGCAAACGCCATCGTGCGCGAGCAGCGCGAGCTGATCGCGCAAACGCGCGAGCTGCTCGCGGCGCTGGCGGCGCTTCCTGAGATCTCTAGCAAGAACTTCACCGCATGCAGCAAGGAACTGCGCGAGTTCATCAGGCTCTCGGGGGCTTATGAAAACATCGGCGTATTCGCCGCCGACGGCGCCATGGTCTGCAGCGCAAAACCGCTGTCGCAAGCGGTCAACGTCGCCGACATGCCGTATTTCCGGCGCACGCTTGAGACCCGCCGTTTCGTCGTCGGCGACTACCACGTCAGCCAAGCGACCCACCGCCCGGTATTCACCATGTCGGCGCCGATTTTCGATGCGCGGGGCGAGCTGGCCGGAGTGATCCTCGCCGCCGTTTCGACCGACTGGTTTGAACGGCAGGCCGCCGCGATCGGACTTCCGCACCGCCATGCGTTGACGGTGCTCGATTCCGCTTTCAATGTCATCGCGCGCCATCCTGGCAACCAATGGATCGGCAGGAACGTCTCCGACGGCCCCCTGGCGACGCTGCTGCGCTCGGCGAAATCCGAGGGCACGGCGGAGGTCGCGGGATTGAGCGGCGAGGCGCGTTTTGTCGCCTATGTGCCGCTGCAAGCCGACCAGGGCGGCAACAGAATTTTCGTCGTGATCGGAGCGAGGATCGACGAGCTGTACCGCGAGGCGCGAATCACCCTCGTTCAGAACTTGATCGCATTGCTTCTCGCACTCAGCGTCGTCGCCGCGGGCGCCTGGCTGGAGGCCGATCGCCTGGTCCTGCGCCATGTCCACAACCTGATCCGCGCCATCGAAAAGCTCAGATCGGGAAAATCCGATGCGCGGGTCGCTTCCGGAGGCGCAAGCCGCGAGCTCGCGGTGCTCGGCCAGGCGTTCAACGACATGGCGGCGGAACTGCATGAGCGGGAAGCCGAGCGCAAGCAAGCGGAAGAAGCGATCCTGCAGGCGCAATTGCGCTATCAAACGCTGTTCGAGCAGTCGCCCGTGGGCATCGTCGTCGTCGACCTGGACTCGGGGCTCGCGGTGGAATGCAACGCCGTGGCTCATAACGAGCTGGGTTATTCCAAGGAGGAATTCCTGCGCCTGCGCGTGAGCGACTACGAGGCGCTGGAATCCCCGGCGGAGATCAAGGCGCATACGGAGAAGATCCTGCGCCAGGGGGAGATCGGTTCGAGACCCAGCACCGTTCCAAAGGCGGCAAGCTTCGAAGCGTCAACGTCGTCATGCGCGTACTGAACTTCGGCGAACGGCGCTATCTGCATTGCATTTACCAGGACATTACCGAGACAAGGAAAGCGGCGATCGCCTTGGAAAGGGCCAACCGGGCTCTGAGGACGCTTTCGGCCGCCAACGAGGAATTGGTGCGCGCCACGAGCGAAAGGGAACTGTTGACCTCTGTCTGCCGGGCCATAGTGGAGATAGGCGGCTTCAGTGCCGCCAGCGTCGGTTATGCGCAAAACGACCCCGAAAAAAGCATCATGCCCATGGCGTGGGCGGGCATGAATGAGAGTTACATTTCAGGGCATATCCAGACCTGGGCCGATTCGGAACTGGGGCAAAGACCGATCAGCAAGACCATGCGAAGCGGCAAGCCCGAGGTTGTTCGAAACATCCTGGCAGACCCGGGCTTTGCGCATTGGAAAGACGACGCGATCAAATCCGGCTTCGTCTCCAATATCGCACTACCGCTATCGAACGGCGCTCGAACTATAGGGGCCCTGAATATCTACGCGTCCGAGCCCGATGCATTCGATAGCGACGAGATTCATCTGCTCGTGGAACTCGCCAGCGACCTTTCCTACGGGATCGCCACCCTGCGCACCAGGGCCGAGCGCGACCGCATCGCCCACGCGCACGCGCACCACGAGGAGACGCTGCGCAAGAGTCTCGAGGACTCCATTCAGGCCATCGCCGCCACCGTGGAAATGCGCGACCCGTACACGGCGGGCCACGAGCGCCGCGTCGGCGACCTGGCCGCCGCGATCGCGCGCGAAATGGGCCTGGCCGATGACAGGATCCACGGCATTCGTCTGGCGGCCTCGATCCATGACCTGGGCAAGATCAACGTTCCCGCCGAGATCCTTGCCAAGCCCGGCAAGCTCACCAACATCGAATACCTGCTCATCAAGACGCACGCCCAGGCCGGATACGAGATTCTGAAGGACATCGAATTTCCTTGGCCCATAGCCGCCATAGTGTGGCAGCACCACGAGAGGCTCGACGGTTCGGGCTATCCGCAGGGCCTCAAAGACGGCGAGATTCTGCTCGAGGCGCGGATCATGGCGGTGGCCGACGTGGTCGAAGCCATGGCCTCGCATCGGCCCTACCGCCCTTCGCTCGGGATCGAGGCGGCGTTGGCCGAAATCGAGCGCGGGCGCGCAGCCGCCGCATACGACCCCGCGGCGGTCGATGCGTGCCTGCGGCTGTTTCGCGAAGGCCGGTTTGCGTTTGCGATTTGATTTGCATGGGCGGGACTTGGAGGGCGAGCGCATTGCCGGTACCATCCGCTCCATGATCCCGGCCGATCACTATGGGCAGGCGCCGGCATGAGCCGCCTGCTCGATCAGCTCAAGCGCGCCGAGCGCGAGCGCGACAAGCGCGAGAAAGGCGCGGCGCCGCAAACATCGCCGGTGCCTTCGGGCAGCGAAGAGGCGCGGGCCTCCAAACGCGGCAATTCGCCCAGGGCGAGCGACCTCGCTGCGAGCATCGATGCGGAACGCGCGGCCGAGCGCGCTGCCCGCGACCACAGACACGCCGCAGCCAAAGCCGATGCGGAGGCGCGCGCGCTTGGCGAGATGGAAATCAAGCTCGCGGCGCAGGCCAAGGCGCGCGCGGAGGCCGAGCGCGAAGCCGCCGAGGCTCTCAAGGCGCGGACGGCGGCGGAGCAGGAGACCAAGGCGCTGGCGGAGGCGAGGGCGCAGGCCGAAGCGGCGGGGTGTGAGGCGCAGGCGGCGCGAATCGAAGCCGAAAAGCGCCTCGCCGCAGAGGTATCCGCACGCGAAGCGGCCGAGCGCGACGCCAAAGCGGCGGCGGACCACCGGTCGCAGATCGAGCGCGAAGCGCTGGTCCAGTTGCGCAGCCGGGAGGAAGCCGAGCGTCGGCTGAGCGCGGCGGTGGAAGAACGAGCCCAGGCGGAGACCGCGGCGCTTGCGCTCGCGAAAGAGCGCAGCGACGCCGAAGCTGCCGCGGCAGCCGCGGCCGAGGAAAGGGCGCAGGCCGAAGAGGCTGCGGAGGCCCTGGCCCGCGATCGCCGGCTTGCCGAAGCCGAGGCCGAGGCGCGCGCGCACGAACGGCTGGATCTCGAGGAGGCTGCGCTGCGGGCGGCGCTGGCGCGGCGCGAGGAAATCGTGCGTGCAGACGAAGCCGCGGCGAACCGCGCAGCGTCGGAACACCAGGCTGCGGCAGCGGCCGAGGCGACGCTCGCGGCCGAGCGCGAAGCCGCGTCGCTCGCGCGAGCGGCGGCGGAGCGCGACCGCGAGCTGCTCGCCAAGGCCAAGTCCAAGTTCGAGGAGGAGGCGGCGGCCTCGGCGCAGGTTGAACTGCGCCGCGATGCCGAGCGCGAGCAACTCAGCGCGGCGCGCGAGCGCGAGCGCGCGGAGGCCAGGGCCTGGGCCAAGCTGCAGCAGCGCCTCGCGTTGGAGCAGGAGGCCGATTCGCTAGCCAAGGAGCGCAGCGAAGCCGAGCGCAGCGCGGCCAATCTGGCTGAGTCCAGGGCCCAGGCCGAGAACGCGGCGCGCGAGGCTGTGCGTTCGCGCCTGCAGGCCGATGCGCAGGCGCTCGCGGAAGCCAAGCGGCGAAGCGCCGCGGAAGGAGCGCTTGCCGAAGCGGCGCTCGAGCGCCAGAAAGCCGACGAAGAGGCACGCAGCTTGGCGGAGGCGCGCGCTGCAGGGGACGCAGAGGCGGCAGCCGCGGTTGCGTCCCGGGTTCAGGCCGAGGCCGATGCCGAGCGCGGCGCGCGCGCGCGCGAGCGCGCCGAAGAAGGGGGGGAAAAGCTTGCCCGCATGCGCGCCGAGCAGGAAAGGGAGCTGCGGGCCCAGATGGAAGCGCGCGCCGCCGCCGAGCGCGAGTTGGCGGCCAGGGCCGATGCGCGTGCGCTTGCCGAGACAGCATTGCCCGAGCAGACCGAGGCGCGAGTGCGCGCCGAACAAGCGGCCGCCGAGGCGCATGCGGCAAGGACCGACGCCGAGAGGCGCCTGCTCGTTCAGGCGCAGGCGCGCGAGCGCTCGGAGATCGAGGCCGCGAAGGCCGCCGGAGAGCGCGCGCAGCGCGAACGGGAAGCGATCGCCGCCGCGGCCGAGCGCGAAGCGGCCGATCGCAGCCTGGCGGAGACGGCGCGCCAGCGCGCCGAGGCGGAGCGCGAGGGCGAGCGGCTCGCCCGCGAGCGCGAGCAGGCCGAGGCGGCCGCGGCCGAGCAGGCGCGCGCGCTTGCCCAGGCGCAGGCGAGCGCGCTCGAGGCGGCGCTTGCCCGGGAAGCGGTCGAGCGCGAGGCTGAGGCGAGCGCCCAGGCGAGACTCGAGGCCGAGTCGCGCTCGCTCGAGGCTGGGCAGTCCGCCGAAGCCGCAGCCGAGCGCGAGCGGGCCCTCGCCGAAGACCGCGCGGAGACGGAAGCGCAGGCGATCGAGAAAGCGCGCGCGCGCCTGTTTGCCGAGCAACGACGCGCCGCTGCGATGCAGGCGAAACAGAAAGCGCAAGAGGCGGCGCTGGGCGCGGCCGAGGAGCGCTCCGAGCTGGAACTGCAGGCGGCCCGCGCGCGCGCAAGCGCGCGCGCGGCGGATGCGGCGGCGGGAGAAGCCAGGCGCGCGTTCAGGGCGCTCGCGGTGGCGCGGGTTGGCCGCAAGGCGCGCTCGTATGCGGCGCCGGCGCTGCTTGCGTTCGCGCTCGGGTTCGGCGCCGGCAATTGGTGGCTGCGGCCCGAGGGCGAGCGCGCTGCCGCCCGGGTGTCCGAAGGCGTTCAGCGCCCGGCAGCCGCGCCGGCAAGGATTGCGCCCGTCTGGTCTGATCAAAAGAGCGATCGGGCCCGGGTCGTCCTCAAGCTGGATGCGGATGCCGCGGGGTTCGCCCGCCGCGCGGGGGCGGTGCGGTGAGCAGGTACTGTTCTTGCTTCTTGAAAAAAAAGCATGAAGCAAGACCTGACCCCGCGCTACGCAAGTGTCGACGGACGTGGCGCGAATCGGGTTTTCAAATTCGTCTCCACGTTTTCGTTCAGTTGCAAGCAACTGAACGACAACGCGGAGATTGGTTAACGGCAAAATCAGCCTCGTTGATTCCGACCCGCTCGGCTTAGGCCGCCTCCTTCACCGACGGCAACCCGGCAAGCGCCATCGCCAGCTCGTTCTCGTCGTAGGCGAGATCCTTCAGGTTGCCGGCGAAATATTCGATGTACGCCTGCATGTCGAAGTGGCCGTGACCGGAGAGGTTGAACAGGATGGTTTTCGATTTTCCTTCCTCGCGGCAGCGCAGCGCTTCGTCGATGGCGCCGAGAACTGCGTGGATGGCCTCGGGCGCGGGAACGATGCCCTCGGTGCGGGCGAATTGGACGCCGGCTTCGAAGCACTTCATCTGCGTGTAGGCCACCGCTTCGATGAGCCCGAGCTCCTTGAGATGCGAGACCATCGGCGCCATGCCATGGTAACGGAGGCCGCCGGCATGGAATCCGGGCGGGGTGAAGGTCGAGCCGAGCGTGTGCATCTTCACCAGCGGCGTGAGGTGCGCGGTGTCGCCGAAGTCAAACGCATACTTTCCGCGGGTGAGGCTGGGGCAGGCCGAGGGCTCGACGGCGACGACGCGCACTTTCCTGCCGCCGCGAAGCTGCGCGCCGATGAACGGGAACGCGATGCCGGCGAAATTGGATCCGCCGCCGGTGCAGCCGACGATGATGTCGGGATAGTCGCCGGCCATGTCGAGCTGCGCCATCGCTTCCTGCCCGATGACGGTCTGATGCGTGAGAACGTGGTTGAGCACCGAGCCGAGCGAATACTTGGTGTCCTCGTTCTGGGCCGCGACCTCCACCGCTTCCGAGATGGCGATGCCGAGGCTGCCCGGGTGGTCCGCGCGCTGGGCGAGAATCGACTTGCCCGACTGCGTCTCATTGGAAGGCGAGGGGACGCAGGTCGCGCCGTACGTTTCCATGAGCGCGCGGCGGTATGGCTTCTGGTTGTAGGAGACGCGCACCATGAACACCTTTACCTCCAGGCCGAAGACCGAGCCTGCAAAAGCGAGCGCCGAGCCCCATTGGCCGGCACCGGTTTCGGTGGTGAGCTTCTTGACTCCGGCCTCCTTGTTGTAGAACGCCTGTGCTACGGCGGTGTTGGGCTTATGGCTGCCGGCGGGACTCACGCCCTCGTACTTGTAGTAGATCTTCGCGGGCGTCTCGAGCGCCTTTTCCAGGCGCCGGGCGCGATAGAGCGGCGAGGGACGCCACTGGCGGTAGACGTCGCGAACCGGTTCCGGAATCTCGATTTGGCGCTCGGTGGACACCTCCTGCATGATCAGCGCCGTCGGGAATAGCGGCGCGAGATCCGCCGGCCCGATAGGCTGGTGCGTGCCCGGATGCAGGACCGGCGGCGGCGGTTTGGGGAGGTCGGCGGCGATGTTGTACCAGAATTTCGGGATGCGGCTCTCGTCGAGAACGTACTTTATTTGATCGGACATTCCGGGTCTCCTCCGTGGGGCGGTGACAGCAAAAGTCTTGCTGCGAAGCGCGAAAACTACGCGAGAAGTGTCGCGCAGGCAATAGAAAAACGCAAAAACCGACTGATATGGAGGGGAATGCCGCCGGGCCGAACCCGCCGGTGTCGCCAGCGCAATCGCTGAAAGCTTCCCGCGGGCATTTCCGCTAACATGCCGGTATTCAATCGACCACGCGAGCAGCCCCGGAGCGGCTGCGCAGCGCGTGCTTCAAGGGGAGCATGAATGCCTGCAGTTAGAATCGGCGCGGCTCTCGTCGTCAGCGCGGCGCTGCTCGCCGGCTGCGGCGGCCGCTGGTGGCCTTGGGGCGAGGGCGCAGGCGGCGAGGTGACGCGAAGTTACCCCGGGGCCAGGGTCTATGCCTGCGACGGCGGCAAGCGTCTGCTGGTTCGTTACGGCCCCGAGAACCGCTACGCGATGATCATTTTTCCCGAGCGCGAATTCCGTCTGGACGCCGAGGCCTCCGCAGGGGGGAAATACACCAATGGGCGGACCGTGCTCTCGTCGCGCGGCGACGAGGCCACGCTGCAGGAGGCCGGCACGGTGATTTTCGCCAACTGCAAGATCGAGGCTGCGGGTTAGCCATTTCGTGAAATCCCCGCGCCACCAAATAGCCGCTCTTTGACCTGCGACAAGAGCGATCCAGCGCCCAGGCATCTAGACTGGCGCCGTTCCGTCTCGGGCGGGCGCAACGCGATTGCGCGCTCGTGCACGCCTGACAGACAAGAATCGCCATGAAGCGACCATCGGCAAGCAGCACCACGAGGCGTGAAACCGGCAGCCCGCGCGAGCCGGCCGCATCGGCGCAAAGGCTTGCGCTGCTTGCCTTTGCCGCCGCCGTGGCCGTGATCCTCGGCGCGGCGCACTTCTCGTTCAAGTACTTCTCCGGCAGGGTGATCCAGAACGCGCAGGAAAACCTGCTCGCCATCGCCAGGCTCAAGAGCGCCCAGATCGGGATGCTGATCGGCGAGAAAATGCGCGATGGGCGCATG
>JACPRN010000205.1 GCA_016189945.1 Betaproteobacteria bacterium
GGACAGAGGCCGTTGAAGTTGACCCCCTTGCCGCGCGAGATCGGCGTCCCGCTCGACCAGTGCCCGAAGTGTCCCCAACCGGGCTCGACGCCGATGCCTTTTTTCGGGTTCGTTCGCTTGAGCGGCGTCTTCACCCGGTTCGGGTTGTAGAGGTTCATGAATCCGGCTTTGCCCTTGGCGCACATCGCGCCCCGGTTCTGCGGATTGGCCGGATTACCCTCGATCCCCACCACCACGCCGTCGCGCACCTCGACCTGGATGCCGCAGCCGATGTAGCACATGCCGCAGGCCGTCGTGACCTGGCGCGACTGCAGCTTCGACTGAGTCATGTCCACGAGCCAACCTCCCCGCCATGGGCGGCGCGTTTTGCATCGCTCTGCCCATGCCCCGCTTCGCTCCGCCGATCCAGGCCGGCCGAAACCCGGCCTATGATCGGGCCAATCCCGGTGCGCTTGTCCTTGTTCTTGCCCCGTCAGACGGATTTACTGTACAGGAAACCGACATAATTTTCCCGGGTATCGTGCCCCAAAACACCCGGGATTCTTAGTAGGTTATGCGGACTTAGAGGCTGGGAGCGTGTCGCTCGTTTTCTGCACGCCTTCACTCCGCCTTCGCCCCCGACATCTTGACCGCGCGCGAGTAACGCTCCGCATCGGCCCGCAGCGAGCTCGCGTAGTCCTCGGGCGAGCTTCCCACCGGCTCGATGCCAAGGGCCGTTGCGCGCGTGATGAAGTCGGGAAGCTTCAGCACTTCCCTCACCTCGGTGCTGATTTTGTCGATGATGCTTTTCGGCGTTCCGGCGGGAACGAAGAAACCGATGGTCGGCGCAAAATCGAAACCGGGCACCGTTTCCGCTATGGCGGGAAGATTGGGTGCCAGATTGGAGCGCTTGATCGAATTGACCGCGAGGAACTTCACTCGCCCGTCCTTCGCGTATCCGGACAGCGACGGGTAGGCCGAGAACACCATCGGCACCTGCCCCGCCACCAATGCCGGCACGCTCTGTCCCGTGCCCTTGAAAGGCACGTGCGTGATCGCCAGGCCGAGCGAGGACTTGAGGAACTCCATGCACAGGTGATGCGTGCTGCCGATCCCCGATGACCCGTAGGTGAACTGTCCCGGCTTGGATTTCACCAGCGCTACCAGTTCCTGAAAGGTATTCACCGGCATGGACGAGTGAACCGCGAGGAACAAAGGCGCACGCGCCGCAAGCGTCACCGGCACCAGGTCGCGTTCGGCGTCATACGGCAGCTTGGCGTACAGAAACGGGTTGATCGCGGTGGTCGAATTGTCGGTCACGAGCAGCGTGTAGCCGTCCGGCGCCGCCTTGGCGACGAACTCGGCGGCGATGCTGCTGTTCGCCCCCGGCTTGTTCTCGACCACGACCTGGCGCCCCCAGCGCTCGCCGAGCTTCTGCGCGAGCAGGCGCGCCACGGTGTCAGGCAACCCGCCCGGCGAATAGCCGACGACCACGCGCACGGTCTTGTCCGGATAGGCGCGCGGAGCCTGGGCCAAAACCGACTGCGAAAGCAAAATCGTCCCCAGCCCAACCAAGCAGACCAACCATCGACTTGCTTTTTTCATGACTCCGACTCCTGAACTGAACGCGCCCAAACCAGCGAGGCTGATTTTGCCATCATTCAATCTCCGCGTTTTCGCGCGATTGCTTGCAATCGCGCGAAAACGCGGAGACGAATTGAAAAACAACTTCTCGCCGACGGCGTCAACACTTCATGGACAAGCGGCTACCCCACCATCTTCTCCGGCCTGACCCATTGGTCGAATTGCTCGGCCGTAACGTAACCCAGCGCCAGCGCCGCCTCCTTCAAGCTCGCGCCTTCCGCGTGCGCCTTCTTCGCGATGGCGGCGGCCTTGTCATAGCCGATGTGGGGACTGAGCGCGGTCACCAGCATAAGCGAATTCTCGAGCAGTGAAGCGATCCGCTCGCGGTTGGGCTCGATTCCCGCCGCGCAGTGCTCGTTGAAAGACAGCGCCGCGTCGGCCAGCAGGCGGGCGCTGCACAGGAAATTGTGGATGATGAGCGGCTTGAAAACATTCAGCTCGAAGTTGCCCGAGGCGCCGCCGATGTTGACCGCCACGTCGTTGCCCATGACCTGGGCGCACGCCATGGTGAGCGCCTCGGACTGGGTCGGGTTCACTTTTCCGGGCATGATCGAGCTGCCCGGCTCGTTCTCCGGAATCGATATCTCGCCGATGCCGCAGCGCGGTCCGCTTGCGAGCCAGCGCACGTCGTTGGCGATTTTCATCAGCGCGCAGGCGAGCGTCTTCAGCGCGCCATGCGCGTGCACCAGCGCGTCGTGCGCGGCGAGCGCCTCGAACTTGTTGCGCGCCGAGACAAACGGCAGCCCGGTCATCTGGCGCAGCTCCCGCGCGACCTTCCCGCCAAACTCCGGGTGCGCGTTGAGGCCGGTTCCGACGGCGGTGCCGCCGAGCGCCAGCTCGCACAGATGCGTCAGGGAGGCCTGCACGTGCGCGATCGAATGATCGACCTGCGAGACATATCCGGATATCTCCTGCCCGAGCGTAAGCGGCGTTGCGTCCTGCAGATGGGTGCGGCCGATCTTGACGATGCCGGAGAACGCCTCGGCCTTTGCCGCGAGCGTGTCGCGCAGTTTCCTGAGCGCCGGAACCAGGCGCCGTTCGAGCGCCGTCGCCGCAGCCACGTGCATGGCGGTCGGAAACACGTCGTTCGAGGACTGGCCGCGATTCACGTCGTCGTTCGGGTGCACCAGGCGAGCCTCGCCGCGCTCGCCCCCCATCAGTTCGCTCGCGCGGTTGGCGAGCACCTCGTTCATGTTCATGTTGGTCTGCGTGCCCGAGCCCGTCTGCCAGACCACCAGCGGAAATTCGCGCTCGTGGCGCCCGGCGATCACTTCGTCGGCAGCGGCGGCGATCGCTTCGGCCTTGGCGGGCTCGAGCTGAGCAAGATCCCGGTTGACGATCGCACAGCAGCGCTTGACGCGCGCAAGCGCATGGATCAGCTCAAGGGGCATGCGCTCGCCGGAAATGCGGAAGTTTTCGAGCGAACGCTGGGTCTGCGCGCCCCAGAGCCGCTCGGCAGGTACCTGGATTTCGCCAAAGCTGTCGCGTTCGATCCTGTGGCTGGCCATGGCTGCCATAAGGGGGTTAGACCCCATTTTTCGCAAAAATCGAGAAATGGGGCCTCATCGCAGTATCCATTGCGTTGACTACAATAGCAAGATGCGCGAGACGACGCCGGCTTCGAACCGGAAGACCCGAACGGCTGCTCGGAAGTGGGCGGTTTTGGCGCTGGCCGCAGGCGTCCTCGCCGCCGCGTACGCTGTTGCCGGATTCCTGCTCCTGCCCTGGATCGCCGAAAAAGCCCTTCCGCGCCTGGCCGAGGACAACCTGCACCACCGGGCGCGGGTCGGCAGTATCGCGTTCAACCCATTTACACTCAGGCTCCAGGCGCGCGAATTTGCGCTCGACACGAGCGAAGGCCGGCCGGTGCTCGGGTTCAGCGAAGCGCTCGTCGACCTCGAATGGCGCTCGGTCCTGCGCCGCGCCTGGATCCTGGACGAAGTGCGCCTGGTCGATCTTTCCGCGCATGCGGAAATCTCGAAGGAAGGGCGCCTGAACCTCGCCGCGCTCGCGCCCGAGGCGCAAGGTGCGCCTTCAGCGCAGCCGCTACGCATCACCATCGGCCGATTTTCGGTTGCCAACGGCAGTCTCGACTTCGAAGACCGGCGCGAGGGCTACCGCAACCGCCTGGAGCGCGTGTCGATCGAACTCTCGTCGCTTTCCACGCTGGCAGAGGACAAGGGACCCTATGCGCTTGTCGGCCGCACCCCCGGCGGTACGACTCTGGGCTGGAAGGGAGAGCTTTCGCTTGCGCCGCTCGAGGCCTCGGGCACGCTTGCGATCGAAAATGCGGCGCTCGCGGAACTGATGCCTTATGTCGACAATTTCACCGCGGTGCGCATCGTCGGCGGCCACGCCGACCTCCAACTGCCGTATCGCTTCGCCCTTGCCGGCGGCAAACCCCATTTCAGCCTGAGAGGCGCGAAGGTCGAGCTGCGCGGGAGCACGCTCGCGGGCATCGGGACCGAAGAGCTGTCCGCAAGGCTCGGAACGGTTTCGCTTACCGGCGTCGATTTCGATGCGGGCGCCGGGCGCGCCTCCGTCAGGGCTTTGGACATCGGGGAATCGACCATCGCGTCCGGAAAGGAAGAAGCGGCGCTGGCAACGCTCGGCAGGATTTCGCTTGCCGGCATCGATGTCGATGCGCGAGCGCAGCGTGGCTCGGCGAAGGCGTTGCACATCGACGAATCGACGATTGCCGCGGGCAAGGACCAGGCAGCGCTCGCAGGGCTCGGCAAGGTTTCACTCACCGGCATCCGGTTCGATGCAAATTCGCGGCATGCCTCCGTCGAGGGATTGCATATCGGCGCAACGAGCATCGCGTCGGGCAGGGACAAGGCCGCGCTTGCGAGCATCGGTCCGATTGCCCTCGATGGCGCGGCCTTCGATTTTGGAACGCACGGCGCCTCGGCCCGCGCGCTGCGCATCGACAGCGCCGTCCTTGCTGCGGCGAGCGGGACAAGACTGCTGGCGAAGCTGGAACAATTGGCGCTCGAAGGCCTGGCATTGGATCTCGACTCGCGCAGCGCTTCGGCAAAGGGTTTGCGCGTCGCCGATCTCCTCCTCGCGGGGCAGCGCGAGGCGAATGGCGAGCTGAACCTAGGGCGCCTGTTCGCAGGCCCGAGTACCGATGCCGCGAAAGACGACGCTGCGCCGGCGTGGCGGCTTGGCGTCGGCACAGTGGAAATCGCCAACGCCACTGCCCGCTATACCGATCTCACCGCCAAGACCCCGCTCGATCTCGTCTTGAGCGGCCTGAGCGCCCGCTTCAGGCTCGATGCGGCTTCGGGCGCCCGGGGGCCCCTGGTGCGCCTCGATGAGGGCAAGTTCGCGCTCCTCAAGGGCGAGGCGCTGCCGGCTGCGGCGGGCACGGCGCAGCCGGCCTTGAAGCTCGGTCAAGTGGCGATCGAGGGCGCCCGATTCGACAGCGAGGCGAACGCGCTCGAGATCCAGAGCCTGCGCCTGGGCAGCCTGGGCGTGGACACGGGGCTCGATGACGGCCGCGCGTCGCTCCTCGATCTTCTTCCGGCCATGGAGGACTCGAAGCGCGAAAAGGCGTTCTCGGCGCGCGTGAAATCCTTCGAGATCGGCGATGGCAGCGTAGCGCTTGCCGATCGCTCGAGCGGCATGGCGCTCGCGCTCGAAGGCCTGGCGGCCAAGGTCACGGACGCCTCGACCGATGGCGCGAGACCACTCGGCTTCGAGCTGAGCGCCGCGGTGAAAAGCGGCGGGCGGATCGCCCTTCGCGGGCGCGCGCTGCCCGCCAAGGGCACACTGGAGGCAAAGGTCGAGGCCGGCGCGATTGCGCTGGCCCCGCTGCAGCCGCTGCTCGCGCGGTTCCCGGGCGCAAGGCTCGGCTCAGGCGACGCGTCGCTTTCCGGTACCTTGCGCTGGGGTGCCGAAGACGCGAAGCTCGTCTATGCCGGATCCGCCAGCGTCGCCAATCTCGGGCTCGAGGATGCCGCCGGCACGCGCCTCTTCGGTTGGAAGTCGCTCGGCGCCGAATCGCTCAAGGTGACGCTCGCGCCCAACCGCATCGACATCGACGAGCTGCGCCTGAGCGGCCCGACAGGCCGGCTCGCGATCGCAAGCGACGGCACGAGCAATATTTCGCGCGCATTCGGGCACGCCGAGAGTTCCCCGAGCGCCCCCGGCGCCCCCGCCGCGCCTGCGGCCGCCCAGGCGCCCGGCGGCGATGAAGCCGCTTTTTTCATCGCAGCGCGGAGACTTCGGCTCGAGCAGGGGGCGCTCGATTTTTCCGACGACAGCCTGAGCCCGAGATATGTGGCGAAAATCTATGATCTCGCGGGAACTGCGAACGGCCTGTCGAGCGACCACGAGACGCGCAGCCAGTTCGCGCTCGAGGGCCGGATCGACGAGTTCGGCTACGCGCGTCTCTCGGGCGCGTTCAACCCCTTTGCGCCGCGCAACCGCACCGCGTTTCGCGTCCAGCTCCGCAACATCGATCTGGCGAGCGCCTCGCCCTACGCGATGCGCTTCGCCGGCTATCGCATCGCGAGCGGCCGCCTCGCGCTCGATCTCAACTACCGCGTGCGCGCAAGCCTGATCGAAGGCGACAACAAGATCACACTCGAAAATCTCACCCTTGGCGAGCATGTCGACAGCCCGAGCGCGCTCAAGCTGCCGTTCGAACTGGCCATTGCGCTGCTCAAGGATGCCGACGGAACGATCGCGCTCGAGGTGCCGGTCAGCGGCAATCTCGACGATCCCCAATTCAGCCTGGCGCCGCTCATTTGGAAAGCGGTGGGGAACTTGATCGGCAGCATCGTCACTGCGCCCTTCCGCGCCCTCGCGCGCCTGTTCGGCGGCTCCTCGGACGAAGAGGCCGGCGCGATCGTCTTCGACCCCGGCCGAAGCGCTCTCCTCCCGCCCGAGCGCGAAAAACTCGGGCGCATCGCCGGAGCGCTCGCCAAACGCCCGGAGATCAAGCTCCAGATCCCGTCGCGCTACGACGCCGAAGCCGACCAGAGCGCCCTGAAACGCTCCGCGCTCGCCCGCGAAATCGGCCGCCGCGCCGGGTTTGGCGTCAAAGACGACGAGGATCCCGGGCCGGTCAACATCGAAGACAAGCCGACGCGCTCGGCCCTGCGCGCACTGTTCGCCGAGCGGTTCTCCAGGTCCGAGCTCGCCAAGCTCCGGACTCAGGCCGAAGAGAAAGCGCGCGCAGCCGGCGCGCCCCTGCCTCCGGTCGCCGAGCGGGTTCGCAACCTGGTGAGCGGCGAGCCCCAGGTCGTCGATGCGCGCGAGTTCTACCGGACGCTCGTGCGCCGCTTGCGCGAAGCGCAGCCGCTCCCCGCCAACGCCCTGCCGGAGCTTGGGCTGAAGCGCGCGCTTGCGATCGAAGCGGCGCTCAAGGCTGCGGGCGCCGATGGCTCTCGCATCGCGCGGAGCAGCGCCGAGCCGACCTCGGAGCCCGAAGCCAAGCAAATCAAACTGCCGCTTTCGCTGACCGCTCGCTAGCCAGGGGTCGGGCTCGAACCCGACCCCTTTACCGCCTGCGCCATCGCTTGCTCGACGGTCTCGAGCCAGATGAACTCGAGCTTGTCGCGCGCTTCAAGGGGAATCTCATCGAAGTCGCGCCGGTTGCGCGAGGGCAGCATGACGCGCGAAATTCCGGCGCGCATCGCGGCCAGCACTTTGTCCTTGATACCCCCGACCGGGAGCACCAGCCCGCGCAGGCTGATTTCGCCGGTCATGGCCGTGTCGCTGCGCACCGGTTTTGCGGCGAAAAGCGACGCCAGTGCAATGAACATGGCGACGCC
>JACPRN010000209.1 GCA_016189945.1 Betaproteobacteria bacterium
GGCGAGTTCCTGCCGATCGAGCAGGCGAAGATACCGGTGCTCGATCGCGCCTTCATGTTCGGCGACGGGATCTACGAAGTGATTCCTGTCTACTCGCGCCGAGCGTTTCGCCTGGCCGAGCACCTCGCCCGCCTGGAGGCGAGCCTGCGGGCGATCCGCATCGACAATCCCCATGACCCCTCGCAGTGGTCGAGCCTGATCGGCAAGGTCATCGAGCACAATCCCTGGCAGGATCAAAGCGTCTATCTGCAAGTGACACGCGGCGTTGCACCGCGCGAACACCAGTTTCCCCAAGGGCTCACGCCCACCGTGTTCCTCATGGCCAACGCGCTGGTTACGCCCTCGAAAGATCAGATCGAGCGCGGTGGATCGGCCATCGTGTTGGCCGATTTCCGCTGGCTGCACTGCGAGGTAAAGTCAGTTTCGCTGTTGGGCAACTGCTGGCTGCGCACGCTGGCGGCCGACTGCGGCTGCACCGAAGCCATTCTGGTGCGCGACGGTTTTCTTACCGAGGCATCCTCGAGCAACGTATTCATCGTGAGGGACGGCGTCGTCATCACGCCGCCAAAATCGAACCTGATCCTGCCCGGCGTCACCTACGACGTGGTGCTGGAAATTCTGCGCGCGAACGCCATGGCGCACCAGGTTCGGCAGGTGAGCGAGACCGAGTTGCGCGCGGCCGACGAAATCTGGGTCACCTCGTCCTCGAAAGAAATATTTCCGATTACCACGCTCGATAGCAAGCCTGTCGGCCAAGGGGAAAACCTGGGCAAGCCCGGTCCCGTCTTTGCCCGCGCCTATGCGCACTACCAGGTATTCAAGGCGACCGTCATGCGCTCAGCGGCTCATGTCTGATGCATCGACCGCGCTCGCATTCCCCTGCGACTTCCCGATAAAGATCATGGGCAAGACGCAGGCAGGCTTCGCGCAGGCGATAGTCGAAGTGGTGCAGCGGCGTGCGCCCGGATTCGACGCCGCGACGCTGGAGATGCGCAGCAGCCGCGAAGGGCGCTACATTTCGCTTACCTGCACCGTGCACGTGACCTCGCGCCATCAGCTCGACGAGCTGTACCGCGAACTGTGCGACCATCCGATGGTCACAATGGTGCTGTAGGTCGGGAATCGGGATTGGGTCACTTACAAGTTTACTGTTGATAAATTTGGCGAAGATTTGGTTTCTAAACTCGTCTCCCCTTTTCGTGCAGTTGCAAGCAACTGCACGAAAAGGGGAGATTGATAAACGGCAAAACCAGTTTTCTTGGTTCCGGCTCGTCCGGCTTAGGACCGGGATTTAGGTTTTGGGTGTAGGCGTTGGTGGCTGGATTAGACATGAAGGAGTTCCCTGTATCGGGGGAGGAGATCACCTCCTCGCCTCGGGGGAGTTCTCAATCCCCGATCCTAGATCCCAAATCCCCCCCTATCATCCGCCGCCTCGGCGTTGTCCCGTACCGATCGGCCTATGAGGAAATGCGCCGATTCACCAGCACACGAACGCCCGCAACACCCGATGAACTCTGGATAGTGCAGCATCCGGCCGTCTACACCGTCGGCATCGCCGGCCGGCCCGAGCATTTCCCGAAAAGCACGTCGATTGCGCTCGAGCGCATCGATCGCGGTGGACAGATCACCTATCACGGCCCAGGCCAGGTGCTGGTCTATACGCTCCTGGATATGACCCGGCAAGGTCTGAAGGTGCGCGAGCTGGTGCATCTGCTCGAACAGGCTGCGATCGATATGCTCGACCTCCATGGCATTCGCGCCGAGCGCCGGTCGGGCGCGCCCGGGGTCTACGTCGACGGCGCGAAAATCGCTGCGCTCGGCTTGCGCGTGCGCGCCGGACGCTGCTATCACGGCATTGCGCTGAATGTCGACATGGATTTGGCGCCGTTTCTGGCTATCGATCCGTGCGGCTATCCGGGACTTCGAGTCACGCAGACCAGCGCGCTGGGCATCGCCGCAGACCCCGTCGAAATGGGAGAGGCGCTGGCCCAGGCCATCGCGCGCTTGTTGGGAGAACGCCATGGATAGCAACGGCGACGAGCGCCAGAAAGGACGCAGCAAGACCGCGCGCATTCCGATCAAGATCGTGCCGCAGGCGCGCCTGCCCAAACCCGCCTGGATCCGCGTGCGCTCGGCCGCGAGCGGTTCGCGCTTTTACGACATCAAACGCATCCTGCGCGAAAACGAGCTGCACACGGTCTGCGAAGAAGCCTCCTGCCCCAACATCGCCGAGTGCTTCGGCAAGGGCACTGCGACTTTCATGATCCTCGGGGACCTGTGCACGCGGCGCTGCCCGTTCTGCGACGTCGCTCACGGCCGGCCCAAGCCCCCCGACGTGCACGAGCCGCTGCACTTGGCGAAGACCATCGCGGCGATGCGCCTTGCCTACGTCGTGATTACCAGCGTCGATCGCGACGATCTGCGCGACGGCGGCGCGCAGCATTTCGCCGATTGCATCCGCGCGGTGCGCGAGCATTCACCGCAGACGCGAATAGAAATCCTGGTGCCCGATTTTCGCGGCAGGCTGGCGCGCGCGATCGAGATCCTGTCGGCCGCGCCGCCGGACGTGATGAACCACAACCTGGAAACCGTGCCGCGACTGTACCGCCAAGCCCGGCCCGGGGCCGACTACGCGCATTCGCTTGCGCTGCTGCGCGAATTCAAGTCGCGCCAACCGGCAATTCCGACGAAGTCCGGGCTCATGCTGGGGTTGGGCGAGACCGATGAGGAGATCGTCCAGGTGATGCGCGACCTGCGCGCGCATCACGTGGACATGCTCACCATCGGCCAGTACCTGCAGCCGTCCGCGGATCACCTGCCGGTGACGCGCTACGTTCATCCGGACGCGTTTGCTGCGTTGGAGGAAGAAGCGAAGGCGCTCGGGTTCGCGCATGCCGCGGTCGGCCCGCTCGTGCGCTCCTCCTATCACGCCGACCAACAGGCGCATGCAGCCGGCGTCGCCTAAGTCGGGAAAGCCTGAACCGACTGCTCTTGCCCTTAATCGATCTCCCTATCTTGTGCCGTTGCGATGCAACGGCACAAGATAGGGAGACCCAACGAAAGCCAGTTCTTGCCAACGGCGTCAACGGTCATCTGATAACCGGATAGGTTCAAACCACACGCCGCATCGCGGCAGGACTACCAGAACACTTCGGTGCCCGCTCCGCGGCGCGTGACCTCCCCCAGCGCGCGAAAGATGACGTCTGTGGCCTTGCGCAGACCCGACATCGACAGCAGCGTGTGGTCGGCGTAATCGCTCTGCTCGCTGCACGCGTTGCGCAGATCCACGATCGAAACGCCCGCTGCCAGCGCGCAACGAAAAATGCGCCAGTTGAATATCGTCAGTGCGGCTACTGCCGCGCGCTGGCGCACCGGTTCCCGGTAGCGCGGCGGCCACATAGTGCAGATCACCCCGGGAAGACGCGTTGCCTGGCCTGCGCGGATCAGTGCCTCGACCTGATCCTCGAACTGGTCGGCGGCAAACGACAGGCGCGCCAAGCCTTCCTCGAACGAGGCCGGCTGCCCACCGAGCACGCCGCTCGCCTCGATGGCGCGATTGCCCTCGATGCTTATTACGACGTGCGTCGCATCATGCGGAATATCGGGCCGCAGCGATGTCCGGGCGACATCGCTCGCCGACAGGAGCGTCAGCTTCCATGGCTCGCTTCGCGAGGGCAGCAGCCTGCCTTCCAGCGCGCCCGATTGCTGTACGCGTGCAAGATCCCCGAGTCCATCGCCCAGCAGAACAACGTGGCGAATCGCGCTCGCGTCCTCGCCATCAATCGCTTCAAAATCGCCATTGGGTATCACGGCAGAAAGCCCTCCCCGTTGCCGATTGAATGCGTCGTACCAGTGGCGAGACCGAACGAGCCGAAACCGGCGATGCTGCCCTTGCCTTTATTCGATCTCACCATTTTGTGCAGTTGCAAGCAACTGCACAAAATGGTGAGACCTAATGAAAAAGCGGATTCTCGCCGTCAGCCGGTGATAAATGATTAACGCTCAATGCGCCTTCTCCCAATTGGGTCCCGATCCGACGTCGACTTCGAGCGCCACACGGAGCCTCGCCACACCGGCCATCAGCCGCGGCAGTTCGTCCTTGACCCGCGCCAATTCCGCCTGCGGCACTTCCAGCACCAGTTCGTCGTGCACCTGCATGATCAGGCGGGCACTGAGCGCCTCGCGGGCCAGCCAGTCGCTCACGGCGACGGTGGCGAGCTTGATGAGGTCGGCGGCAGTGCCCTGCATCGGCGCGTTGATCGCCGCGCGCTCCGCGCCGCTGCGGCGCGCCGGCACGCTGCTCTTGATGTCGGGCAGCCACAGCCTGCGACCGAAAACCGTTTCGACGAACCCCTGCTCGCGCGCGCGCGTCCGCGTCTCGTCCATATAGCGCTTTACCCCTGGGTAGCGGGTGAAGTAACTGGCAATATACGCATCGGCGGTGGCACGCGCCAGGCCCAGCTGCTGCGCCAAACCGAAGGCGCTCATGCCGTAAATGAGTCCGAAGTTGATCACCTTGGCGTAGCGCCGCTCCTCCGGTGTCACCTCGTGGGCCGCACGACCGAAGATCTCGGCGGCGGTCGCGCGGTGAACGTCTTCCCCGCGCTCAAAGGCATCGAGCAGGCCCGGGTCCCCGGAGATGTGCGCCATGATCCGGAGCTCGACCTGTGAATAATCGGCAGAAACCAGCATGTGCCCGGGCGCCGCGATGAACGCCTCGCGGATGCGCCGGCCCTCGGCGGTGCGCACCGGGATGTTCTGCAGGTTGGGATCATTGGATGCCAGGCGTCCGGTGACCGCTGTCGACTGGCCATAGGTGGTGTGCACGCGTCCGGTGCCGGCATTCACCATGCGCGGCAGCTTGTCGGTGTAGGTGGACTTGAGCTTGGACAGCGCGCGGTATTCGAGCAGCGTTTTGGGCAGCGGGTAGTCCAGGGCGAGCCGCTCGAGCACGTCTTCGTCGGTCGAAGGCGCGCCGCCGGCGGTTTTCTTCAGCACCGGCAGCTTCAGGCGCTCGAAAAAGATCTCGCCGATCTGCCTGGGCGAGTTGAGGTTGAAAGGGCCGCCTGCCTCCTGGTGCGCGCGCGCCTCGAGCGCCATCATCTTCTGTCCGAACTCGCGGCTCATCGCCTCGAGCTGCGGCACGTCGATCAGAACGCCGGCGCGTTCCATGTGGAAGAGCACCTCGCGCACCGGCATTTCGATCCGCGCGTAGATGAAGGCGAGCTTCTCCTCGGCCTGAACCCTCGGGTGGAGCGTCTGGTGCAGCCTGAGCGTGATGTCCGCATCCTCGGCCGCGTATTCGGCGGCGCGAGCGACCTCGACCTGGCTGAACGCGATGCGCTGCGCGCCCTTGCCGGTCACCTCATCGTAGGTAATGGTCTTCACCCCGAGCCAGCGCTCGGCAAGGGAGTCCATGTCGTGGCGCGCGCTGCTGTCGAGCACGTAGGACTGGAGCAGCGTATCGTGCGCAACGCCGCGCAGGCGCACGCCGTGGTTGGCGAGGACGTGCTGATCGTACTTGGCGTTTTGCCCGAGCTTCTGGGCGTTCGCATCCTCAAGCCAGGCTTTGAGGATCGCGAGCGCCTCCGCAAGCGGTATTTGCGCGGGAGCACCGGCGTAGTCGTGCGCGAGCGGCACGTAGGCGGCTTCCCCCGGAGCGATCGAAAACGACATCCCCACCAGCCGCGCGGCCATCGGATCGAGGCTGCTCGTCTCGGTGTCGATGGAAGCGAGCGGCGCGCCGGCGAGCTGCGCTCGCCAGCTCTTCAGCGCCTCCGCGGTCAACACCGTCTCGTAGTTGCGCGCGGCGCCCGCCGCGAACGCCATTGCCGGCGCAGGCGCAGGCGTGAGCGCAGCCGCGGGCGCAGCCTGCGCCGCCGCGCGCTCCGGCGCCACGCCGCTCTGCGCCTCCTTCAGCCAGCTCTTCAGGCCGAAGCGGTTGAAGAGCGCGGCGAGCTCTTGCTCCTCGCGCGGCTGCGGCACCAGGCCCTCCGGCGCCACCGGCAGCGCCACATCGCATTTCACCCGCAGAAGTTCCCTTGCCTTGGGAAGCCACTCGAGCGCGGCGCGCAGATTCTCCCCGACCACGCCGCCGATCTCGCCCGCATGCGCGATGACGCCGTCGAGCGAACCATACTGCTGCAGCCATTTCAATGCGGTCTTGGGGCCAACTTTCTGCACCCCTGGGACGTTGTCGACCGCGTCGCCCACCAGCGTCAGGTAGTCGAGAATGCGCTCCGGCCGGACGCCGAATTTCTGTTCGACCCCGGCCTCGTCCAGGCGCTCGTTGGACATGGTGTTCACCAGGGTGACCACGGGAGTCACCAACTGCGCAAGGTCCTTGTCGCCGGTGGAGATGACGGTGCGAATCCCCCGCCTCTCGGCCTGCCTCGCAAGCGTCCCGATCACATCGTCGGCCTCCACGCCCTCGATCTGCAGCAGCGGCCAGCCGAGGGCGGCAATCGTTTCCAGCAGCGGTCCGATCTGGGCCGCGAGATCGTCGGGCATCGGCGGGCGCTGCGCCTTGTATTGCGGGTAGAGGTCGTCGCGGAAAGTCTTGCCCTTGGCGTCGAACACGCAGGCGAGGTAATCGGCCTTGTAGTCCGCCTGCAGCCGTCGTAGCATGTTCAGCACGCCAAAGAGCGCACCGGTAGGCTCGCCCGCCGCGTTGCGCAGGTCCGGAAGCGCGTGAAAAGCGCGGTACAGATACGAGGATCCGTCTACTAGGAGCAGGGTTCTACCCACGTCTGCCATGAGAGAGAAAAAACTGGCGAAGATGCCCGGCGGCTACGGTGCCGTCGCCGGCGAAACGAGCGCGCGCGAAGCCTGGCACCTGATGGGCATTATGTCAGAATTTGTCGAGGCGACCGAGCGCCTGGCCAACATCGGGCCCGCGGTGAGCATCTTCGGCAGCGCGCGGGTGCCCCCGGGACATCCGTACTACGTGCTCGCCGAGTCGATCGCCAAGCAACTCTCGGACGCCGGTTTCACCGTCATCGCCGGCGGCGGACCGGGGATCATGGAGGCGGCGAACAAGGGGGCGCACTTCGGCAGGTCCCCGGCGGTGGGACTGAACATCGAGTTGCCGCGCGAGCAACTGGGCAACACCTATCAGGACATCAGCCTGTCGTTCCGGCATTTTTTCGCGCGCAAGGTGACTTTCGTCCGCTTTGCCTCGGCCTACGTCGTGATGCCGGGCGGATTCGGCACGCTCGACGAGCTGACCGAGGCCCTCCCCCTGGTGCAGACCGGCAAGTCGCGGCGCATGCCGATAATCCTGGTGCACGAGCCGTTCTGGCGCGGGCTGCTCGACTGGATCCGCGACAAGCTCGCCGCCGAGCGCATGATCAATCCGGAGGACATCGATCTGGTCCAGGTGCTCAACGAGCCCAAAGAGATCGTCGAGGCGATCTTCAAGCACTATGAGAAGCGCAGCTTCGCGCCGCTCCCCGCCGAGCGCGAAACGATGCTCAATCTCTAGAAGACCAGTCGGAAATCAGGCGCTTTCGACGCTTAATCTGCTACACTTTGGCCAAAACCACGCTTTCTCCTGCACCCGACACACACGCCATGCTTCGCCGCGGCCTTCTCGCTTGGCTCCTCGCGCTGTCGCTGCCGGTTGCAGCGCAGCAGCCGCCCAAGCTCGAACCGCTGCCCGCCCCGCCACCGCCACCGCCCGGAATACAGGAAGACACGCTCGGCGAGCGCCCGATCCGCATCACCCCCGGGGTCAACGAACAGATCGAGGAAACGGTGATCGACGGCAGGCGCGTCCTGCGCGTCACCACCCCCGGCGGCGCGGTCTACTACCTGCGCGGGGATCTCGGCGAAGCGGGGTTGCCGCGCGAAGGCCTCGATCAGCGCATCCGCGTGCCCCTTTGGGTGGTCCACGAGTTTTGATCGTCTAGCGCCCCTCGGGACCCTCCCGGATTGCGATCAACGCCGGGCCAAGCGCCGCAATCCATGTCCGTATTCACCAAGGTCAGTCCGCAGGAGCTTGCCCAGTGGCTCCAGAACTACGCCGTCGGCGATTTGGTCGACCTGCGCGGCATCGCCGCGGGAATCGAAAACACCAACTATTTTGTCACCACCAGCGCCGGACGCTATGTGCTCACCCTGTTCGAGAAGCTCACGGCGGCCGAGCTGCCCTTCTACCTCAACCTCATGGCGCATCTTGCGCGCCACGCGATTCCCTGCCCCGCGCCGGTCGCGAACCGCGAGGGCGCTTTGCTCGGGGAGCTGGCTGGCCGGCCGGCGACGCTGGTGACGCGCCTGGAGGGGCACCCGGTTTCGCGGCCCTCGGCGCAGCACTGCGCGGCGGTGGGCGCCATGCTCGCCCGGATGCACCTCGCCGGAGCGAGCTACGGCGCGAACCAGGAGAATCCGCGCGGGGCGCGCTGGTGGCGCGAGACCGCGCCCAAGGTCGCGGCCTTTCTCGACGCGGCGCGCGCGGCCCTGCTTGATTCGGAACTTGAATTCCAGTTCGGCCGGCGCACCGAAGCGCTCCCGCGCGGGCCGATCCACGCCGACCTTTTCCGAGACAACGTGCTTTTTCTCCAACAACCCGGACCCCCGCGATTGGAGGGTGTGCTCGACTTTTATTTTGCCGGTGTCGATGCGCTGCTTTTCGACGTCGCCGTGGCGGTCAACGATTGGTGCATCGACGAGCGGGGCGAGATCGATGCCACCTGCGCTCGGGCCATGTTTGGTGCCTACGTTCGCGGGCGGCCGTTTTCGCCCGCCGAGCGCGACGCGTGGCAAGCGATGTTGCGTGCGGCGGCGCTGCGCTTTTGGCTCTCGCGCCTCTACGATTTCTACTGCCCGCGGCCTGGCGAGTTGACCCATGCCCACGATCCCGAGCATTTTCGCCGCATTTTGGAGCTGCGCCGCGCCGGCGTCTGTCCGCTTCAATGACCATGCCGGCCGCGCGACAATGACGCTGGCGGGAGCCGCCAAAACGTTTGGCAAAGATCAAACAAATGGTCTTTGACGCCGCGTTACACTCGGGAGTGGAGACTCAGTAGCATGGCGACATGACCACCGTACCGGCAAAAAACGGCTGGATCTGGCTCGTGCAGGGCTTCGCGCTTTTCCGGCGCAGCCCGGCGAAATGGCTCCTGATCGTGCTCGCCTACTGGATGGCGATTGCGCTCCTGAACCAGATCCCCGTGGTCGGCGCGCTCGTCGCCACGGTGCTGCTGCCGGCCTTTTCGGTGAGCTTCATGGTCGCATGCGACGAACTCGCGCATAAGCGTTCGATCGGCGTGGCGACGCTCGCCGCGGGCTTTCGCACGCGCCTTGCGGCGCTCGTCACCATGGGCGCGATCTATCTGGTCTCCATCCTGCTCGTGCTTTGGGTGTCCACGCTTGCCGACAACGGCACCCTGTGGCGCTGGGTGATCAGCGGCAAGGCGCCGCCCGAATCGGCGCTGCGCGACGGTTCGCTTTCCAGCGCCCTGCTGCTCGCCGCGGCGCTCGGCACCCCGGTCATGATGGCGTTCTGGTTTGCGCCGGTGCTCACGGCCTGGCAGGCCATGAGCGCGCCGAAAGCGTTGTTTTTCAGCTTCTTCGCGGCCTGGCGCAACTGGCGTGCGTTCCTGCTCTACGGCGCGGTGTTGATCCTTGCCGGGATCGGGATCTCGATGCTGATCGGGGTGATCGGGATTCTGGTCGCGGCCAAGGTCCTGCCGAGCGACGTCCTGCGCATTGCCGCGTTCCTGGTTTCACTGACCGCGCTGCCGATCATCTTCGGCAGTTTCTACGCCGGCTACTGCGACCTTTTTCCTTCCGCTCCGGGCGCCGCGGAACCGCTCGCGCCGGTGTACTGAGGCCCCGATGACCGCCCGGCTGCGCGAGATCCCCTACAACTACACCTCGTTCTCCGATCGCGAGATCGTGATCCGGCTGCTGGGGGAGGCGGCCTGGCAGACGCTCCTCGATCTGCGCGCGGAGCGGCGCACCGGGCGCTCCGCACGCATGCTCTACGAAGTGCTGGGAGACATCTGGGTCGTCACGCGCAATCCCTATTTGCAGGACGACCTGCTCGAAAACGCGCGCCGGCGCGCGCTGCTGGTCGAGGCGCTGCGCCACCGCCTGGCCGAGATCGAAAAACGCCGCCGGGACTACAGCGCCCAGCACCAAGGCGGGGCCAGCGCCCAGGTGCAGGCGCGCAGCGAAAAGGTGGTGTTCCTGCTCGAGCGCGCCCAGGGCGCGATCGATGCCTTCGCCGCCGAATTCGAGCAGACACTCGACCTGCGCCGCCGCGCCACGCGCAGTCTGGCCAGAATCACCCGCCGCGACAACATCCGCTTCGACGGCCTGGCGCGGGTTGCGCACGTGACCGACGCCACCGACTGGCGCGTCGAATATCCGTTTGTCGTCATCCACCCCGACAGCGAGGAGGAAGTCGCGCTGCTCGTGCGCGAGTGCATTCGCCTCGGCCTCACGATCATCCCGCGCGGAGGCGGAACAGGCTACACGGGGGGCGCGGTGCCGCTCACCCGCCACGCGGCGGTGATCAACACCGAAAAACTCGATGCGCTCTCGGACATCGAGCCGCTCAAGCTTCCCGGGCTGAACCGCGAGGTGCCCACGGTGCGCTGCGGGGCGGGGGTGGTCACCCGGCGCGTAATGGACGCGGCCGAGGCCGCAGGCTACGTCTTCGCCGTCGACCCGACCTCGGCCGACGCCTCCTGCATCGGCGGCAATATCGCCATGAACGCAGGCGGCAAGAAAGCGGTGCTCTGGGGCACCGCGGTCGATAACCTCGCCTCCTGGCGCATGGTCGACGCCGGCGGCTGCTTTCTCGAGATCACAAGGCTCGATCACAACCTGGGCCGGATTCACGACGCCGACCAGGTGCGCTTCTCGGTGCAGCGCTTCGCCGCTGACGGCGAGACCCCACGCGGCGAGCCCGAAATTCTCGACATCCCGGGCACGCGCTTTCGCAAGAGCGGCCTGGGCAAGGACGTCACCGACAAATTCCTCGCCGGGCTCCCCGGGGTGCAGAAAGAGGGCTGCGACGGCATCATCACCTCCGCGCGCTTCATCGTGCACCGCATGCCCAAGTCGATCCGCACCGTGTGCCTGGAATTCTTCGGCCAGGTGCGCGATTCGGTGCCGGCGATCGTCGAGATCAAGCGCTATCTGGATACGCTGGGGGCCTCCGCTGGCGCGGGGCGCGCGCCGGTCCTGCTCGCGGGCCTGGAGCACATGGATGAGCGCTACTTGAAGGCCGTGGGCTACGCCACCAAGGCCTCGGGCCGAAAAAGCGCCAGCGGCCGCCCGAAAATGGTGCTGATCGGCGACATCGTGGGCGAGGACGACGCGGCGGTCGAGGGGGCCGCACTGCAGGTCGTGCGGCTCGCCCTCGCGCGCGGCGGCGAGGGCTTCGTCGCGGCGAGCCCGGAGGCGCGGCGCACCTTCTGGCTGGACCGCGCCCGCACCGCGGCCATTGCCAAGCACACCAACGCCTTCAAGATCAACGAGGACGTGGTGATTCCGCTCGAGCGCCTGGGGGACTATTCCGACGGCATCGAGCGCATCAACATCGAGCTTTCCATCGCCAACAAGCTATCCCTGCTGGATGCGCTGGACGAGTACCTCTCGGGCGAACTGCCGCTTTTCCACCACGAGGACAAGGTGCCCGCGCCGGAACTGCTCGCCGAACGGCGCGTGCGCGCGCAGGAGCTGATCGCGCGCGTGCGCAGGCGCTGGCGCTACCTGCTCGAGCATCTGGATGCGCCATTCGCCGAGGCCGAGCCGATTGCCGGCGGCGCCGTCGCCGGCGGCGCGGCCACCGTGTTCACGCTGCTGCAGGACCACACGCTGCTGGTGTCGTGGAAGGCGGAGCTGCGCGAGGAGCTGGCGGCGATTTTCGACGGCCTGGTGTTCCGCCGCATCATCGAGGGAATCGACGCCGTGCACCGGCAGGCGCTGCGCGCGCGCGTGTTCGTCGCGCTGCATATGCATGCGGGCGACGGCAACGTGCACACCAACATCCCGGTGAACTCGGACAACTACGGGATGCTGCAGCAGGCCAAGCAGGCGGTTGCGCGCATCATGGCCCTGGCTACCTCGCTCGGCGGAGTGATCTCCGGCGAGCACGGCATCGGCATCACCAAGCTCGAGTTCTTGGGCGAGGAGGAGATCGAGCAGTTCCGGGCCTACAAGCAGCGAATGGATCCCGAGGGCCGATTCAACCGCGGCAAGCTCCTGCCCGGCGCCGACCTGAAGAACGCCTACACGCCCTCGTTCAACCTGATCGGGACCGAGAGCCTGATCATGGAGCAGTCCGACCTGGGCGGGATTTCCGATTCGATCAAGGACTGCCTGCGCTGCGGCAAGTGCAAGCCGGTGTGCGCAACGCACGTGCCGCGCGCGAACCTCCTGTATTCGCCGCGCAACAAGATCCTGGCCGCCTCGCTTCTCGCCGAGGCGTTTCTCTACGAGGAGCAGACGCGCCGCGGCGTTTCGCTGCGCCACTTCGGCGAGTTCTCGGACCTCGCCGACCATTGCGCCGTGTGCCACAAGTGCGTCAACCCCTGCCCGGTGGACATCGATTTCGGCGACGTGTCGATCGCCATGCGCAATTTCCTGCGCCGCCACGGCCAGAAGCAATTCAACCCCGCGAAGGCCGCGGCGATGGCCTTCCTGTCGGCCACCGACCCGCGCACGATCAAGCTATTGCGCCGGCTGATGATCGATTGGGGCTACAGGGCGCAGCGCCTGGGCTACCGCGCCGCGCGGGCGCTCGGGTTCGCCTCGCAACAGACGCAAAGGCCGCCGGCCACCGTGGGCCCGGCGCCGCTCGCCTCCCCGCTCGCGCGCTCGCAGGTCGTTCATTTCGTCAACAAACCGATGCCCGCGGGACTCCCCGGCCGCACCGCGCGCGCGCTGCTCGACATCGAGGACCGCAACATCATTCCGCTCGTGCGCGATCCGGCCAAGCTGAACGACGAATCGGAGGCAGTCTTTTATTTTCCCGGATGCGGTTCCGAGCGCCTTTTCAGCCAGGTGGGACTGGCAACGCAGGCGATGCTCTTCGAGATCGGCTCCATCGTCGTATTGCCCCCCGGTTACCTGTGCTGCGGCTACCCGCAGACTGCCGCCGGCGACGAGGACCAAGGCCGGCGCATCACCACCGACAACCGCGTGCTCTTCCATCGCGTCGCCAATACGCTCAACTATCTCGACATCAAGACCGTGATCGTCTCCTGCGGCACCTGCATCGACCAACTGGAAAAGTACGAGTTCGACAAGATCTTTCCGGGCTGCCGCCTGCTCGACGTGCACGAATTCCTGCTCGAGAAGGGCGTGCGGCTCGACGCTTCAAGCGGCGGGGAGAACGGCCGGCGCTACCTGTACCATGATCCCTGTCACACACCGATCAAGACCGCCGCGCCGGCGAAGGTCGTCGGCAGTCTGCTCGGGGGGCAGGTGCGCTTGAACGAGCGCTGCTGCGGCGAATCGGGCACGCTCGCAATGGCGCGCCCGGACGTCTCCACGCAGGTGCGCTTCCGCAAGGAGGAGGAGATGAGGTCGGGCGCGCGCGCGCTGCGCGCGGCCGGCGGACCCTCCCGGGCGCCGGTGAAGGTCCTTACCACCTGCCCTTCGTGCCTGCAGGGCCTTGCGCGTTACGCCGATGACGCCGGGATCGAAGCCGATTACGTCGTGGTCGAAATGGCGCGCCGGCTGCTCGGGCCGGGCTGGATGGCCGGCTACATCGAGCGCGCCCGCTCAGGCGGCATCGAGCGCGTGCTGCTCTGAGCTGCGAAAATTATGACAATGTCGTGAACAAATGCCGCCTGCGCCAGCGCCAAAGCACCCGCGCGTGAAGAAATTCACTGTGGCCGGGTGCGAGTTGTGCGAGGCTGCTCCCGTAGGGGTGCTTTGGCAGGACAGCTTCTGCCGCGTGGTGGCGGTCGGTGATGCCGATTATCCGGGAACGTGCCGGGTGATACTCGATCGGCATGCTGGAGAAATGACCGATCTGACTCCGGCCGAGCGCTCCCGGCTGATGAAAGTCGTATTTGCGACCGAGTCGGCATTGCGCGTGGTGGCGCGCCCGGACAAGATCAACCTTGCGAGCCTGGGCAACGCCGTGCCGCACCTGCATTGGCACGTGATCCCGCGCTATTTCGACGATCGCCACTTTCCGCGCTCGATCTGGGCGCAGCCGGTGCGCTCGCCGCGTCGGCATCGGGCACCGGACCGGCGAGCGCTCGCGCGGAAGCTGAAAGCGCTGCTCGGCGACGCTTGAGCGCAGGCGTCAGGCCGGCTGCAGCGCGAATGTCCGTTCGCCCAGGCGCCTCTCCAGCGACAAAGGAGAGCGACATGACGCACAGCGATTTTGTTCCGGTATCGCGTCCGCTGCTATGGGACGTACGCAGTTGCGATGAGTGGCTGGGAAGCGCCGCGCTGAGCGATGCGCGTCAGGCCTGCCACAACCTGGTCACGCTGCTCGAGGCGCTCGAAGACGCCCCGCCCCGGCAGACGCAATACCTTCAGATCCTCGAGCGGCTGCGCGAACCGCTGCTCGCCGCCCAGGAAGAGCAGGCAAAGAAATTCGTCTCCAAGCCGCTGCCGTTGGGGCACCTGGACAGCAATGCGTTTGTGCAGTCCTGCGACTTGTGGCTTGCACTGCTGCGCGGCTACCGCCGGCTGCTGCGCTCGGCGCTGAAGCGCGGGGCCGATGAAATCCGTCCGTCGCTGCCGTTGCTCCTGGAGCGCGCGACCGAATACACCGGCGAGCTGATCATCACCCAGCTGGCGGCCCGGCACGAGATCGGCGACTGGCTCTGGCAGGGACTGCACGAGGCCTATGGATTCGCGGAGGCGCGCGGCCTGGCCGAGGCGCCGCTCGCCGAGGCGGGCGCGCGGGTGCCTTCGGGCTCAACGTGCGTCGCCGCCTACCTGCGGCCGCTTCTGCTGGCATTGGCCAATCCGTATCGGCTCAGCCAGCGTGAGTTCGTCTGGACGCGCCGCTGGGTATACCGCTGGGCGCACAAGGTGCGCCTGGGCCCCGCCGGCCCGCAAGGCTACACGGTCGATCTGGCCGGAAGCGCAGGCGCCCAGTGGACCGCCTCGGACGCGGGCGGCGAGTCGCTGCGCTTTTTCGACACGAGCGCGCTGCTGCGCTCGGTGAAGACGCGGTTGAGAAAACTCGATCAGGGCGCCGCCCCGGCGGAGCTGGGCCTTGGTCGCGACTGCGCCCAAGGCCCGGCCGTTGAGCTGCTGCGCTATCTGTCCGAAACCTGGGGACAGGCACCGCGCGCGCGCGCATTTTCGCGCCGGGCCGGCGCTTTCAACAGCCAGGTGGTAGCCGGTCTTGCCGACATCCACGCCGCGGTGGCCGGCGGCGCGAAATACCGCGAGCCGAATTCCTGGGACTACAGCCGGCGCGATGCCGACCAGATCCACACTTTCCAGCGCACGTTGCAGACCACCGGGGAGGCGCTTGCCCAGCCCGCGATCGAAGGCTGGCAGACGCTCGATGAATCGGCGGGCGGTTTCAGGCTGCGCCGGCGCGGGATCGGCGCACGCCTCGCGCATCGCCAGCTCATCGCGGTGCGTCCGAGCGGGGCAAGCCAGTTCATGCTGTGCGAAATCCGCTGGCTCAGCCAGAGCGCCGATGGCGCGCTCGCCGTCGGCGCCAAGGGACTCCCGGGAATTGCTCAAGCGGTCGAGATTGGCCCCCCGGCGCCTGACCCGATCCGGCGCGATCCATTCGTCCACGCCTTCGCGCTGCAGACGCCCGGGACCTCGGCGGCGACCATCGTGCTGCCGGCGGGCTGGTACCAGAGCGCACGGGCGCTGCTGCTGAAGGTTCCCGGCGATTGCGTGCGCATCCGGCTCAACGCGCTGCTTCGCCGCGGCTACGACTACGACCACGCGGAGTTCTCGCCCGAAGCCTAGCGCGGTCCGAACGCGTTCAGCCGCATGCCTGGGCGTGCTCGGCGGCGGCTTTGCGGCTATCATTGGCGCCAGCAACAGCGATAGGCTGCATCCCTGAAATTTTCCGGGCGGCGGGCCGGCCCTGCCGCTCGCGCCATGTCATGACCACGCACTTCGGATTCCAGAGCGTCGCCGAGAAAGAAAAGGCGAAAAAAGTCGCCGGCGTCTTCAGCTCGGTCGCGGAAAAATACGACCTGATGAACGACCTCATGTCGCTCGGGCTGCACCGCTACTGGAAAGCGTTTGCAATCGCGCGCAGCGGCGTGCGCGAGGGCGCTCGCGTGCTCGACGTCGCTGGCGGCTCGGGCGACCTCGCGCGCGAGTTCGCCCGGCGCGCGGGCGCCTCGGGCGAGGTCTGGCTGAGCGACATCAACCGCGCCATGCTCGAAGTCGGCCGCGATCGGCTCTACGATGAGGGCTTGGCGTTGCCCATCATCCAGTGCGACGCCGAGCGGCTGCCGTTTCCGACCGATTATTTCCACTGCGTGAGCGTGGGCTTCGGGCTTCGCAACATGACGCAAAAGGAGGCTGCGCTCGCCGAAATGCAGCGCGTGCTGCGCCCGGGGGGCACGCTGCTGGTGCTCGAATTTTCACGCGTCTGGAAGCCGCTCGGCCGATTCTACGACTGGTATTCCTTCAATGTGATACCCTGGCTGGGGAAGAAGGTTACCGGCGACGAGGCAAGCTATCGCTACCTTGCCGAATCGATCCGCGTGCACCCCGATCAGGGGGCGCTGAAGTCGATGATGGAACGAGCCGGTCTGGAAGACGTCGAATACTTTAACTTGGCTGCGGGAGTCGCTGCCTTACACTGCGGCCGCAAATATTGAGGAGAGAACAACGATGAAACGATTACTTGGAGCTCTGTTCGCCCTGGCGCTGGTCGCGGGCTTGGCGCCTGAGAGCGCCGAGGCCGCGCGCGTCGGAGGCGGCAGGAGCATGGGCGCGCAGCGCGCAGCGCCGATGCAACGGCAGGCCACGCCTCCCGCGGCGGCGGCCGCACCGGCCAAACAGGCCGCTCCGGCGACGCAGCCGGCGGGCAACCGCTGGCTGGGCCCGCTTGCCGGACTCGCTGCGGGCCTCGGCCTGGGCTGGCTGTTTGCGCAGGGCGGTTTCGGCGCCCTGGCGAGCGCGCTGCTGATGGCGCTGGTTGCAGGCCTGGTCATCATGATGTTGATGCGCATCTTCGCCAGGCGGCGCGAAGCGCCCGCAGCGCCGATGCACTATGCGGGCTTGGGGAGCGAAACCGTCGCTGCTCCCCCGCCTTCGCAGCTTCCGTTCGCCGAGGGCGGGGCGCAGCCGGGCACGAGCCCCGCGGTCGAGGCGCCGCGGATACCGCCCGGGTTCGACGTCGAGGGCTTCCTCAGGCATGCCAAGCGCAACTTCGTGCAACTGCAGGAAGCGAACGACCGCGCCGATCTGGCCCAATTGCGCGAAGTCACCACCGAGGAGATGTTCGAGGCGCTGAAGGGCGATATCACCGAGCGCGGTGCTCGCCAGCAGCAAACCGAGATTATCATGCTCAACGCGTCGCTGCTCGAGGTCGCGACCGAGGGCGGAGCGCACTGGGCGAGCGTGCGCTTCTCCGGAACGCTGCGCGAATCGCCGCGCGCTGCTGCCGAGGCGTTCGAGGAGGTCTGGAACCTGCAAAAGCCCGTCAGCGGGGAAACCGGCTGGCTGCTCGCCGGGATACAGCAGCTCTCCTGACGCGCCCGGGCCGTGCGCCGCGCCCGGCGCTGAGACTGGAGGCATAGCCCGATGATCGCGATCGGCGCCAGCGGCGCGCTGAACCACGTGCTCTCGCAGCAGCACTGGGCGCTCGAGCGCCTGCGGCCGTTTGCCGGAATGGTGGTCGAATTCCGCGCCGATCCGCTGCCCGCGTTTCGGCTGGCGATCCTGCCCTCGGGTCATGTCGAGCCCGCGCGCGAAGCAACCGTCGACCTCACCGTCGGCATGCGGCCGGGCGCCCTGCCGCGGCTGCTTGCGCGCGGCGAGGCCGCGATCGGGGAGGTGGAATTTTCCGGACCGGATGACCTCGCGGGCGCGGTGCGCGAGCTTTACCGCCATCTCGAGTGGGACCTCGAGGAAGACCTATCGCGCATTTTCGGCGACGTGCTCGCGCACCGCATCGCCTCCACCGGGCGAGAGATCCTCGAATGGCCGAGGCAGGCCGGCTTGCGCGTCGCGCAGAACGTCACCGAGTACTGGACCGAGGAGCGTCCGGTGCTTGCGCGGCCGGCGGATTTTTCCGCTTTGGCGCGCGCAATCGAGGGCGTACGCGAGGACTGCGCGCAGCTTGAGCGGCGCATCGCGCGATTGGAAGCTTCTGTGACGCAAAAGCACTAGCCCTCGCTCCCGCGGTGCGACCGCGGGAGGGCCCCCTCTTTGGCGTGCGGCAGCCGGGTGGATGAGCCAAATCTGGTAAATTCGGCCCTACGCAACCCGACCCGGCCTGGATGTGCTGCGCCTCTTTCGCCTTGCCAAGATTTTCTGGATCGGCCTCCGCTTCGGTCTCGACGAGTTCCTGCGCACCGGCGGGCGCGGCGGCTGGATCGGGCGCGCGTTCGGCGCGCTGCTGCCTTTTCGCGATTTGTCCAAGCCGCGCGCGGTCAGGCTGAGGCTTGCACTGGAAGCGCTGGGGCCGATCTTCGTTAAGTTCGGCCAGGCGCTGTCGACGCGTCGCGACCTGCTGCCCGAGGACATCGCCGACGAGCTGGCAAAGCTCCAGGATCACGTGCCGCCGTTTGCCGCCGAATTGGCCATGGCCGAGATCGAGCAGGCCTTCGGCCGGCCCCTTGGCGAGGTGTACGCCAGGTTCGACGCGCGGCCGGTGGCGAGCGCCTCGGTCGCGCAAGTGCATTATGCCGTCCTGCCGCCGGGAAAGCATGGGGGCACCGAGGTAGCGGTGAAGATTCTGCGTCCGGGAATGCTGCCCGTCATCGAGCGCGATCTGGGGCTGCTCGACAGCGCCGCGATCCTCGCCGAGCGACTGTTTCCTGACGGCAGGCGCCTCAAGCCCCGTGAAGTGGTGGGCGAGTTCGCCAAGCATCTCTACGACGAGCTCGATCTCATGCGAGAGGCGGCCAACTGCGCGCAACTGCGGCGCAACTTTGCCGACTCTCCGCTGCTCGCGGTGCCCGAGGTCTATTGGGACTACTGCACGACGACGGTCATGACCATGCAGCGGATGCACGGCACGCCCATCAGCCAGGTCGATAAACTGCGCGAGCAGGGCGTCGACATCCCCCGGCTCGCCAGCGCCGGCGTCGAGATATTCTTTACCCAGGTGTTCCGCTTCGGCTTTTTCCACGCCGACATGCATCCGGGCAATATTTTCGTTTCCACCGAACCGGAGACCCGCGGCCAGTACATCGCGCTCGATTTCGGCATCATGGGAACGCTGACCGATGTCGACCGGAATTACCTGGCGCAGAATTGTCTCGCTTTTTTCAAGCGCGACTACCGGCGCGTCGCGCAGGCGCACCTCGACGCGGGCTGGGTGCCCCCGGAAACCCGCGTGGACGATTTCGAGGCCGCAATCCGCGCCGTGTGCGAGCCGGTGTTCGACCGGCCGATTGCGGAGATTTCTTTCGGCAGGTTCCTGTTGCGCCTGTTCCAGGAATCGCGCCGCTTCAACGTCGAGATCCAGCCGCAGCTCGTGATGCTGCAAAAGACGCTGCTCAACATCGAGGGTCTTGGCCGCCAGCTCTATCCGGCCCTCGATCTGTGGGAGACAGCGAAGCCCTTTCTCGAGAGCTGGATGAGCGAACAAATCGGCTGGCGCGGGTTCATGCGCACGCTGAGAGCAGAGGCGCCGCAATGGGCCACCATGGTCCCGACCCTGCCGCGCCTGGTGCACAAGGCGATCTCGGTCAACCCGGCTGCGCCGGTTGAACAGAAGGTAGAGCAGTTGCTCGCCGAGCAACGCCAGCAGACGCTGCTTCTGGTGCTGCTCGTGCTGCTGATCGGCACGCTCACCGTGCTGCAGCTCTTCACCTTCTGGCGCGCATAGGAAGGCGCCGTGGCGCAAGACAGCAGCAAGCCGGATTTCTGGGACAAACGCTTCCGCGAGAAATTCATGCCCTGGGACGCTGGCCGCGTCCCCCAATCGCTCGAGCAGTTCGTCGCGCGCCATAGCGGGCGCGGCCGCGTGCTCGTCCCGGGCTGCGGGACCGGCTACGAAGTGCGCCTGCTCGCCGAGGCGGGATTCGAGGTCACGGCGATCGACTTCAGCGAGGAGGCGATCGAAGCCGGGCGGCGCGCGCTCGGATCCCACGCGCATCTGCTGCGCCTGGCCGATTTTTTCCGCTTCGAGGGCGACCAGCCCCACTTCGACGCGATTTACGAGCGCGCGTTCTTGTGCGCGCTGCCGCGGCGCATCTGGGGCGACTGGGCGACGCGCACCGCGGCGCTCCTTCGACCCGGCGGACTGCTCTTTGGGCTGTTCTACTTCGACAACAACGCCAAGGGCCCGCCCTTTGGCATCGGGGCGGCCGAGCTCGATGCGCTGCTCTCGCCCAGTTTCGATCTCGTCGAAAACGAGGCCGTCAGCGACTCGATTCCGGCGTTCGCCGGCAGGGAGCGCTGGCAGGTGTGGCGGCGGAGAGACAATGGCCGCTGAAACATGGCAAGGCGTGGCTCGAAACCACGCTCGGGATATGCCGCCGGCCAACGCATTGCGAATCCGCTGTTCAGAATTTACGGAACCTACAAGTGGCATTTGCCAATCTTGGCGGTGTCACGGAAATGCCGTTGTACTCGATCTGATCACCCTCGACGCTGGCCTATTCGTATTGGCCCCTGTAGGGTTGACGAATTTCGGTGCCGTGCGGCAGAAACAAGCAACGATCGTTGTGATTCCATGCGTATCCACGGTTATCCGACATGACAAGGTCTTGCTTCCAGCTTGCGTTGTCGAGCCAGTAGTCAATGGATTGCGTGCGTCTACCCGCTCACCCGCCCCGCATCAGCGAGATCAGTTCCTCCGCCGAAGGCAGCGCCGCGCTCTCCGCGCTTTCCGCGAGCACGCCTTCGGCGAGCGCGCGCTTCTCGTCGTGCAACGCGATGATGCGCTCCTCGAGCGTGCCTTTGCTCACCAGCCGATAGACGGTCACCGGGCGCTGCTGGCCGATGCGATGCGCGCGGCCCATGGCCTGATCCTCGGCGGCCGGATTCCACCACGGATCGGTGATCACCACGTA
>JACPRN010000214.1 GCA_016189945.1 Betaproteobacteria bacterium
ACGATGGCCCCGATCACCACCCCGATCAGCGCCATCAGAAGGGGTTCGAAGAGGCGCGTGAACCACTCGACCCAGCGCGCCATTTCCTCGTCGTAGAACCCGGCGATGCGCTCCATCATCTCGCCCATCTGCCCGGTGCGCTCGCCCACCCGCAGCATGCGCAGGGCGACGGGCGTGGTCAGTCCATGGGTCTCCATGGCGTAGGATATGGACCTGCCCTCGGTGATCCTGCTCGCCGCGCCCTGAAGCTGCAGCCGCAGCTCCGGCTGCAGGAGGTCTGAGACCATTTTCAGCGCGGCGCCCACCGGAGTACCTCCGCGCAGCAGCATGCCGAGAGTGCGGTAGAAGCGCGCAAGCTGATAGACGCGCATGCGCTCGCCGGCCGCGGGCAAGCGCCACAGGCGCTGCATGACCCAGTTGCGCGCGGCGGGCCGGGTGCCGAGGTAGACGATGGCGGCAGCAGCCAGCGCGAGCGCGACCAGGACCAGGGGCCCCGCAGAATGCAGCAGCTTGCCCCACTGCAGAAGGAGCCTGGAGGCGAGCGGCAGGTTGGTGCCGATGTCCTCGTAGATGCGGCTGAACCTGGGAACAACATAGGCCAGGAGGAACAGCGTGACCAGGCCGCCAACACCGACGAGCAGCAGCGGGTAGATCGAGGCGCTCACCACTTTCTTGCGCACCAGGTCCACTTGCGTCTGGTAGGCGATGTAGCGGGAGAGCGCCTCGCCCAAGTCCCCGGTCTTTTCGCTCGCGCGGACCGTGGACACGTACAGATGCGGGAAAACGGCCGGAAAGCTCTGCAGCGCGTAGGAGAGCGACCGTCCCTCGTAGAGGTGGCCGACGATCTGTTGCAATATTTTTTTGGACTCTTGACGCGTCTCTTTATCAGCCAGGCTCTCGATGCCTTCGACCACGGTCAGCCCGGCATTCAGGAGCGCGAGCAGCTCCTGGCTGAAAAGGAGCAGCGGAAACTGGCCGCGGCGCGAGCGCGTCCGCGGCCGCCAGGCCTGCTTCGCCTTGACCGTGAGCACGCTGTAGCCCTGGGCGCCCGCCTGCGCCTTGGCGTCCAGTTCGTCCACCGCGTCGAACGTGAGCGCAACCACGCCGGCCGGGGCGCGCACGGCCTTCAATTCGAATTTCATCGCTGCTCCTCAAGCACCGGTTTGCGTATGCAGGCCACGGCGCCGGGGATGTAGTTGTACACCCTGCCGCGCCGCCGGCAGGTGAAACAGAACCTGCCCTCGCGCTCAGGCAGCGTCTCCCCGCAGATCCCGCACGCGTGCAGGCGGATGCTGGTGATGGACCGCGCGGCTCCGCGCACGAGGTCCCGGGCATCGAATTCGGGGGCGAAGCTGATCACCCCCTGCGGGCAGGTCTCCTCGCAGAGGCGGCAATTGACGCACAGCGCGCTGCTGAAGTAGTGCGACAGCCTGCCGTTGTCGATGCGGTGGCTGATCGCTCCCGTGGGGCACAGGTTCACACAGGTGCCGCACGTGGCGCAGTCGCGCTGGTCTATCCGCACGCTGGCCCAGGGAAGCTGCACATCGCAGCGCAACGAGGTCGATGGCGACCAGGCAACGCCCTTCAGTAGCTTGTGCAGCAGGGCCCTCCCGGGTGTCGGTCCGCCGCCGGTCGCGGTGGTGCAGTGAAACGGCCCGCGGGTCTCGATTCCGGGCGCGGGCCAGCCGCCAACCCCTTGCGCCCCGCAACCGGTCAACCGGGCGAGAAACTTCCTCCTCGCGGACGATGCCCGATTGCTCTGTTGCCGTTGCTCCAACTTCAATGCCGAACGGTCCAATCCGACTGCCGGAGCCAGCGCCAAATGTGCCGCCATGGTTTTGGCGAACAGCTCCTTGCCGGCGCGCAGCCGGCAGCCGCTGCAATCGCCATGGACAAACGTGAGAGGGTTCGCCCCGCGGGCGGCTGCGCCGAGGAGGAAAGTCGCGGTCACGGATCCCAGGCAGGGCACCGCCACGGCGTCGCGTTGCTGCAGCTCGGCCTCGCGGCAATGCACGAACAGCGGCCGCCCTTCGGCTGCGCCCCGCTCCGAGAGCAGCATCGGTCCAATCCGGCTCAAGAGGTGCTGGTCCGAGTGAACTTCGCCCTGAAACACCTCGGTCGGACAGGCGGCCTGGCACAGTCCGCAGCGGGTGCAGCGTTCGCTCACTGCCGGACCCGGATCGAGCGTGATCGCGCCCTCGGGGCAAACCTCCTGGCAGATCCGGCATTCGCTCTGGCGGTGGCGCAACCGCTTGCAGCGCTGCGCCAAAGCCGGCGTCATGCGCTGCCTCTGCGCCAGCGCCGGCAGGCTCCCTGGATCCATGCGCCGTGCCGGGCTAGTGAGCTGCCGCGGGTGCGGCGACCCGGGATGACGGAGAAGACATCGAGCAGGCAGCATCTTGCGCCAGCACCGTCTCGGTCAGTTTCGCCAGACCGCGGTAGAGGTCGCTCGACGCATGCTCCTGAATCGCTCTGCTCAACTGCGGAAACCACGCGTTCAGATGCTCGCGGAGGAACCGAAGCTGAAGCGCCCGATAGAAGGCGCAGGCCGCAGGGCCGTTCGCATCCCCCTCAGCCGCGGAGGCATCTCTCTCGCCGCGCAGTGCCGCGGCCTCGCGGGCACACAGGAAGCTCATGAAAGCGAGTTCCACGCCGACATGGGTGGACAGTTCCTTGCAGTTCTCGTCTACCTCGCCCCCCGCCGCACGGTACAGGCGCTTTACCGCGACGGCGTGCTTGCCCAGCAGCGGACCGAACTGCCGCTGGGCCGATGCGTCCCGATAGACATCCTCGAAGGGTGTGACATAGCGACCAGCGGGAACGGCAAACAGATCCATGAACTCCTGCTGCCGGCCCTCGACGACTCTCTTGCCGCAGGCTCCAGTAGAGAATCGCGTGAGGGCCGCTATCGCATCCTCGCCGTACAGGGCTCCCAGTTCCCGCAGGATGCCCGGGTCGGTGAGTTGGCGCACGGCCTCCGGCGTAAGGGGCCGAAGATACGCCGCCGCGAGGAAGTGATACAACTGTTCCCGCGCTTGAGGATCCAGCCAGGAAGTGCTTCCGGTGCTGCTCATTTCCCACCTCGAACAGCGTCACGGCCGCGGGGCGACGAACGCCACTGCGGGCGTCGTCAGCGCCGGGCTCGCGAATCCTTCCGGCGCGTTCGCACCCGTGTCGGCCAGACCGAAGCTCTCCACGAAGCGCAGCGCATTTCCGACGCAGGAGGTGACGCAGGCCGGCTTTAGCCCAGTGCGCAGGCCGTGGCTGTCGTACAAGCGATGAACGCAGAAGGTGCACTTCTCGATCTTTTTCGTACGCGAGTTGAACTGCGGTGCTCCGTAGGGGCACGCAACGATGCACTGCTTGCAGCCGGTGCACACCGTGTCATTGATCAGGACGACCCCGTCGCTTGCGCGCTTGAAGATCGCGTTGTTCTCGTTGGACGGATCGTTTGGGTTCGACAGCGGGCATGCCGCCATGCAGGCGGGGTGAGCGCAGTGGTTGCAGGAACTGGTCACGAAATTCGCTCTTGCGGCCGGGAAAGCGCCGCTTTGCTTCTTGACCACCCAGCGATAGCTCGCGTGGTCTGCGATCACGCCCACCGGATTACCGAGAACGGGCGCGCCGCCTCGATTCTTGAACATCAGCGGCGACGCCACCGGCCGAGTGTTGTTCTCGGACTTGCACGCAACCGCGCACGTATCGCACCCAATGCAGCGATCCAAATCTATCAACCAGCCGAATTGCGCCATGGCCATCTTCCTCCGAGATTAGACCCTACGTACCTGGACCCAGGTGTCGTAGTACGAGCAACTGGCCCCGATCGGGTCCTGCAGGGGCACGTTGGCGGAGCGCCGATCGCGGCGCATGACCGTCCCCGGATGGATCCCGGCGCCGCGGCTCGGATCGAACCCGGTCTGGACGCCGTTGACTGTGTGCGGACGCGACCCCAGCTCCCAGTGGCCGAAATGGTGGGAGATTGCGACCACCCCCGGCTTCAGCCCTTGCGTGACCTTGGCCTTGCCGACGATGCCCGCGGTATTGCTGGCCGACGTTACTCGCACTCGGTCACCGGTCTCGACCCCGAGGCGAGAGCCGTCAGCGGCACTGATCTCCACGTAGTTCTCCGGCGACATCAGCATCAGCCAGGGGCTGACCGCCGTGCGCGCCTGTCCGTGATGAACGACCTTGAAGGTGATGAGCTTCATCGGGAAACCCGTACCATCGTTCACCAGCGTGCCGTCCGAATGCGCGGGCGCTACGTACTGCGGCACTCCGGCGTAGTACCGCCCGGTCACCGAATCTCGGGTGCGGGCCACCGGGTCCACGAACAGCCGTATCACGTTGCCGTACTTGTACGCGAGATACGGGCCGTTCGGATTCGGCGTTGATCCTGCAAGATCCCCGCTGTACTCCTCTCCGGGATTGTCGAACACGCCGCCCTTGGCAAGGATCTCATCACGGGTGAGGCCCGCATACTTGGAACTCGCGTTAAAGGCGATGTTGTCCAGCATTGCCTTGGCCCAGTCCCAGGCGTTGTTCAGGTTGCGACCGGTGCCGAGGGCGTTGATACCCACGCCGGGCAGGCCGAGCGCCTTGGCCAACCCGATGTGGATGTCCGCCACGGCCTTGGTGTCGCTAAGAGCCGGCGTGTAGTTGTTGGTGGCGTCGGCGATCCTGTTGCCGGCGCCGGTGAGCGAACCGATCGCCTTGTCGTCGAACGCTCCCACTACCGGCCGCTGGAACGAGGTGCCTTTGTTTACCCGCCATGGAATGCCCGGCACCGCGAATTTCTCCAGATAGGTCGAATCCGGGAGAATGTAGTCGGCCCATGCCGCCACCTCGCCCATCACCGGGCTGATGGCGACGAACAGCGGCACCTTCGCGGTCGCGGGCACCACTTCCGGCAGCGCTGTTTCGGCCATCACCCGCTCCCAGACCGGCCGAAGCGCGGGCACGGAATAGGGGATCGCGTTCCAGTACGTGATCAGCACCTTGATCGGGTAGGGGTAGCCGTCCTCGATGCTGGGGATCAGTTCCTGGTAGTTGCCCTGGGTCCCGAACGGGAACCAGGGACGCTTGGCGGGGTAGCCGGTGAACAGCGCCCCGGATTCCTCGTAGAAGCTCATGGCGCGGTCAATGCGAATCCCGGACACCGGGGGCCCGCCGTTGAACGCCAGGCTCACCGCGCCCGAAGTATTGCCGCCCAGCCCGCCGGCGCCGGCCGTGCAGCCGCCTTTCCAGTCGTAGTTGCCGATAAGTGTGTTGAGATGCTGGATGGCGAGCTGGTTATATAGACCATTGGTGTGCTTGACCGCTCCCCGATAGGTTATGACGGCCGCCTTCTTGCCGTGCCCCACCAGTTCCGCGGCCAAGGCTTCAATGACCGCGACGCTCACTCCGCAAATCGCGGAATACTGGGCGCGGGTCCGGCTATTGACGGATTCCTTGAGCAGGGTAAACGCCGACTTCACGGGAATAGGTCTCCCCG
>JACPRN010000215.1 GCA_016189945.1 Betaproteobacteria bacterium
AGAGCGGAACGACCATCGTCTTCATCGAGCACTACATGCGCGCGGTCCTGGAGCTGGTGGACCGCCTGATCGTTCTCAATTACGGCAAGGTGATCGCCCAGGGAAATCCGCACGAGGCGATGCGACAGGACGACGTCGTGACCGCGTATTTGGGGGGAGCGCATGCTTGAAGCCCGGGGCCTGAATGTCGCCTACGGCGATGCGCCCGCACTGTGGGACGTTTCCTTGAGCGTCGGCAAGGGCGAACTGGTTTCCGTCGTCGGCCCCAATGGCGCCGGAAAGACGACCTTGGTCAACGCCATTGCGCGCCTGCTGCCGATTCGCGGCGGCAGCCTCTGGCTCGACAATACCGAGGTCACGCGTACCCACGCGAGAGACATGTGCGGGCGCGGCGTTGCGATCGTCCCGGAAGGGCGCAAGCTGTTCACCGGCATGAGCGTCGAGGAGAATCTTGAGATGGGCTGCTACCGCGCCGGGGCACGCCGCTTCCGCGCCGAGACGCTCGAGCGCGTGTACGGGCTTTTTCCGATGCTGCGCGAGCGGCGCATGCAAGCCGCAGGCACCCTCTCCGGTGGGCAGCAGCTGATGGTGGCTTTCGGCCGGGCGCTGTTGGCCCGGCCGCGCCTGCTCTTGTTCGACGAGCCGTCCCTTGGTCTTTCGCCCAAGATCGTCGAGCAGGTGTTCGAGGTGATCGGCGCCATCCACGCCGAAGGGGTGTCGGTGCTGCTGATCGAGCAGAACGCCGCCAGCGCGCTGGCGCTCGCCGAACGCGCCTACGTCATGGAAGGCGGGCGCATCGTCTCCGCAGGCAAGCCGGCAGAGCTGCTGGCGCAGCCGCATATCCGGGAAGCCTACCTGGGCCTGGAGCAGGGTTGATCACTTGCCGCGAAAAGGAGGCTTGAAAGATGAAAGCGAACGGGCCCGCAGATACCGTGCTGATCAACGGCCGCATCGCGACCCTGAACCCGCGCCAGCCGTTTGTGTCTGCACTGGCGATCAGGGGGGAGAGAATCATCGCCGGCGGGAGCGACGCGGAAGTTGCCGCTTTTCGCGGCGCGAGCACGCGCGCCATCGATCTTGGCGGCCGCACCGCGGTCCCGGGGCTCAACGACGCGCATTCCCATTTCATCCGCGGCGGGCTCACCTATTCCAACGAAGTGCGCTGGGACGGCGTGCCGTCGCTCGCCGACGCCCTGCGCATGGTGCGCGAGCAGGCGCGGCGCACGCCCGCGCCGCACTGGGTTCAGGTCATCGGCGGCTGGAGCTACGCGCAGTTCGCGGAAAAACGCTTTCCGACGCTGGAGGAGATCAACGCGGCCACCGGCGACGTTCCGGCGATGATCATGCACCTGTATGACCGCGCCTGGCTCAACCGGGCCGCGATGCGCGTGTTCGGCTGGAACAAGGACACGCCCGATCCGTTCGCGGGCACCATCGAGCGGGACCGCAAGGGCAATCCCACCGGGCTGCTGATCGCGACCACCAGCCTCGCGGCCCTGGTGGGCGTGTGGCTGCAGGTTCCGCGCCTGCCGCCGGAGGACCAGATACTGTCGACGCGCCATTTCATGCGCGAGTGCAATCGACTGGGCATGACCAGCGTGATCGACGCCGGCGGCGGGGGACAGAACTATCCCGACAACTATCAGAGCGTCGCCGAACTGGCTCGCCGCAATCAGCTCACCATGCGCGTGGCCTACACGCTGTTTGCGCAGTCCCCCGGCAACGAGATCGACGACTATCGCCGCTGGGCGCGAGAAGTCAAACTCAACCAGGGCGACGACTGGTTTCGCATGATCGGCGCAGGCGAGTATCTGGTGTGGCAGGCGACCGACGTCACCAATTTCGCCAAGGAGTTCGCCGGCCAGCCGGCGGGCATGGAGAAGCTGCTCGCCGAAGTGGTGAAGTACGTGGCCGAATTGCGCTGGCCGTTTCACCTGCACGCTTCGTACGACTCGTCGTGCCGGCGCATCCTGAGCGTGCTCGAGGAGGTGCACCGCGAGGTCCCGATCGACAAGCTGCGCTGGAGCCTCGAGCACTGCGAAGGGATTTCCGCCGCGAGTCTGGATCGCGTCGCGGCGATGGGCGGATCTATCGGCATTCAGAACCGGCTCTCTCTGGACGGCGAACAGTATCTCGCGCGCCAGGGCGCAACAGCGGCCGCCGATTCCCCGCCGATCGGTCGAATGCGGAGCATGGATATTCCGTTTGCCTGCGGCACCGACGGCAATCGCGCGACCAGCCACAATCCCTGGATCGCCATACACTGGATGCTCACCGGCGAGACGATCGGCGGCCTGAAGCTGAACGGCGACCAGAACCTGGTCGATCGCACCGAGGCCCTGCGGCGGTTCAGCCATGCAGGCGCGTGGATGAGCTACGAGGAGGACACCAAGGGGACGCTGGAGCCCGGGCGAGCCGCGGATCTGGCGGTTCTCTCGGCGGATTACTTCAGCATTGCAGACGAGGCGGTGAAATCGCTCGAGTCGGTGTTTACCTTGGTCGGCGGCAGGATCGTCTACGCGGCCGGGCCGTTTTCCAACCTGTCGCCGCCGCCGCTGCCGGTGAGCGCGGATTGGTTGCCGACCAATTTCTACGACGGCTACCACAGGGAACATACCAGCGTTCAACGGGTGTCGGTGCAGCAGTGCCACCCGCTTCCGCGCTGGCCGGGTCTGGAGTGTTCCTGCGCCTTCGGCTAGCGATCGCGGCATGACCCCACGTTACATGGGGTTTCAAGCTGAAATCTTTCGGGTATTTTTGTCCTATGTTAGACTCCTCGCGAGTGTCGGATTAGCTAGTAGCAGCCACGTTGGGCGCTGGAGCGAATCGCAGCGGCGCCTGTTCCAGGTGGCCCGTTTACCGCGCTACTGCGCTCCAAAGTCTGCGCCGACGCACTCCAAATAACGACGTTAAAAGAGGCATCAACCTTGGCAACTATCGACCCGATCACACTGTCGACCGTCTGGTACGGATTCCAGTCGCTGTGCCGCGAAATGCGCAGTGTGGTGACGCGAACGGCGCAAAGTTATCTGATTTCAACGCTCAAGGACCTGTCGGTGGGCGTGTGGCTCGCAGACGGGTCCACCGTGGCCGTTCCGGAAGGTCTGCCCAGCCAGTTTCTGGGGACCTCTTTTGCGATCACCGACATCAGCAAGATGTACCAGGATGACCTCCACCCGGGCGACGTGATCCTCACCAACGACCCCTTCCATGGCGGCCACAACAGCCACCTCCCGGACTGGGGGTACATTCGACCGGTCTTCTTCGAGGGTGAACTCCTGTTCTTTACCCTGGTGCGCGGGCACATGATGGATACGGGAGGCTCGTTTCCGGGCGGGTACTTCGCCAATGCGTATGACATCATCGCCGAAGGCCTGAATATTCCGCCGCTGAAGATAATCAAGCGCGGGGCGCCTGATGCAGATCTCAACAAGCTGATCTTCATCAACGTTCGCTGGCCGGTGGAGGTGAAAATCGACACCGACGCCATGATCGCCACCGGCAAATTCGCCGAGAACCGCATCGTCGACCTGCTGCGCCGCTACGGAAAAGACACGGTGCTGGGGGCGATCCACCAGATGATGGACCGCACCGAGCGCGCGGTGCGCGCGGAGATCGCTGCCAT
>JACPRN010000216.1 GCA_016189945.1 Betaproteobacteria bacterium
GCCTGTTCGCGTTCCATAAAATCACCCCGGGAAGCCGTCCTTGTTGACCGCCTTGGAGCGCGCTTCTTCGGCGCTGATCAGGCGGTTGCGGAGCAGCTCCTGAAGGCACTGGTCCAGGGTCTGGTTGCCGATCTGCCTCTGCGCCGGGAGCATGCCCGTGATCTGCGCCACTTTCGCCTCGCGAATGAGGTTGCGGATCGCCGCGTTGCACACCATGATCTCGTGCGCCGCGACGCGGCCGTTGCCGTCGCGCTTCTTCAGCAGCGCCTGCGAGATGACCGCGGCGAGCGACTCGGACAGCATGGTGCGCACGGTTTCCTTCTCCTCGGGCGGAAACACATCGATGATCCGGTCGATGGTCTTGGCGGCCGAACTGGTGTGCAGCGTTCCGAACACGAGGTGCCCGGTTTCCGCAGCCGTCAGTGCGAGCCGGATGGTGTCGATGTCGCGCATCTTCCCGACGAGAATCACGTCCGGATCCTCCCGCAGCGCGGCGCGCAGCGCATTGGCGAACGACAGGGTGTGGGTGCCGAGCTCGCGCTGGCGCACCAGGCACTTCTTGCTTTCATGGACGAACTCGATCGGGTCCTCGACGGTCACGATATGGCCGTGCTCGGACTCGTTGCGATGGTCGACCATCGCCGCGAGAGTGGTCGACTTGCCGGACCCGGTCGGCCCGGTCACCAGCACCATCCCTCGGGTGTACATTGCGATCGACTCGAAGATTTTCGGCGCATTCAACTCCTTCAGGCTCAGCACTTTGCTCGGGATCGTGCGGAACACCGCGCCGGCGCCTCGGCTCTCCATCAGCGCGTTCACCCGGAAGCGAGCGAGTTGCGGCACCGCAAAGGCGAAATCGCATTCGTAGCTCTCCTCGAAGATCTTGCGCTGGCCGTCGTTCATGATGTCGTACAGCATGGCATGGACGTCCTTGTGCTCCAGGGGAGCAACGTTCAGCCGACGCACGTCGCCGTCGACGCGGATCATGGGAGGCAGGCCGGGAGACAGATGCAGGTCTGAAGCCTTGCTCTTCACGACGAACGACAGCAGCTCGAGGATGTCCACGGTTCTCCTCCCAGATCTCCACCGTGGACATAGTATGACACTCCCGTCATGCGGACGTTTGCCCGCGCTGGAGCCACCGGACCGGCAGGCGCGCGTTGCTCCATGTGAATGCCGAGAACATCATCGTGGCGCCCGATTGCGGGATGAAATACCTGCCGCGCGATGTGGCCGACGGCAAAATGCGCGCGATGGTCGAGGGGGCCGCGATCGTGCGCAAGGAGCTGGCCGGTCAAGCCTAAGCTCGGCGCGGCAAAGCAGCGGACGCCACCCGCCCTTGTGATGTGGGAACGATTGGAATTCACCTACGATCCCGTTCCGGACATGGCACGAACTTCACTGAGCGAGGCGAGCCTCGAGCGCCAAGCTCGCGAGCGCGGCATTGCCTTATTTTGGTCCTTGCGATAGATTGCCGTGTAGTTATCCCTTCCGAGGAGGAGGGTTCCGGAATGAACATTGGGACTGTTATGCGCGGTTCGGGACGCGTATGGGCGCCTGCCGCCCGGGCATTTGCCTTTCTGTCGCGGCTGCTCATGAAACGAACCATTCGGCACGGTACGTTTTTTCGCATCGGCGCGCTCGCCGTTCTGCTGGCGTCGCCGGCGGCGCTCGCCCAGGGCTATCCGGCCAAACCCGTACGCATGATCATCACGTTTCCGCCGGGCGGGCCGTCCGAAATCGTCACGCGTCTGGTGAGCGAACGCTTGCACGCGGAGCTGAAGCAGCCGTTCGTTGTCGAAAACCGCGCCGGTGCGGGCGGCAACGTCGGCGCCGACGCAGTGGCGAAGGCTCTGCCCGACGGCCACGTCTTCGGAATTACCACGGACACGCTGTTCACGGTCAACCCGCTCGTCTATGCGAAGATGCCTTTCGATCCGTGGAACGATATCGTGCCGGTTGCGCTGCTCGGAAGCTTTTCGCAAATGATGGTGTGCAATCCGTCCGTGGCCGCGAAGACGCTCGCCGAGCTGCTCGCGCTCGCCCGGCGCGAGAGGCTGACCTACGCTTCGGGCGGTGCGGGAGTTCCGGGCCATCTCGCGGCCGAGCTGCTGCTCGCGATGACACAGGTGGAGATGGTTCACGTGCCGTACAAGGGCCCGGCTGCGGCGACGAGCGACGTGATGGGCGGACAGGTACATTGCGGATTTCTCGCCACGCCGACCGTGCTGCCGCAGGTCAAAGCCGGCAAGCTGAACGCGCTTGCGGTCTCCACCGCGCAGCGATCGCCGCTCGCTCCCCAGATTCCGACCGCCGCCGAAGCGGGCGTCGCAGGCTTCGATGCGCCCTTTTACCTGGTGTTGTTTGCGCCCAAGGACACCCCTGCCGAGGTCATCCGGGTCATCAACCGCGAGGTGGCGAAGGCGCTTTCGGCGCGCGAAGTTCGCGAGCGCGCCGCGGCCCTTGACGTCGTCACGCTCGGCGGCTCGCCCGAGGCCGCGGCGAAGACGCTGCGAACCGGCGCGGAAAAATGGGCCCCGGTCATCCGGCGCATCGGGCTCAAGCTGAATTGATGACCGGTGCTTCGGGTGGCCAGACCGAACTTCGTTTTTATCCTCGCCGATGATCTCGGCTATGCCGATCTCGGCTGCTACGGCGGGCGCTCGAACTGCTCGCCGGTGCTCGATCGGATGGCGAGCGCGGGAGTGCGCTTCACCGACGGCTACGCGAATTCGCCGGTGTGCTCGCCGACGCGGTTCGCGCTTGCCACCGGACGCTGGCAATACCGGCTGCGGGGCGGTGCCGACGAGCCGATCGCCAGCCGCGCGCGCGGCAGCGAAGTGCTCGGGCTGCCGCCGGAGCATCCGACGCTCGCTTCACTGCTGCGCGATGCGGGCTACGCCACGGCGCTCGTCGGCAAGTGGCACCTCGGCTTTCCGCCCAAATTCGGGCCGCTGAAGAGCGGCTACACTGAGTTCTTCGGGCCGCTGGCGGGCGGCGTCGACTACTTTGCGCATTGCGACTCCGCCGGACGGCACGACCTCTACGAAGGCGAAAACGAGGTGCATCGCAGCGGCTATCTCACCGATCTGCTTTCGGACCGGGCGGTCCGGTTCATCGAAAAGCGCCGCGGCAAACCTTTTGTCCTCTCGCTGCATTACACGGCGCCGCACTGGCCGTGGGAGACGCGGGGCGACGAGGCCGAATCGCAGCGCATCGGCAGCCGCATCGCGCACACCGACGGCGGCTCGGTCGAGACCTACCTCGGCATGATTCGCCAAATGGACGAAGGCATCGGGCGGGTCCTCGAGGCCTTGAAGTCGAGCGGTGCGGAGGAAAACACGCTCGTCGTTTTCACCAGCGACAACGGCGGCGAGCGTTACTCCGATACCTGGCCGCTCATCGGAAAAAAGATGGACCTTCTCGAAGGCGGCATCCGCGTACCTTACGTCGTGCGCTGGCCCGCGCGCGTTCCGGCCGGCGCGACGAGCCCGCAGCTCGCGATCACCATGGACTGGGTCGCGACGTTCCTCGACGCGGCGGGCGTCGCCCCACACCCGGAGCATCCGCTCGATGGCGCAAGCCTGCTGCGCGTGCTCGAAGCGCCGTCGAAGCCGTTCGAACGAGAGCTTTTCTGGCGCATGAAGTTCCGCCGCCAGAGGGCGATGCGGGCGGGAAACTGGAAATGGCTTTCGATCGAAGGCCGCGAATATCTGTTCAATCTCGCGATGGATCGGAGGGAGCGCGCCAATCTCGCCAAGCGCGAGCCCGGGCGCTTGAACGCCATGCGCGAACGCTACCGGAATTGGGAGGCGACGCTGCCGCCGATCCCGGAAGAGGCCAAGGTGTCGCTCGTCTACGGCCCGGAGGACCTTCCGGAACCGTCCTGAGCGCGGCACGGTAAATGCCCTCCGCATTCCACGTCGTCGCCAAACCGAGCGGAGCGAGCTGCAATCTCGCCTGCGGGTACTGCTTCTATCTGCCCAAGTCGCGGCTGTTCGCGCCCGGCGCGGCATTGCGCATGAGTGGCGCGGTGCTCGAGGCCTACGTACGCCAGCACATCGAAGCGCAGCCGGTGCCGCACGTGGTATTCACCTGGCAGGGCGGCGAGCCGACGCTCATGGGGATCGATTTTTTCGCGCGGGCGCTGGAGCTCCAGCGCCGCTATCAGCGCGCGGGCATGACGATCGAGAACGCGTTTCAGACCAACGGCGTACTGCTGGACGAGCAGTGGTGCGCATTCCTCAAGGCAAACGGATTTCTCGTCGGA
>JACPRN010000211.1 GCA_016189945.1 Betaproteobacteria bacterium
GAGCACCAGCGTCCTTGAACAGGAAGGGCCTTTCGGCGAATCGATCGGCTACATGTCCCTCACGCAGCCGCGGCCGATCTTCACGGTCAAGTGCATCACGCATCGCAAGAACCCGGTGCTGCTCGGCTTCATAAGCCAGTTCCAGCCCAGCGAAAGCAGCAAGATCAAGCGCCTGGGCACCTCCGCCGCGGTGTACAAGCACCTGCGCTACACGGCCAAATTCGACAAGGTGCAGCGGGTGGTCATCGCCGAAACCTCCGATGCCCAGTATTTCACCGTGATCCAGGTGAAAGGCGCGAAGACCGAAGAAGTCTGGAAGATCCTGGAGGAGACGCAAAGGGCGCGCCTCGACAGCAAGATCATCATCGCCGTCGACGATGACGTCGATCCCGATGACTTCGACTCCATCGTGTGGGCGTTGTCGATGCGCTTTCAACCGCATCGCGATTTGCGCGTGATCTCCAGGCCCTGCAACGGGCTCACCGACGTATCGCTCGCGCCGATGGAAGTGATGGAGCAGGCGCGCGAGGCGTACCTTCCCGAGCTGCCCACGCAGTCCTATTTGCTCATGGACGCGACCATCAAGTGGCCTCTGCCGCCGGTATCGCTGCCGAAGAAAGAGTTCATGGACCGCGCGCTGCAGATATGGAAGGAAGAGGGTTTGCCCGAGCTGAAATTGAAAGAGCCCTACTACGGGCGCAACCTCGGCTACTGGCACCCGGAAGACGAGCAAAAGGCGCAATGGGCCCTGCAGGGCGAATACCAGAAGACGGGCGAACTTCAAGCCACGCAACAGATGCCGGGCGGACCCCATTACTGCTTGTGGGGCGACAAGAAATAGGCCTGCCCGGGACGGGAGGTGACGGGGAGCGCGAAGGCTCCCCGTAGCCCAGTTTCCCGCCCGCGCAGGCGCATGGGCAAGGAGGAGAATCATGGTGAAGGGAATTCGCGGCGATGTGATCGGGAACAAGACATCGCGGTTGGTCGCGCTGGCGGGTGCGCTGCTCGCCTCGCTCTGGTTCTGTCCCGGTGGCGCGCTCGCCCAAGGCTACCCCGAGAAACCGATAAAGATCGTTGTGGCCTGGCCTGCGGGGGGGAACACCGACACGCTGTCACGCCTTGTCGCGCAGCGGCTCGCGGAGAAACTGTCGCAACCGGTGATCGTCGAAAACCGCCCTGGAGCAAGCGGCGCCATCGGCGGCGAAGCGGTGGCGCGCGCCCCGGCGGACGGGTACACGTTGCTCGTTGTCGACTCGAGCACCTATTTGATCCAACTGGTATCCAGCCGCAAGTTTGCCTACGAAGCGGTGGCCGACTTCGCCCTCATCGCCCCGTTTGCGCGAAATTCGTTCCTGCTGCTCGGACGCGCCGATTTGCCGGCCAAATCGGCCAGGGAACTGATCGAACTGGCGCGGGCAAAACCGGGCAAGCTGACCTTCGGCTCCTGGGGCATCGGGAGCATCGGCCAGATTGCGATGGTCATGTTCACGGGGAATGCCGGCATCGAGGTCCTGCACGTGCCCTTCCAGGGTGGGGCTCCGGCCGAGACCGCGCTGTTGGGCGGGCAGATCGACCTGATGCTGCTGCCGGTGGGCAGGGTGCTGGCGCTGAAGAAGACCGGCAAGATAAGGGTGTTTGCCGCCATGAGCGCGGCGCGTTCGCCTCTGATGGATGACATCCCCACCCTCAAGGAGGAAGGGTTCGAGGCTGCCGAAGCGGGCAACTGGTTCGGGCTCGCGGCCCCGGTCAAGACGCCGCAGCCGGTGGTGCAGCGGCTTGCGGGCGACATCGGCGCGGTCGTGAAGTCCCCGGCCATTCAGGCCGCGTTCCGATCGCAAGGCTGGGACGCGTTCTCGCTCCCGCAGGAAGCGTTCAAGCGCTTCGTGGGCGCAGAGGTCGCGCGCTGGAGCGAGGTCATCAGGCGCGAGAATATCCGCGTGGAGTGAGCGCAGTCGTCCGTTCACGCTCCGGCAGCCGGCCCAGGCGCGGCTTCCCGGGCCCCGAACGAGAACCTACTCCGGCTGCACGCCGGCGGCTTTCACCATCTCGCCGATGTTCGCCACGTCGGCGCGGATCGCCTCGGCGAATTCGGCCGGCGTGCTCGCAACCAGGTCGAGGCTGAACGCGGTGATGTACTTCGCCGTGAATTCCGGCCGCTTCAAGATCGCCGTCGCGTCGCGGTTGATGCGCTCGACGAGTTGCGCGCTCGTGCCGCCGGGGGCGAACAGCCCAAACCAGATCCAGGAGATGACGTAGGGGTAGCCCGAGTCGGCGGTGCTCGGAACGTTCGGGAAAAGGCCTGCGCGGGTGGGGCTCGTGATCGCGATCGCCTTCACCTTTCCGGCCCTCACCATGGCGCCGGTCGCCGCCGGGCTTGCCACCGAAACCGAAACCTCGCCCGCGACCACCGCGGTGATCAGCGGCGCCACCCCCTTGTAGGGAACGTGAAGGAAACTGACGCCTTCGCGCTTGCCCATCGTCTCCAGCACCAAGTGCGCGGGAGTTCCCCTGCCCACCGAACCGTAGGCGATCTTGCCCGGCGAGCGGCGGGCCATCTCCACCAGGTCGCGCAGGTTGTTCGCGGGAACGGACGGATGCACGAAGACGAAACTTCCGCTCCGCGCGAGCATGGTGATCGGCGCGAGGCTCTTGTCCGGGTCGTAGGGCAGCTTCTTGAACAGGAAGCGGTTGCCGATGACCGTCGGGTCGATGGTTACCAGCAGCGTGTGCCCGTCGGGGGAGGCGTTGGCAACCCTCGATGCGCCGATGGTCGAGTCGGCGCCGGCGATGTTCTCGACCAGCACCGGCTGGCCCCAGGTCGCGCTCAGCTCTCTTGCGAGCGAGCGCGCGAGCACGTCCGTGCTGCCGCCGGCGGGGTAGGGCACCACGATGCGCACCGTTTGCGAGGGGAACGATTGCGCAAACGCCGGTTGGGCAGACAGCGCGCACAGCATGGCGGTCAACAGCGTGATAGGCAGCAGGCGTCGCACCATGGCGAAATCTCCTCGATCGTTCTTGTAGAAGGGCAAGTAGGATCGGACAAGCGCGTTGCCATTGTCAAGCGAAACCGCTGCGCGCAAAGCCCACGAAGCCTGCCCTTCTGCTTCACGCTGTCCGGTTGAATCGGGGGTTACCCCAAGTCGGCTCGCGGGCTTATACTTGAAAAGATTTCGCAGA
>JACPRN010000210.1 GCA_016189945.1 Betaproteobacteria bacterium
CCGCCGCCAGCCATTTCATCGTCCGGGACGACATCAGGCTCCACCACCTGGACTGGGGCGGCGAGGGACGCCATCCCGTGGTGCTGGTGCACGGCATCCGGCTGCACGCGCACGTCTGGAACCACTTCAGCCGCCGCTTCAGGGACCGCTTCCATATCGTCGCCCTGGACCAGCGCGGGCACGGCGAAAGCGGGTGGGGTGCGGCGGACGCCTACCATATCGAGGATTTCTACGGCGACCTGCGCGCAGTCGTCGAGGCGCGCGGCCTCGCGCGCTTTACCCTGATCGGCCATTCCCTCGGAGGAATGGTCTCCATGCTGTACGCCTACCGCCATCAGGAACAGTTGCAGCGCCTGGTGCTGGTGGATGTGACCGCCGGCCGCCCCGCGGGTCCCCCCGGCACCGACTTGTCGCGCATCACCGAGACGCCGCCGCCGCGCGATTTCGATTCTGTCCAATCGGCGACCGATTACATGGGACGGACGATGGTGTCGGCCCCGCGTTACATGGTGGAAGAAAGCGTGCGCCACGGCATCAGGCGAGGCGGTGACGGCCGCTACACCTGGAAATACGACCCGGTGCTCTTCCGCCGGCGCCGGCCGCCGAATGCGGGGATGGATTTTTGGGCGATGGCGGGTTCGATCCCCACGCCAACGCTGCTTCAATACGGCAGCCACAGCCGCGTCGTCACGCCCGAACTGGCCGCGCGCATGGGGCAGACGATGCCCAATTGCGTCGTGGAGCGCATCGAGGGCGCAGGACATGCGCTTTTCACCGATCAGCCCGAGGCGTTTGCCGCCAGCGTCGAGCGCTTCTTTCGTCAATAAGGTTTAACGCCGAACAGCCAGGGGTGCAGCGCGAGCACCGCGGCGTAGAGTGCGAGTCCGGCGACAATTCGCCACCAGCCGATCTCGGCGAGGTGCAGCCGGTTGCGGCCTGCGGTGATGGCCCAGAACGGCACATTGGAGGTCGCGGCGGCGAAACGCCGCCACCCCTCGCCAAGCTCGCGGCCCTTGCGCGCGTCGATCAGCGCGGTGCCGCTCAATGCGAGCAGGAAAAACCCGCCGAAGAAGACGAGCGAGGCCGCATCGCCGCGCGCCACCACGTGGACGAGCGCCCACAGCGCGATCGCCCACATCATGGGATGGCGCGTGATGCGCAGGATGCCGCGCACCGGCTGATCGGCCTGGAGCGCGCGTTCCTGGCGCACCGCGCCCGGGTTGCGCGTCAGCAGTCCGCAGGCGAGCAGCACGAACGAGAGCGCCATGACGACCAGCGGCCAGGTCTTGACGCCCGGCGCTTGCCAGAGAGGTACGGCGGGCGCTTTCCGATAGGCCCAGATCATCCATCCGAGGGTGATGAATGAAACTGCGACGTAGGCGCCGAGGTACGCCTGTTCGCCCAGCGACTTGACCAGCACCGGCCGCAGCGGCGTGCTGGACACATAGTGCGTGGCGAGGAAGGCCGCCGTGGCGAGGCCGAGATGCGCAATCGGGTCCATGGCCGCTACTGTAACCCCGATGCGCCGGGCAAGAAATAAAAAGGCGGGACTAAGCCCGCCTTTATATGGCCGATCGGGGCCGCGGGACCCGGATCGGAGACTGGGCCGTTATTTCTTGGCGTCTTCTTTCTTTGCGGCAGCTTTTCCGCCTTTGGCCGCTTTTGTGGCTTTGGCGGGCTTATCGCCTTTCTCGGCGGCTTTGGCGGCGGCTGGTGCTCCCTTGGCGGCCTTCGCGCTTCCCTTGGCCGCGGCCTTGGCCGGTTTTTCCATGGCCTTATCCGCGGCTTTCGGCGCTTGGGCGGCAACGGTGAACGGGACCGCGGCGAAAGCAGCGGCGATGGCGATTGCAAGCAGTTTCTTCATGTCGGTTCCTTCCCTGAGAGTGGTTGTGACCACTGGAGTTGTGGCCGTTTCAGTTTTTCGAAGCGCGTCCGTTTCCGGCACATGGAGTTCTATGCTCTTATTTCAGCTTGAATATTCTAACGTACTTGCGGGCCGGCGGTTGACCGGTCGATGTCGGGGGTCATGCCGCACTGCAGCGAAACACCCGCCGGCGCACGAGCAGCTTGCGCATCTCCTCGAGCAAGAGCATCGCCGCCGCAAACGGCAGCATGAACAGCCACGCATCGGCGCTGAGCGCCGCGGTGCCGAACACCGCCTGGCCCCACGGCGTGTAGACGATGCCAAGCATCAGCGCCAGCTCGACCGCCACCCCGAGGGCGATGAGACGGTTCTTCGCCAGCCCGAAGGCAAAAACGGAAGCCCGCTCGTCGCGACAGAGGAATACGTTGACGACCTGGGTGACGATGATCGCGGCCAGGCAGGCCGTGGTCGCCTGCAGATACAGCGGATCGAGCTTGTCGAGCGCCTCGCCGTATTTCCATCCGCCTGAGCGCAGCACGAAAAAGAATGCGGCCATCGCGGTCACGGCTTCGATGGCACCGAGGAACAGATACGCGCGCCCCAGGAGCGGCCAGGAGAGGAGCCGCTGGGTGCGTTTGCGCGGCGGCCGGCGCATGGCCTCGGGGTCGGGTTCCTCCGCGCCCAGGGCGAGCGCCGGCAGCATGTCGGTGCCCAGGTCGACCGCCAGGATCTGGATGATGGTGAGCGGCAGCGGAATCCGGAACGCGACGAACGCCAGATAGGGCACCAACTCCGGAATATTGGAAGTGAGAATATAGGTGAGAAACTTGCGGATGTTGGCATACACCGCGCGCCCCTCCTCGATGGCGCTGACGATGCTGGCGAAGTTGTCGTCCAGGAGCACCATGTCGGCCGACTCGCGCGCCACGTCGGTGCCGGCGATCCCCATGGCAATGCCGATGTCGGCGCGCTTCAGGGCGGGGGCATCGTTCACCCCGTCGCCGGTCACGGCGACGACGTGGCCCTTGCGCTTGAGCGCCTCGACGATGTGCATTTTCTGGTCGGCGGTGACGCGCGCAAACAGGATCTCCTCGGCATCCAGCGCAAGCTGGAGCTGGGACTCGCGCATGCGCGCGAGCTGTGGGCCGGCAATGACGGCGGGATGCCGCGAGCGCACCAATCCGATTTCGCGCGCGATCGCCAGGGCCGTGTGCGGGTGATCGCCCGTGACCATGATCACCTTGATTCCGGCCTCGCGGCACCGCTGGATGGCCGGCGGCACTTCGGGCCGGGGCGGGTCCTCGATTCCGGCAAGGCCCGCGAGCGTGAGATCGCGCTCCCAGCGCTCCTGCGGGCAGTCGCTCGGCAGGCTCCGGAACGAGAGCAAGAGGATGCGCAATCCGCGCTCGGCCATCTCTTCCTGCGCGCGCAGGAAGCGTTCGCGGGTTGCCGCGTCAAGGGGACGCGCGCCGCCTTCGGTCCACACCGTCGTGCACAGCGGCAGCAGGACTTCGGCTGCGCCCTTGCAATAGAGCACCCGGCCCGCGGGCGTTTCGTGCACGGTCGACATGCATTTGCGATCGGCGTCGAAGGGAATCTCGCCGAGACGCGCATATTCCCGCAGGGGACCGAGCACGGCGCGCGCCGCCTCGTGCAGTGCCGCTTCCATCGGATCGCCGAGCAGCCCCAGATGGCCTTCCTGGGCGACTTCGCGCAGGTTGTTACAGTGCAAGGCGATGAGGAAAAAGGGCGAGCCCTGCGCCGG
>JACPRN010000212.1 GCA_016189945.1 Betaproteobacteria bacterium
AGATCTTCAGGATGCCGCAGATGCCCTCGGACGTGGCGCGCTACAACTGCGAGAGCCAGGTTCACGCTCTGTAGCGCGCGCTCGACAACCGGCTCATCGAGCTGGCAAAGCCGGCGCTGGAGCAGGGGGAGAAGGTCACCATCGATATGCCGATCCGCAACACCCATCGCGCCGTGGGTACCATGCTCTCGGGGGAAATCGCCAAGCGCTACGGCCACGAGGGGCTTCCCGACGACACCATCCACGTGCGCTTCGCAGGATCGGCGGGCCAGAGTTTTGGTGCGTTTCTCGCCCGGGGCGTGACCCTCGACCTGATCGGCGACACCAACGACTACTGCGGCAAGGGCCTGTCGGGCGGCCGGATTTCGGTGCAACCCTCGCCCAAGTTCCGCGGCGAGCCCACCGAAAACATCATTACCGGCAACGTCGTGCTCTACGGCGCGATCGACGGCGAAGCGTACTTTCGCGGCGTCGCCGGGGAGCGCTTTGCGGTGCGCAATTCGGGCGCGCATGCGGTGGTTGAGGGCGTCGGCGACCACGGCTGCGAGTACATGACCGGCGGCACGGTCGCGGTGCTCGGCGCGACCGGGCGCAACTTCGCCGCGGGCATGTCCGGGGGCATTGCCTACGTGCTGGACGCCGACGGCGAGTTTCTGAAGCGCTGCAATACCGCGATGATCGAGCTGGAACCGGTGCTCTCGGAGTCCGAGCAGCAGGCGAAGCTCGCGCGCGATCTTTGGCACCTGGGCGAGGCCGATGAGGCCATCCTGCGGCGCCTCGTCGAGTGCCATGCCAGGTGCACCGGCAGCCGGCGGGCGCAGGAGATCCTCGAACGCTGGGGCGATTATCGAGCGCGCTTCTGGAAGATTTTCCCGAAGGAGTACCGCCGCGCGCTCGGCGAACTGGCCGCGCGCAGGAAGGTGGCGGCCTAGACCGCGCGAACAGAGGAAGCGATGGGCAAGATCACCGGATTTCTGGAGTACGAACGGCTGGAGGAGGCGCACGAAGCGCCCGAGCAGCGCAAGAGGCACTTTCGCGAATTCTTCCGGCATCTTACCGACGAGGAGGCCGGAATTCAGGGCGCGCGCTGCATGGACTGCGGCATCCCTTTTTGCATGCAGGGGTGTCCGCTCAACAACATCATCCCGGACTTCAACGACCTGGTCTTTCGGCAGGACTGGAAGGCGGCCATCGCGACGCTGCACTCGACCAACAACTTTCCCGAATTTACGGGGCGGGTCTGCCCTGCGCCATGCGAGGAGGCGTGCGTCCTGCGCTTGATCGATGACCCCGTCGGCATCAAATCGGTCGAGCACGCGATCATCGACAAGGCGTGGGAAGAAGGCTGGGTGCGGCCCTGCCCGCCGGAACGCAAGACCGGGAAGCGCGTCGCCGTGGTCGGCTCAGGTCCTGCGGGGATTGCTTGCGCGCAGCAGCTCGCGCGCGCCGGCCACGAGGTCGTCGTTTTCGAAAAGAACGACCGCATCGGCGGACTGCTTCGTTATGGCATCCCGGATTTCAAACTGGAAAAATCGCTGATCGACCGGCGCATGGAGCAGATGCGCGCCGAGGGCGTGGAGTTTCGCGTCGGGCAGAACATCGGCGCCGAGGTGCCGGCGAAAAAACTGCTCGATGAGTTCGACGCGGTGGTGCTCGCGGGGGGAGCGGAGAATCCGCGCGACCTCCCGGTCCCGGGAAGAGAGCTGGAGGGCATCCACTTCGCCATGGACTTTCTCACGCTGCAGAACCAGCGCGTCGCCGGCGACAAGAAGGTGCGCGAGCTGCGGGCGACCGACAAGCACGTCGTCGTCATCGGCGGCGGCGACACCGGCTCGGACTGCGTCGGCACGTCGAACAGGCATGCCGCCAAGTCGGTCACCCTGTTCGAGCTGCTGCCGCAGCCTCCGGCCGAAGTCGACCCGCTCGCGGTCTGGCCCTATTGGCCGATGAAGCTGCGCACCTCGACCTCGCACGAGGAAGGCTGCAATCGCGACTGGTCGGTCGCCACCAAGTCGTTCAAGGGAAAAAACGGCAAGGTGAGGGCGCTCCTCGCGTCGCGCGTTCAATGGAAGCCGGATCGCGCCACGGGCCAGATGAAAATGGTCGAGATTCCGGGAAGCGAATTCGAGATCCCGGCCGACCTCGTGCTCCTTGCCATGGGCTTTGTCTCGCCCATGAGCTACGTGCTCGAGGCATTCGGAATCGAAAAAGACGCGCGCGGCAACGCCAAGGCGTCAACCGACGGGCCGGGCTGCTATGCAACATCGAATCCCAAGGTGTTCGCGGCCGGGGACATGCGCCGCGGACAGTCGCTCATCGTTTGGGCGATCCGGGAAGGAAGGCAATGCGCGCGCGCGGTCGACGAGTTCCTGATGGGTTCATCGGAACTGCCGCGCTAGGCGAGGCCGCGCCGCGCGACGCCGGCCCTGTGCTAGCATCTTCGCTTGGCTGCCGGCGGGGACCAAGCCAAACGAGAGGGAAGCCGTGGTGCTGGATTTTGCTTTTCATCAATCTCAACGTTTTTGTTCAGTTGCGAAGTCGCAACTGAACAAAAACGTTGAGAAGTAATGAAACCCAAGTTCTCACCAATGTCGTGAGTACTCGCCCGATCACCGCCTATCCGTGAATATCGTCATTCTTGCCGCCGGCCAGGGCAAGCGCATGCACTCCGACACCGCAAAGGTGCTGCACGCGCTCGCCGGGAGGCCTTTGCTTGCGCATGTCGTCGCTGCCGCGCGCGAGCTTTCTCCGCAGCGCATCTGCGTGGTCTACGGTCACGGCGGAGAAGCGGTGCGCGGGGCGATCAGCAGAGGCGCCGACGCCATCACCTGGGTGCTGCAGGAGCCGCAGCTCGGAACGGGCCACGCCCTCGCCCAGGCGCTGCCGCATTTGAAGGCCGGCGCCCCGACCCTGGTGCTCTACGGCGATGTGCCCTTGATCAGGGCTGCGACCCTGAAGCGCCTGTGCGCGGCGGCGGGCGCCGGCATGGCCGTGCTGACCGTCGAGCTCGATGACGCGAACGGCTACGGGCGCGTCGTGCGCAAGGCCGGCGCGATCGAGCGCATCGTGGAACAGAAGGAGGCAAGCCCCGCCGAGCAGGCCATCCGGGAGGTCAACACCGGCATCATGGTGGTGCCGACGGCGAAACTGAAATCCTGGCTCGATAGGCTCTCGAACGACAACGCGCAGGGCGAGTATTACCTCACCGATATCGTCGCCTTGGCGGTCGCCGAAGGCATGGGCGTTGCCGGCGTTCAGCCGCACGCGGTGTGGGAGACCCTTGGAGTCAACAGCCGCAATCAGCTCGCCGAACTGGAACGCATCCACCAGCAAAACCTCGCCGGCGAATTGATGGGCCGCGGCGTGACCCTTGCCGATCCGGCGCGCATCGACGTGCGCGGGCGGCTGGCGTGCGGGCGCGACGTCGCGATCGACGTGAACTGCGTGTTCGAAGGCGAGGTCGCGCTTGGTGACCGCGTGAGCATCGGCGCCAATTGCGTGATCAAGAACACGCGCGTTGCCGCGGGCACGCGCATCGAGCCTTTCTGCCACATCGAGGAAGCCGATGTCGGCGCCAATTGCCGCGTCGGCCCCTACGCGCGCATCCGCCCGGGCACGCTACTCGCCGAGGACGTGCACGTGGGCAATTTCGTCGAGGTCAAGGCGAGCGCGATCGGCGCCGGCTCCAAGGCGAACCACCTGGCCTACATCGGCGACAGCGACGTGGGCCGCAACGTCAACGTCGGCGCAGGCACCATCACCTGCAATTACGACGGCGCCAACAAGCACCGCACGGTGATCGAAGACGATGTCTTCATCGGCTCGGATACGCAGCTCGTCGCGCCGGTGCGCGTGGGCCGCGGCGCGACGCTTGGCGCCGGGACCACGCTCACCCACGACGCGCCGGCGGGCGAGCTGACCGTGGCGCGCGCGAGGCAGGTTTCCATTCGCGGCTGGAAGCGCCCGGTGAAAAAGAAGTGAGCGCCAAGGTACAGCCAGTGAGGCGCCGATGTGCGGGATAGTGGGCGCGGTTGCGCAGCGAGACGTCGTGCCGATTCTTCTGGAGGGCCTGAAGCGGCTCGAATACCGGGGCTACGACTCGGCCGGCGTTGCGGTCCTCGGCGGCGCGGCCGACGGGGGCGCTCGCTCGACCCTGTGCCGGCTGCGTTCCACCGGCCGCGTCGCCGAACTGGAGAAACTCTCGCGGGCTGAGGCGCTGGCGGGACGGATCGGCATCGCGCACACGCGCTGGGCGACGCACGGGGTGCCCTCGGAGAAGAACGCGCATCCGCATGTCTCGGGCGGCGTGTCGGTGGTGCACAACGGCATCATCGAGAACCACGACGAGCTGCGCGCGCGCCTGCGCGCCAAGGGTTACCAGTTCGCCTCCGACACCGACACCGAGGTCATCGCCCATCTCATTCATTCGAACCTGCACTCGGGCACCAGCCTCTTCGATGCGGTGCGTGCGAGCACAGCGCAGTTGGTCGGCGCGTATGCCATCGCCGTGGTGAGCGATGGCGAGCCCTCGCGCTTCGTTGCCGCGCGCCACGGCGCGCCGCTCCTGCTCGGCCTGGGCGAGGGGGAGAACTTCGCCGCCTCGGACGCCTCCGCCCTGGTGCAGGTCACGAGCCGCATGATCTATCTCGAAGACGGCGACTGCGCCGAGGTCGCGCTCGGCAGCGTGCGCATCATCGATGCCAAAGGCGCCGCGGTCGAGCGCCCGGTGCACGCCTCGCAGCTTTCGGCGGCGGCGGTGGAGCTGGGCCCCTACCGCCACTACATGGAAAAGGAAATCCACGAACAGCCCATGGCGGTCGCGAACACCCTGGAGATGGTGAGCGGCGCCCAGTCGGTCTCCGCGCAGCTCTTCGGCGCCGAGGCCGAGCGGATTCTGGGCGAGGTCGACTCGGTCCTGATCCTCGCCTGCGGTACGAGCTATCACGCCGGCATGGTCGCGCGCTACTGGATCGAGGGGGTCGCGGGCATCCCGTGCAACGTCGAAATCGCGAGCGAGTACCGTTACCGCGCGTCGGTGCCCAATCCGAAAGCGCTGGTGGTCACCGTTTCGCAATCGGGGGAGACCGCCGACACCCTCGCCGCGCTCCAGCACGCCAAGCAACTGGGGCAGCGCTATTCGCTTTGCATCTGCAACGTTCCCGAGTCGGCGCTCCTGAGGGCCTCGGAGCTGCGCTTTCTCACCCGCGCGGGTCCGGAAATCGGGGTGGCCTCGACCAAGGCGTTCACCACCCAGCTTGCGGTGCTGGTGCTGCTCACCATGACGCTTGCCAAGGTGCGCGGGCGGCTTTCGCGCGAGCGCGAGGGAGAGCTGCTGCTCTCGCTGCGGCATCTTCCGACCGCGCTGCAGAACGTGCTGCACATCGAGCCGCAGGTGAAAATGTGGGCGGAAAAGTTCGCCCAGCACCAGCATGCGCTTTTCCTCGGGCGCGGCATCCACTATCCGATCGCGATGGAGGGGGCACTCAAATTGAAGGAGATCTCCTACATTCACGCCGAGGCCTACGCCGCGGGCGAGCTGAAGCACGGCCCGCTCGCGCTCGTGGACAAGCACATGCCGGTGGTCGCCATCGCGCCCAAGGACGCGCTGTTCGAGAAGCTGAAATCAAACCTGCAGGAAGTGCGCGCGCGCGGCGGCGAGCTGCACGTGTTCGCCGACCAGGACACGCGGATGACGGGCGGGGACGGCATTCAAGTGATCCGCATGCCCGACCACGCGGGATTGCTCTCGCCGATCCTGCACACCATCCCGCTGCAACTGCTTGCCTATCACGCGGCGCTCGACCGCGGCAACGACGTCGACAAGCCGCGCAATCTGGCGAAATCGGTTACGGTCGAATAGGGTAACCGACGGCGCTATGCGGCGAGCTGTTCGGCGGCACGCGGCTCGGGTGGCCGATAACGCAGCGTGACCAGCGCGAGCGTCGCCTGACTCGCAGCCCACTGCTCGAGTCGAGCCCGATTCGCGGCCAGCGAGCATTGAGCGATGTGAAATCCGGTGGCGGCGCCGCGGAAATCGGCGGCCGGCTGCAGGATGACCGAGGCGCCGTGTTCCAGCCCTGCCGGCTCGAACATCAGGCCGCAGATCGGGGTTGGACCGCGGGCGGTGAGCGCCTCCGCGTCGTTTTCGAAGTGCGGGCTCACCAGTCCCGATTCCAGGTTCAGACTGACGAGCACCGCGTGCCCTATGAACTGGCCCGCCGCGTCGGTCCAGCCGGCGCTGCACAAAATCTTCAATGCAACGGTCTTCATGTCCGTCCCCTCGAAGGGTCGTCTGCGAGGCGCGCAAGATAGCGCTTATCGCCGGCGCTTCCGAGTCGGTGAAACCTGTATTTGGCCGTGCAGAAAACCCGAAGTTATCGAGGCGGCAGCCGAACCGTGAAGTTTTCACGGCATCGATGTCATCGTCATGGTAAACAGTTCCGTTTACTGTCCTTAAGCGGACATAGGAAGGAGAGGGCAATATGGCCACAACACGTGTGCGGTATTTGCGCCGTTGCGCTGAACTGCTCGCCGCGACCGCTTGTCTACTGGCCACGGTGCCTTGGCCCGCCTATGCCGATCCGCCCCCCTGGGCGCCGGCGCACGGCTGGCGCAAGAAGCACGATGCCTATTACACCGGATACGCCGGCAAGAAGTGGGAGCGAGACTACGGCATCGTCGCCGGCCGTTGCGACCGGCAGGCGATCGGCGCAGTTCTCGGCGCGACGGTCGGCGGTGTCATCGGCTCGCAGGTCGGCAAGGGCAGCGGAAAAACCGTCGCCACGGTGCTCGGGGCCGTTATCGGAGGCGTCATCGGCGCCGAGATCGGGCGCGATCTCGATGGCGCGGATCGCGGCTGCCTAGGGCATGCGCTCGAACTCGCCGAGGACCGCGAGCGCGTCACCTGGGTCAATTCGGGCACCGGCGTCACCTACGTCCTGTCGCCGATCCGCGGCTACAAGCGCGACGGGCGCATTTGCAGAGAGTTCTCCCTGAAGATGACAGCGGGGCGAAAAGACGGGACCGGCCGCGGCGTGGCTTGCCAGGCAGGCGACGGGACCTGGCAAATCGCGCGCGCGGGAAACGACGACGCGAAAGAACGAAGCCGTGGCCGTTCCAAGGGCAAAGGGCAAGGGAATCGCGATTGAGTGAATCAGCGATTACTCGCAACAAAGGAATCATTCAGTCACCTGTAATCGCGGAGTCGATGTAACCAAGGAGATCCAAATGGAAGCGCAAACTGCTAGACCCATGCATCCGCTTTATCTCATCGCGGCCATCGCAGTGATTCTGTTCTGCGCCGTGGGAATCGCAGCGGTCATGGGGTGGTTGCCGACCTCGGTCGGCAAGTCCGGCGAAACCGCAGCGCCGACGATCGCTGACAAGATCCCGCAGGCGCCGGCCGCGCCGATCACCGAACAAGCGGCGGCGGAAAAATCGCCTGCGCAGAAACCGCAAGCGAAACCGCCCGTGAAAAGCGCGCCCAGGCCGGTTCAGGTTGCGCGCAATGCTTCCGCATCGGCTCCGGCAGCCGCCAATCCCCCCGCAGCAGTCCCGGCCGCGGCACCTGCGCCTGCGCCGGCGCCGCAGGCGGCCGCCGCGAAACCCAAGTGTGCCGAGTGCGGCGTGGTCGAGGCGGTGCGCGAAGTGGAAAAAAAGGGCGAGGCATCGGGCCTCGGCGCGGTGGGCGGCGCGGTCGCGGGCGGCGTGCTCGGCAGCCAGGTCGGCGGCGGACGGGGCAAGGATGTCATGACCGTGGTGGGCGCGGTCGGCGGCGCGCTTGCGGGCCATCAAATCGAGAAAAAGGTGAAATCGACCAAAAGCTACGAAATCACGGTGCGCTTTGAAGACGGCACCACCCGCACGTTCACCGAGCCCAATCAGCCTGCGTGGCGCCAGGGCGACAAGGTCAAGGTCATCAACGGACAGATCCAGCCTAATGCATGACAGGGGGGTCTCGAATCGAATCAAACTACGGTGTTTTCCCCATATCGCGGCGCGTCCTCGCCTGCTAGACTCGCCGGCCGCATGCTGATTCGAGTCGGAAAAATCGCGCTGTATCTCTTGCTTGCACTGATGCCGCTGCAAAGCGTGGCGAGCAGCGCGCAGCCGCTTTTCTGCGACAGCGAAACTCAGCAACGCTTGTCCGCAACCGCTTCGCACCATCACGACGGCGGTCTGCACAGCCATCACGGCATGGAAGGCGAGAACGGCGCCGCTACGCATGACGGCTGCCAGCATAACGTACCCTGTGCGGTATCGGCGTCCAATCCCGTTGCCGAGTTCGCTGCACCGGTCTACGACACGGACGGACCCGAGTATTTCTTCTCTCATTTCCCCGAGCAGCTCAAGCGTCCCCCGCTAGCCCTCGCCGCCTGACGGCCGAGGGCCTCTGGCGCCCCGGCACCGGGGCCCACAAAGCGCGCGCATGCGGAGCGCATCCGCTTGCGCATTGAGTCCGGTCTCGAGACCCGGACCTGTCACTGGGGACATCGATGAGAATTCTTGTTGGGATGGGAGCGTTGCTGGCGGCGGCGGCTCTGGCCGGCTGTGCAACGCAATCAGCCGATTCCGGCTTCCGGGAGGTGCAAGCCCTGATCAAGACCCACACCGGCAAAGAGCCGCTGTGGGTGCGCAGCGACGCCGAGGCTGAGGGCGTTCGCGGCACCGTCAAGCGGCTTCTCGCCGAGCCGCTTTCCGTGGACGGCGCGGTGCAGATCGCGCTGCTCAACAATGCCGGGCTGCAGGCGACCTATATGGAGCTCGGCATCGCCGAAGGCGATCTGCTCTCCGCGAGCCGGTTGCCGAACCCGCGCTTCGCGTACCTGCGCGCGCGTCACGACGACGAGTACAAGATCGAAAGCGTCTTCAGCTTCAACATCCTGTCGCTGCTCACCGTGCCGCTCGCGATGGAGGCGCAGAAGCAGCGTTTCGAGCAGGTCAAAGCCCAAGTCGCCGGCCAGGCGCTGCGCGTGGCCGCCGAGACGCGCGGGGCCTACTTCCGGGCGATCGCTGCGGAGCAGCTTGCGCGCTACCGGGAGGAGGTGAAGTCCGCGGCGGAAGCCTCGGCCGATCTCGCGCGCCGCATGGCCGGCGCCGGCAACCTGCCCAAGCTCGACGCCATGCGCGAGCAGGCGTTCCACAGCGAGGCGAGCGCGCAAGCCACGCGCTCGCGGCAGTTCGCGCTCGGCGAGCGCGAGCGGCTCACGCGCCTCATGGGCCTGTGGGGCGAAGAGGCCCGCTACCGTCTGCCCGAGCGGCTGCCCGAGCTGCCGGCGGCCCTGCGTGAACAGGAAAACGCCGAAGCGCTGGCGCTCGAGCAGCGCCTGGACATACGCGCCGCGCGCCGCGAATCCGAAGCGCTCGCCGAATCGCTTGGGCTCACGCGCGTCACGCGCTTCATCGACGCGCTGGAACTCGGCATTGCGCGCACGACGGAAACGCCCGAGCCGCGCAAGCAAGGCTACGAGATCGGCGTCGAGATCCCGCTTTTCGACTGGGGAACGGGGCGAGTGTCGCGCGCCGAGGCGCTCTACATGCAAGCGGCGAGCCGCATTGCCGAGACCGCGGTCAACGCCCGCTCCGAGGTGCGCGAGAGCTACTCGGGCTATCGCGCCGCCTACGAGGTGGCCAGGCGCTACCGCGACGAGACCGTGCCGCTCAGGAAGCGCATCTCCCAAGAAGTGCTGCTGCGCTACAACGGCATGCTCGCAAGCGTCTTTGAGCTGCTTGCCGATGCGCGCGAGCAGGTGGCTGCGGTCTCCGGCACTATCGAAGCGCTGCGCGACTTCTGGCTCGCCGATGCGGAGCTGCAAAACGCGATGACCGGTCGCGCTGCCGGCGCCATCGGCGCGCGCGCGACCCCCGGCGCGATGACCAGCGCGACCGCGGCATCCGCCGCCGGACACTGAAGGAGCATCCCATGACGACCCGCAGAGAGTTTCTTCGCTCGTCCGGCGCCGGCCTGATCGGCGCCGCCCTGGTGTCAAGAGCCCAGGCGGCTTCGCTTCCCGAGGCGCCGACCAGAGATCGGCCGGGAATGGCGCCGCCCCTTGAACCGCAAAGCGGCCCGCCTTACCGGCCCGTGCTGACTTTGAACGGCTGGAGCCTGCCCTGGCGCATGAACGCCGGGTGGAAGGAGTTCCACCTCGTCGCCGAACCGGTGGTGCGCGAAATCGCTCCGGGAATGCAGGCGAACCTCTGGGGCTACAACGGCCAGTCGCCGGGCCCGACGATCGAATGCGTCGAGGGAGACCGGCTTCGGATCTTTGTCACCAACCGGCTGCCTGAGCACACCACCGTCCACTGGCACGGCGTGCTGCTGCCCAATGGGATGGATGGCGTTGGCGGTCTCACCCAGCCGCAAATTCCCCCCGGCAAGACCTTCGTCTACGAATTCCAGATGAAGCATTCGGGCACCTTCATGTACCACCCGCATGCCGACGAGATGGTGCAGATGGCGATGGGAATGATGGGTGCGATCGTGGTGCATCCGCGCAACCCCGCCGAGCGGCGCGTCGATCGCGACTTCGTTTTCCTGATGAACGCGTTTCTGATCGAGCCGGGAGCGCGCACGCCGAGCGTGGCGGAGATGACCGACTTCAACCTGTGGTGCTGGAACTCGCGCGTTTTCCCCGGGATCGACCATCTCCCGGTGCGCCTCGGGGATCGCGTTCGCATCCGCATCGGCAACCTCACCATGACCAATCACCCGATTCACATTCACGGACATGCCTTCAAAGTGTCGTGCACCGACGGCGGCTGGGTGCCCGAGGGCGCGCGCTGGCCCGAGACCACGATCGACATGCCGGTCGGCGCGCTGCGCGCGATCGAGTTCGTCGCCGACAACCCCGGCGACTGGGCGATCCACTGCCACAAGTCGCACCACGTCATGAACGCGATGGGTCACAAGCAGCCGACGATGATCGGCGTGGACCATCGCGGCATAGCCGAGAGAATCGCGCGCCTGGTGCCCGATTACATGGCGATGGGCGAGCGCGGCATGGCCGACATGGGCGCGATGGAGATGCCGCTTCCCGAGAACACGCTGCCGATGATGAGCGGGACCGGACCCTTCGGCGCGCTCGAAATGGGCGGCATGTTCACCGTCGTCAAAGTGCGCGAGGGATTGGGGCGCGACGACTACAAGGACCCGGGCTGGTACCGGCACCCCGCGGGAACGCTCGCATACGAGTGGAAGGGCGAAGCGCCGGACGCATCGCGCAAGGAGCCGGGCAATGCCGAGACGGCGCAATACCGAGCGGTGAAGTCCATAGCCGGGACGCACGGCCATTGAAGGGAGAAATCTGGAAATGGACGCCTCGGCGCAATTCTGGTGAAAGGAGATCGTGAAATGAAACGGCTGTTTGCTGCCGCAATTCTTACCGGGTTTCTCGGCGCTGCCTTCGCGCACGGCGAGAAATCGCACGGCGCGAAAAGCGTCAGGGCCATTTCGAAGCCGGAATGGTGGGCAAAATCATCGTGACGCGATAACGCACAGGAGAGCGGAATATGAAACGCATGATCCTAGTCATTCTCTGGGGCGCGCTTGCCGGCGCGCCTGCGTTTGCCGACGACGCGCATCATCAGCTCGGAGCGAGTGTCTCCGCGCCGAACGAAGCGCTCTCCGACGGCGAGGTGCGCAAGGTGGACAAGGAGGCGAAAAAGATCACCATCAAGCACGGCGCGCTCAAGAATCTCGACATGCCGGCGATGACGATGGTCTTTCAGGTTCAGGACGCGGCGATGCTCGAGCAGGTCAGGCCGGGGGACAAGGTCAAATTCGAAGCGCAAAGACGCGGCGGCGCGCTGGTGGTGACGGCGATCCAACCCGCCCGCTGATGGAACCGCTCGCATGCGATCTCCCGGAGCGCCGAGCTCGGGCTGCGGAATAGCGGAATACCCGGTGCGTTTACAATCCGGGACGCCCACCCGAAGGAGGTGAAGATGATTCCAGCAATAAGGTTATTCGCCGGGATCGCTGCGCTGTCGGCGCTGCTCAGCATTACAGCGTCGTGAGCGAGTAGCCTCTACCGGCACGGCGAAGGACGATGCTCAACACTGCATTTCGCGGCACCCGCAACAAGATCGGCGTGGGATTACTGGCCGCGGCTTTCTCTTTC
>JACPRN010000221.1 GCA_016189945.1 Betaproteobacteria bacterium
GCGCTCGCGCACGAGGAGGGCAAAATGGCCGCTATCGCGCGAGGGGGCGAGCAGTCCGACGGCGATCTCGGTGACGCCCGCGTCGCGGTGCTTGAGCTTGAGCAGAAAACGCTGCACGCCGCCCGAGCGCGCGGCGAGAAAACCCGCGAGCTGCGCCAGCAGCCGCCGCGCAGCGAACAGCAGCGCTTCGGCCTGCGTCGCCTCGGCCGGCAATTCGATCCCGGCATGAAAGCGCGCAGGCGGCGCGTAAAAGGTGCGCGGATCGGGCAGCACCCCGAGCGCGCAGTCGAGTTTGTCGAGCAGCTCCTGGCCGAAGCGCCGCGCCACGCCTTCGCGCGGCAGCGCGAGAAGATCGCCGAGGGTGGCGGCGCCGATCGCTTGCAACGCTTCGAGGGTCTCCGCGTCGCAGCGCAGGACGGCAAGCGGCAGCGGCGAGAGTGCTGTTTTCAGCTCTGCCGCCTGCGCGACAGTGCGTTCGACGCCGGCGCGCGCGAGCCACGATGCTGCGAGCGGCGTAGGCCCAGCCGCGATCGAGACGCCAAAACCCATCTCGGCGATCTCCTCGCGCAGCGCGCGCTCGATCGATTCCTCGCCGCCGAAGAGTTTCAGGCTGCCGGAAACCTCCAGCAGCACCGCATCGGGAAAATCGAGCGCGACATTCGGGGTGAACTGCATCGCCCAGGCGGCTAGCCCGAGCAGCGCCTCGGTCTCTGCGGCGGGATCGCGCGGCCGGATGCGCAACTGCGGGACGAGCGCCTGCGCCGCGGCGAGCGACATGCCCGGGCGCACACCGCGCAGGGCCGCCTTGCGCTCGCAGGCGAGCACGCGCTGTCCCTGGGCGATCGCGAAAGGCTCGGGCAGCGCCGCACCGCGCAGCAGCGTATCGAGGGGTAATTGCGGCAGGTGCAGGGCGATCCACAGCATGGGGAAACAAGCGATGCCAACCGATACTGTATTTTTATACAGTATTTGGGCGTTTGGCAAGTTTTCTTGCGAGAAGGCGCCCGCCCATCGTCTTACCGTGACGGCAACTCAGCAGGCGATGGAGATCTTTGCGGGCGCTTGTCGAACGCCAGCTGTTCCCGGCGGCTTCCCTGGAAGACGCTGTGGCGCGACAGCCGGCAGCAGAATAAGACGATCGAGCGGCGCGCCGCGGCGTTTTACGATACGCACCGCAAGTCCGCCAGCGGCCGCTCCGAGCGTGATGCGCAATACGGCAGGGGAGGGTTCGGCTGCCGCCTTTTCCGGCCGGAATAGCACGGCCAGGGCGCGGCCGCCCCCTTCGGCGGCAAGCTGTAGCCGCCGCAGTTCCGCGTAGCGGGGCGATTGCGGCCATGCAAGCACCGCCCCGCAGGCGTTCGAGCGCAGCGCCTGCTCGATCGCCCACAGCGTCTGCCTTTCGTTGCCAGTCCTGACAACAAAGATCTGCCCCGGATCGATGCCTGCGGCGGCAAGCGCCGGCGCATAGGGGACATAGGGCGGGGCGATCCATGCCAGGTGCCTGCCTTGCGCCGACAGTGCGGCAAGGGCGGGGCCGAGAATGCGCAGTTCGCCGATACCTTCCTGGGTGCGCAGAATTTCGGTCAGGCTTCCCACCGGCCAGCCGCCGCCGGGAAACTCGGCATCGAGCACGGGAAAACCGCTTGGCACTCCCGGCGCGGCGGTACGCGCGAGATCGGCGCCGCGCCAGAGGGCGGGATGCACCGGCGCCGGAGAGCGCAAAAAATCGGGTGAAAGGGAGTGCATTGACATCGGCACAACTCCCCGGGAGAGAAATGGCTAGAGCGCTCGTCCGTTCCGGATCACGCCCACGCCGATGCCTTCGATGGCGAACTCTTCGCTCTTCAAATCGAGCGTGATGGTCTTGAAGGCCGGATTTTCGGGAACCAGCTCGACCGTGTTGCCGCGTCGGCGCAAGCGCTTCACCGTGACCTCGTCGGCAAGCCGCGCGACCACGATCTGGCCGCTGCGGACGTCCGAAGTGCGATGGACGGCGAGCAGGTCGCCGTCGAGGATGCCGGCGTCGCGCATGCTCATCCCGCGCACGCGCAGCAGGTAATCGGCGCGCGGCTTGAATAGGCTCGGATCGAGCTGATAGCGGCGCTCGACGTGCTCGACAGCGAGGACCGGCGAGCCGGCCGCGACGCGTCCGACCAGGGGAATTCCCGGGCCTTCCACCAGGCGCAGCCCGCGCGCTGCGCCCTGCATGATCTCGATCGCGCCTTTGCTTTCCAGCGCGCGCAAGTGCTGCTCGGCGGCGTTGGGGGAGCGGAACCGCAGCGCCCTGGCGATTTCCGCGCGCGTCGGCGGGAATCCCGTCGCTTCGATCGCCCGGCGGACAAACTGCAGGATTTTCTCTTGCTGAGCGGTAAGCGATTTCATGCGCACCTCCATAACTGTATTTTTATACAGTAATGAGGCAGTTTGCAAGCGGAAATTGGGGTCAGAGTAACTTTTCGCAGCCGCAATCACGCAATATAAAGACAGGGAGAAAAGCCACTCTGACCCCAATTTTCCCCAGAATCGATCGGGTACAATCGCCCGATGTGCGGCCGCTATGCGCTTCATTCCAATCCCGAGGTCATCGCGCTGCAATTCGGCCTTGCGCCCGCCCCGCGGCTACAGCCCCGCTACAACATCGCGCCAACGCAGATCGCCCCAGTGGTGCGGCTCGGCGCCGATGAAGTCCGCGAGCTTGCGCAACTGCGCTGGGGGTTGATTCCGTCCTGGAGCAACGATCCGGCGATCGGCGCGCGCCTGATCAACGCGCGCGCCGAGACGATCGCCGCAAAGCCCGCTTTCCGCGATGCGTTCAGCCATCGCCGCTGCCTGGTTCCGGCCGACGGTTATTACGAATGGAAAAAGGAGGGCGCGCGCAAGCAGCCGTACCTGCTGAAGCCGGAGAGCGGCGGGGTGTTTGCCATGGCGGGGCTGTGGGAGCAGTGGCGCACGCTGGAAGGGGAAACCACCGAAACCTTTGCCGTTCTCACCACGGATGCAGCCGGGGCCGCGCGGAGGGTCCATGACCGCATGCCGGTAATCCTTTCGCCCGAGGACTACGAGCCATGGCTGAACGGTCCCGAGCCCGCAACGCTGCTGCGCCCGAATCCCAAACTGACCTTTACGCTGGTGCGCGTGAGCACGCGGGTCAACAGTCCGCGCTTTGACGATCCGCGCTGCGTCGAGCCGGAGCCGGGCCCTTGAGGAGCGCCTATAATTCGTGCTTACGCTCAGATCGATTCCGCGCCATGGCCAAATACTACGAATCCGATGCCACCGTGCTCATCCGCGAGCTGCTCAAGGAGAATCCGCATATCGTCGAAGAGCAGAAAAAGGGCCGCTCGCTGTGGTGGGACAGGGAGCGTACCCAGGATGAAATCAAGCGCGCCGAGGAATCGAAAGTCAAGCAGCGCGCCTACGTCTATTAGGCCGGCGGCCGATTTTCTGCCGCGTGGCGCCGCGGGGGCGCTGGCGGCAGCACTGTTTTTTCTTTCGTCATGCGCGCAAGTGGCGCTGTTGCCGGTGGTAACACCGCTGCTCTCGTCGGCGCTTGCCTCCCGCGGCGAGGACCGCGAGAGCGCCCGGCTCATCGCCGAACTGGAGAGGAAACAGGACTGGGTCGGCTTGAAGCAGCTTGCGCAGCTCCGGCTCGCGCGCGCCCCGGAAGATCCGGACTGGCCGATGGTCCTGGGCTACGCGCAGGTGCAACTCGGGGAGCATGAGAGCGCGGCGCAGACCTTCGCGCGCATGGTCGAGCGCACTCCCGAGGATATCGACGGCTGGAATCTGCTCGGCGATGCGCAACGCCTTGTCGGCCGCCATGCAGCGGCTGTGCGCACGCTCGATCACGCGACCACGATCGATCCCGCCAATGCGATCACGCGCTACCTGCTGGGTGAGGCGCTGCGCGCCGATGGGCGCCTCGAGCGCGCCAAGCAGGCTTATCGCGAAGCGCTGCGGCTGGAGCCGAACTTCGCGCCGGCGTGGTTCGGGCTGGGGGTGGCCTTGCTGCAAACGGATGCGCGCGCCGAACTGCAGCCGGTGCGCGAGCGCCTAAACGCGCTCGACGCCGGGCTGGCGAAAAGACTCGCGCAACTGGAAGCAGGGAATAAGTGAGGGGACAAATGGGTGGGAATCAGTGTCACGCAAATGCGCTGCGCGCGACACTGATCACCGGCAACTCGGCGCGGAAACGCCCACGCGCCGCTTCGATTCGGTCAAGTTCCGGGTGCCGGCTTCTTGTCCTTCGGCATGGGCTTCTTGCCCTTGGATTCCTTGCGCTTGTCTCGATTTCCCATAACGGCGTCTCCTTGAAC
>JACPRN010000220.1 GCA_016189945.1 Betaproteobacteria bacterium
GCTCTGGCGCGCTCGGCAAGGCGAGCGATGTAGGCCCTGGCCGTCGGCACGACGCAGTGCATGCGCGGCTGGCGGTGGGGAGGCTCGGGCAGCGGGCCGATGAAATCCAGCCCGAGCGCCATCAGCCAGCGGAAAGTATCGGGGACGTTTTCGGTAAGCAGGCGCATCAGTTCCGGATTGTCCGGCAGCCCGCGGCGCGAGTTGATTGCGGCCAGGTCTTTGGCGTGCTCGGCGGGCGAGTCCTGGATGCCGCGGCGCGCCTGGTGCGGCGAGCGCGCGACGGTGATCGATCCTACCGAAAGCGCGGTGGTCCCGCCCGGCCGCAGGTTCTTCTCCAGCAGCACGACCCGGGCGCCGGCCGCGGCGGCCTCGATCGCAGCCGCCAGCCCCGCGCCCCCGGCGCCTACGACGAGGACGTCGCAGGAATTCTTATCTGCCACCGATACCCACCAGGCCGCTCGGCGTTTCGCCGCGCAACACCCGCGCGACGTTGGCGAGCACGTCTTCGGACTCGCGCAGCATGAACTCGGGTTCGCCGCCGGAGATGTGCGGCGTCCACAGGACGCTGTCGAGGTCCAGAAGCGGGCAATCGGGAGGCACGGGTTCAAAGCGGTACACGTCCAGTGCGGCACCCGCGAGCTGTCCGCTTTTCAGCGCTTCGTGGAGCGCTTCCTCATCGACGATTCCGCCGCGCGCGGTGTTGATCAAATAGGCGCCGCGCTTCATTTTGCGCAGAGCGTCGGAGCCAATCATTTTTTCGGTTGGCTTGCCGTAGGGGACGTGGATGGAAACGAAGTCCGACTGGGCGAGCAGGCCGTCGAAATCGACGTAGCGCACGCCGCCGAGCGCGGCCTCCTCCTCGCTGGAGAGCCGCTGGCGCTTATAGTAGAGGACGCGCATGCCGAGCAGCCGCGCCCGCTTGGCGACCTCCCCCGAGTTCTCGCCCAGGCCGATCAGTCCGAGCGTCTGTTCGGCCAGCACCCTGATGTTCCGGATCGCTCCCCAGTTGAACTTGTTGCGCGGCGGCGCCTTTTCGAACTGCGGCTTCAGGCCCGGATCGCGCCGGGCCAAGACCGTGCGGTGGGCATGAAGCAGATTTCTCGCCAGGGCGAGCAGCAAGGCGATGACGTGGTCGGCCGATGACAGGCTGCTGAAACGCGCCAGGTTCGCGACCTTGAGTCCCAGTTCCCGCGCCGTGGCGAGATCGATGTTGCCGCAGTCGCGTCCGAACTTCTGAATCAGCTTGATGCGGCCGGCGCAGGCGCGCACGCGCTCGCGCGTGATCGCGGCCGTTTCGGTGACCAGAAAATCAGCCGTCGGCAGCGCCCGATCGAGCGCCGCATCGTCGGCGCAAACCAGCGACTGCATATCGGCCGGCAGACCCAGGCGCTCAGCCATGCTCGTCAACACCTGCAGCGGCGCGGAGAAATTGGCGCCGAAAAAATAATTGAGGGTCTTCTCGCCTTCAGGCGTCAGCCGGCGCAATACCGCCATCTCCATGAGGCGAAAAAGCGTGTCTTCCTCGGAAAAAACGATTCGCACCGGATCCTTGGCATTCATCAGCGCTTTCCTTTTCTTGAGCGGTTTCTCCCGGAGGACAACAATATACCGCAATGACACGGCAAGGCGCACCGCCGCGCCGGCGTTGCGCTAGAGTAGCCCGATGAACGCCGTCCGACATCGCTGGGATCTCGCGCCGAGCGAGGCGATTGCGCTGCAGAACGCATTGCGCGGGAAGATCGTCGCCGAGGACCGGCTCGGTCCGGTCGCGCATGTCGCCGGCGTGGATGTCGGCTTCGAGGACGGCGGCAAGATCGCCCGCGCGGCGGTGGCGGTGCTGAGCTTCCCCGCCTTGGCGCTCGTGGATTGCGCGATCGCGCGCCTGCCGGTGCGCTTCCCCTACATCCCGGGGCTGCTCTCCTTTCGCGAAGCGCCGGCGGTATTGGCAGCGCTCAAGGCTCTGCGCATTCGCCCGGATCTCGTCCTCGTCGACGGCCAAGGCATGGCGCATCCGCGCCGATTGGGCATCGCGAGCCATCTTGGCCTCGCGGCCGACATCCCGAGCATCGGCGTCGCGAAAAGCCGCCTGATCGGCGCGCACCGTGAGCCGGCGCAGCGCCGCGGCGCATCGGCTGCGCTCAAGGACAAAAAGGAAACGATCGGCGCGGTGCTGCGCACGCAGGCCGGCGTGAACCCGGTCTATGTATCGGTCGGGCACCGGGTGAGCTTGAAGACGGCGCTCGGCTACGTTCTGAAATGCGCCACCAAATACCGCCTGCCCGAAACCACCCGCTGGGCGCATCGCCTCGCTTCGTCTCCGGCGCGCGAAGCCGAAGGCATCCGCCGGAAGCTGCGCGCTGCAACCGCTGCGCTCACCGATCGCTAGCCTTTCAGCCGCGGCAGCAGCTTTATCGCGTTGCCGCTTTCGATCGCTTGTGCGGTGCTATCGCCAAGACCGAGCCTGCGTATCGCCGTGGCCTGGGTGCCAATGGGCACGTAAGGGTAGTCGGTGCCGAACACCACCTGCGATTCCGGGATCAGCTTCAGCAGCGCGGCCATCGACGCCGGGTGCGTCGCGTTAGCGGTGTCGTAGTACAAGCGCTGGAACTCGGCTTCGTAGCCCTCCGGAGCGATGCTTTTGGCGTGGGGCAGGAATTTGAAGAAGTAATCCATGCGGCCGGCGAGCATCGGCACCGTACCGCCGGCGTGGCTGAACAGCCACTTGATGTTGCGGTTGCGCGCGAGCGTGCCCGAAAGCAGCAGGCTCACCACGGCGCGGGTGGTGTCGTGCGGCACTTCGATCACGGCGGGAAAGGTGCCCACCGACAGGCGTCCGCAGCAGCTCGCCACCAGCGGATGGAAATATACCAATGCCTTGCGGCGGTTGAGCTCGTCGAACACCGGCCTGTAGGCGGGATCGCCCGGCCACTTGTCGCCGTAGTTGGTCTGCAGGCCGACGCCGTCGGCCTTGAGCACGTCGAAGGCGTAGGCGATTTCCTTCAGGCTCGCTTGCACGTCCAGCATCGGCAGCGCGGCGAACAGTCCGAAACGACCGGGGTGCTCGCGCACCATCTTCGCGCCGAACTCGTTGCACAGGCGCGCCATGCGCGCCGCTTCGGCCGCGCCCTTGTCGAACCATACGCCCACGGTCGAGGCGAGCGACAGGATGCCGGTGCGCACGCCGCCCTTGTCCATTTCCGCGAGCGCTTTTTCGACCGACCAGGCGGCCTGCTGCTTGTTGGGCGGGAGCTTGCGCGCGTTTTCCCAGTCGAGCCAGGCCTTCTGGTACTCGGGCGGGTAGAAGTGATGGTGGGTGTCGATCAGCCGGGGCGCGGCCCCCGATGAGCCCATGCTGGTGCACGCAGGCAGCGCGGCCGCGGCGCCGAGCACCCCCAGCGCCTGCAGGAAGCCGCGGCGGGGGCCGCAGCGGGGCAGACCCGCGACCGTCGCGCTGCATTCGCAATCGGCGCAAGCTGCGCCGTGCGCCTGTTGATCACATGCGGTACTCATTGCCATGGTGGTCTCTCCTGTGAACCGATTCTGGCACACCATAGCACACCTTTTTCCCCCGTATTGCTACTCCAGACCGGACAAGCTGGACTCGCGAATGCGCCGCTCGGATAATGATGCAAGCGCGCCGCGGCGGAGGAGAGAAAGATGAAACTGCTTCAGGGAATCCGGGTGCTGGATCTCGGTATGTACATCGCGGGACCCTGCACCGCGGCGCTGCTCGCGGACCTGGGCGCCGACGTCGTCAAGGTCGAGCTTCCCGGAGGCGGCGACCCGTTTCGCCAGTTCGACAGGGCGGGCCTGTACAGCACGCAGTTTCAAGCGCTCAACCGGAACAAGCGCTCCGTCACCATCGACTTCACCAAACCTGAAGGCGTCGCGGTACTCAATAAGCTCGTGGAAACCGCGGACGTCTTCATCACCAACAGCCGGCCCGGGGTTGCGCAGAAACTGGGCATCTCCTACGAATCGATGCGGGAGGTAAATCCGAGAATCATCTACTGTTCGATCACCGGTTTTGGCCGGGACGGTCCCTATTCGCAGCGGCCTGCGTTCGATAACGTCGGCCAGGCGCTCTCGGGGTGGTCGAGCCGGCACCGCCGCGGCAACGATCCGCGCATAACCGGACCGGCGATCGCCGACCCCGTGACGAGCTTTTACGCTGCGCTCGGGATCCAAGCCGCCTACATCGAGCGGAACCGAACCGGCCAGGGGCATCTCGTCGAAGTGAGCCTGATCGAATCCATGATCGGTCTCAACAACCAGTCGATCATGCACTATTTCGCGACCGGCAAAGTCGCGGGCATCTACGAGAGGGCGGCGCTTTCGCAGGCCTACAACGTCACCTGCAAAGACGGAAAGCGTCTCGGGCTGCAGGTATCGGCGGTGGGCAAGTTCTTCGGCGCCATGTGCCGCGCCGTCGGCCGCGAAGACTGGCTGGTGAAATATCCGGATCGGATGGACCGCGCCCGCAATTACGAAGTACTCGCAGGCGAGTTGAATGAGATATTCCTCACGCGCACCCGGGATGAGTGGACTCCGGTGCTGGAGGCGGCCGGATTTCCCTTTGCCCCCGAGCACGAGGTGCAGGACCTGGAGGACGATCCGCATCTCAGACATCTCGGCACTTTCTATGCAGTCGAGCATCCGAAGTACGGCAAGGTGAAGGGGCCGCACCGACCGGAATGGGTCGATGGCAGCCGAGAAATCGATTTCAGGCCGCCGCCGGGCTTGGGCGAGCACACCGATGAGGTCCTTCGCGAGACCGGCTATACGGCGGCGGAAATCGATGCGTTGCGCTGTTCCGGGATTGTCTAGGGCAAATGGCCCAGGGTTTTGCGCGAGCTCAACATCCGCGCCCAATAGGCGCAAACCGGCATCACGGGTTTTTTTGACAAGAGCGGGGGTAAAGACATGGCTGTCTATGACTACAAGAACGTGAAGGTGGAAATCGGCAACGGCATTGCCTGGGCGATGCTCAATCGCCCGGAAAAGCGCAACGCGATGAGCCCGGCGCTGCATTTCGATATGGACGAAGCACTGGCTAGGCTGGAATACGACGATGAGGTCAAGGTCGTGGTGGTCTCGGGGACCGGGGGAAACTTCAGCGCCGGTCAGGACCTGAAGATGTTCTTCAGGGAGTTGGAAGATAAACCATACGAGAGAGCCAGGGCGGCGGAGGCGGCGAATCGCTGGCGTTGGGCGCGTCTCTACCAGTACAACAAGCCGACTATCGCCATGGTCCAC
>JACPRN010000237.1 GCA_016189945.1 Betaproteobacteria bacterium
AGGCCCCGCAGCGAGCGTGCGGCGCGGTTGATCGCCGGGACGATATCTCGCGCCGCGGCGATTTCCGCCTGGAATCCGGGCTTCAGATAGTAGTTCTGCATGTCCACCACCAGCAGCGCGCAGCGCGCCGGATCCATGCGTTCCAGGCAATGAAGCCTGCCGCGCATACCGACCGCGCGCTCGATCACCTCCTGCGATATGCCATACATCGAGATCCTCTCCTCCCCGCGCTATTCCTGCTTGATTCCGGCCGCCTCCACCGCAGCGCGCCACAGCGGCGCTTCCCCCTGGATCAATTCGGCGAACTCCGCCGGGGAATTGCCCAGGGGATCGTTGCCGTTCTTGGTCAGGCGCTCGATCGTCGCCGGCTCGCGCACCGCGCGAGCCACTTCCCGGGCGATGCGATCGATGATGTCTTTGGGCGTACCTGCGGGCGCGAGCAGTCCGTTCCAGGTGATGGTGCGAAACCCCGGATAGATCTCCGCCATCGCCGGCAGTTCCGGGAGTTGCCGCGCGCGCCTCTCGCTGGAGACCGCGAGCAGCGTGATCTTGCCGCTCCTAGAGAGCTGTATCAGCTCTGAAGCGTTGCCGAAGTACATCTGGATCTGGCCGCTCACCAGGTCGCTCACGGCCAGCGAGAACCCCTTGTAGGGAACATGCGTCATCTTCAGTCCGGCGCGCGCAACAAAAAGCGCCGAGGAAAGATGCACCATTCCGCCGGTGCCGGCCGAGCCGTAGTTTAACTGGCCGGGCCGCGCTTTGACGTAATCGACGAACTCGCGCAGGGTTTTCACCGGAATCGCGGTGTTTACGCCGAGCACGAACGGGTTGGTGCTCAGGATGGAAATCGGGGCGAGGTCCTTCAGCGGGTCGTAGCTCACCTTCTGCATCAGCGGCACGAGCGAAATCTGCGGCGTGGCCCCGAAGAGCAGCGTGTAGCCGTCGGCGGGGGCCCTGGCGACAAACTCGGCGGCGATTGCCCCGCCCGCCCCGGGACGGTTATCGGCGATGAACTGCTGTCCGAACGCCGCACTCAAGCGCTCGGAAATCATGCGCGCTTGCACGTCGGTGCTGCCGCCGGGCGGATAGGGCACCACTACCCTGACCGGTCTTTGCGGCCAGGTCTGGGCCAGTGCAAGCTGCGGCACGAGCGCCGCCAACAGCGAGGTGATCACGAGCCACGATTTCTTCATATGCCATTCCCCCTCGAGCCGATTGCTTTTCGTTTCTCCGGACCGCTATTATGCCCGGCACGCGTTAAACGGGAGAGAAGATGAAAGCAGCCTACTTCATGCAACACGGCGGCCCGGAGGTATTGCGCTACGGCGATGTTCGCGACCCCGTGCCGGAAGCCGGCCAGGTGCTCATCGACATCCACGCCGCCAGCATCAACGGCGCCGACTGGAAAGTGCGCGCAGGCAAGTCCGCGCCGATCACCGACTTTCCTTACGTGCTGGGGCGAGATTTCTCCGGCCGGGTGAGCGCGCTCGGGCGCGGCGTCACCGAGTTTCGCATCGGCGAACCCGTGTTCGGCGTCTGCGACGTCGGCCAAGAGGGCGCCTATGCGGAGAAAATCGCGATCAACGCGGCGCTCGTAGCGCGAAAGCCCGAGAGCCTTTCACACGCGCAATGCGCGGCGCTCGCGCTCATCGGCCTCACCGCGCTCGTCGCGATCGAGGACACGCTCAAGCTCTCCTCCGGCGAGAAGATCCTGATCCAGGGCGGCGCGGGCGGGGTCGGCAGTTTCGCGATCCAGCTCGCCAAGCACGTCGGCGCACGCGTGATCACGACGGCGAGCGCTGCCAACATCGCCTACGTGCGCGAACTCGGCGCCGACGAGGTCATCGACTACAACGCCCAAGACTTCACGCAGGCGGTCTCCGGCTGCGACGCGGTGTTCGACACCGTCGGCGGCGATGTGGCAACGCGCTCCTTTGCCGTGCTGCGGCCGGGCGGACGCGCTGCCTTCATCGCTTCGGGGCCTGCGGGGCTGAAATCCCCGCGCACCGATTGTGTGGCGCTTCGGCCCAACGTCGCGCGCGATCGAGCGCACCTTGAGCGGATCGTCGCGCTGGTCGAGGCCGGTGCCGTCGGCGTCCCCGAAATCACGCTCTACCCGCTCTCGGAGGCCGCAGCGGCCCATGCGCTGAGCGAGGGGCGGCACCTGCGCGGGAAATTGGTATTCCAGATCCGTTGAGAGCGCGTGTGTTATAATTGATTTCAAATGTATTACACGGTCCCTAATCATGTCGCAGACCCTAAACGCCCGTATTCCGCTCCGGATCGAACAGAAGCTTGCGGAGTACTGCGCACGACAAGGAGTGACACGAACCGATGCGGTCGTGCGCGCATTGGATGCCTATCTCGTCGGGCAATCGGCAGGCGGGAGTGCGTATGCGCTGGCGCAAGACCTGATCCCGAAGCGGGGCGCGCCCAGTCTACAATCGAACGCGGCGCGCAAGCTCGCCCGCAACGCCTTCCGTGGCTCGCGCGCTCGTTGACACCGGCGCGATCGTCGCGCTGGTAAACCGAGCTGACCGTTTTCACGATCAGGCGGCGGCCTGGTTCCAAAATTTCCGCGGCCAGTTGTTGAGCACCGAGCCAGTCATAACGGAATCGGCTTACGTGCTGGCCGCGAGTCCGGAACACCAGCGCGCCGCGCTCTTGTGGGTTCAGCGGGCGCGTGTGGCGGGGATTTTGCAGGTGGTGGCTCTGGAAGATCATGCGGCGCTCGCCCGGATCATGTCCAAATATGCCGATCTCCCTTGCGATTACGCCGATGCATCTCTAATCTGGCTGGCGGAAAAAACCGGCGTCCTGCAGATCGCGACGATCGACCAGGGAGACTTTTCAGTCTATCGGGTGCGCGGCCGTCGCAGGTTTCGGATATTGATCGCCTAGCGGGTTGAAGAGCGACCACGAGCGCTGGGGACAGGTGATCCGCCGCGCCGGGCTCAAAGTCGAATAACGGGAAAGCGGCCCTTTTCCCCGTGCTCTGGGGCAAGACCTGACCCCGGAGCCGGGTCATGACCCCGGAGCCGGGTCAGACCATCGCTTTGCGCAACTGGTGCTTGAAGCTGTGGATGTGGTCGAGCGCGACGCGCAGGCGCGCGCGGTCGCGCGATGCGAGCGCCTCGTCGCGCTTCTTCTGCCATTCCCTGATCTTGGCTTTTACCGCGGCCTTGTCGATGCCTTTCACCTGGTGGTGGACGTGCATGTCGATGTTGAGCTGCTTGCAGATGGCATCGATCAGATGATCCTTGTTCATCTGGGTGTAGCCCTGCACCTGAGGCGTCAGGCCCTTGGCGATCTCCCTGACTTCGGCGAGCGTCTTGTGTTTGAGTTCCGGGAAGGTGTACGCCATGGCTTGTAGCTCCGTTGGACTTGCCGTTGGTTTTGGCCGACGCCGGCAATTATAGCCCTCCTCCCTGGTCGTGAATGCCGGGGCATAGCCGCGTCCGAACAAGGGTCATGGTCTCGCGAGCGCCCGTTCTGGGGCATCATGGCGCCCATGAAAGTCGGGCTCGATTTTCCCCAGCGCTATTACCCGCGCTCATTCCTGAAGCTGCTGCTGCTCGCGTTCGCGCTCGTGGCGCTGCCGTTGATCTTCGCCTTCGTGAACACCGCGGTGAACGTGCAACGCCTGGCCGACCAAAGCCAGACGGTGGTTGCGCAGGCGGCGCAGGCCGCGCGCAACAGCCGCCTGCTGATGGAGCAGGTGACCGCGCTCGAGCGCGTCATGCGCCAATACCTCATCCTGGGAGACCGCGAGCTGGTCCAGGACTACGAGCGCGTGCGAGCCAGGTTCAAGTCGACGACGAGCGATTTGTCGCTGCTGCCGCTCGATGAGCTGCAACTGCTCGAACTGAACCGCACCATCGACAAGGAGCAGGAGCTCTACGAGCTGCTTCTGCGCGCGCCGCTCAAGCCGGAGGACAAGTCGGCGCTCATCGAAGGCTACATCGCGCTCTCGGACCTGGCCCAAAGGGTGCTCGACATCAGCAACGATCTGATCGACCGGGAGCTGGAAAACATGCGCGTAACGGGCGAACGCGCGCAGCGTATTCTCTGGTTGCAGTTGCTCGCCACCATCCCGGTCGGCGTGTTGATCGCGGTGGGCATGACGCTCCTCGTCGCCCGGCCGATCCGCCAGCTCGACCAGGCGATACGCCGCCTCGGCGCCGGAGATTTCGGCGCCGAGATTCGACTCCAGGGTCCCGCGGACGTCCGCTACCTGGGCGCGCGGCTGGAAGGCATGCGCCAGAGGCTGCTCGAACTCGATCAGCAGAAGCGGCTGTTTTTTCGGCATGTCTCGCATGAGCTGAAAACCCCGCTCACTTCGCTGCGCGAGGGATCCGAGCTGCTCGCCGAGGGCACGGCCGGTCCGCTCTCGAGCGGGCAGCGCGAAATCGTCACCATCCTGCGACAAAAGAGCCTGGAGCTGCAAAAGCTCATCGAGGACCTGCTCAACTACCATCGCGCCCACGAAAGCCTCACGCGCTTGGAGCTGGGCCAAGTCCTGCTCAACCGCGTCGTCCTGCAGGTGCTCGATGACCACCGGCTCGCTGCGCAGGCGCGCGGAATCCGCGCCGATCTGCACCTGGATCCCGTGCGTTTGCGGGCCGATGCCGATAAACTGCGCGTGGTCGCCGACAACCTGATCTCCAACGCGATCAAGTACTCCCCCGATGGGGGTATCATTTCACTGGCATTGCGGCGCGAGGGCCGCCGGGCGATTTTCGATGTGAGCGATTCCGGACCGGGTATCCCCGCGGAGGATCGCGAACGGATTTTCGACTGGTTTTTTCGCGGCGAGCACGGCCATCAGGGCCGCGTGCACGGCAGCGGTCTCGGTCTTGCCATTGCACGGGAGTTCGTCGCCGCGCACCGCGGCCGGATCGAAGTGGTGAACGACCCGGGCGGCGGCGCGCATTTTCGCGTCAGCCTTCCGCTTTCGACCAATGCAGGTGGCTACGATGAATGAGATCCTTATTGTCGACGACGACCCCGATATCCTGAAACTGGTGTCGATGCGGCTCGCCGCCGCCGGCCACAGCGTGCGCGCGGTCGACAGCGCCGAGAAGGCGCTTGCCGCGATGGCCGTCTCGCGCCCGCAACTGGTCATTACCGATCTCAAGATGGGGGGCAAGGACGGGCTCACCCTGTTCGATGAAATCCACGAGCAGGCGCCGACGCTGCCGGTCATCATCCTCACCGCGCACGGGACGATCCCCGATGCGGTGGCCGCAACCAAGCGCGGCGTATTCGGTTTCCTGCCCAAGCCGTTCGACGGCAAGCTGCTGCTCGAGCAGGTGGAACAGGCGCTGCGATTGTCCGGGGCGGCGGCACCGCCGGCTACCGGGGAGGACTGGCGCCGCGACATCGTCACCCACAGCCCGAAGATGGAGGACCTTCTGCACCAGGCACGGCTCGTGGCGCAGTCCGACGCGAGCGTCTTTGTGCAGGGCGCGAGCGGCACCGGAAAGGAGATGCTGGCACGGGCCATCCACCGCGCCAGCCGGCGCGCCGACGGCGCGTTTGTCGCCATCAACTGCGGCGCGATCCCGGAAAACCTGCTCGAGTCGGAACTGTTCGGCCACCGCAAGGGCGCCTTCACCGGCGCCACCTACGACCACAGAGGCTTGATTCCGGCCGCCGACGGCGGGACGCTTTTTCTGGACGAGATCGGCGACATGCCGCTCGCGCTGCAGGCGAAGCTGCTGCGGGTGCTCCAGGACCGCGAGGTGCGGGCGGTGGGCGCGACGCAGGCCACCCCGGTCGACATGCGCGTCATCTCCGCCACGCACCGCGATATCGAGGCGCTGATGAAGGAGGGGCAATTCCGCGAAGACCTGTACTATCGCCTGAACGTGGTGTCGCTCGCGCTTCCCCCCCTTTCCGAGCGGCGCGAGGACATTGTGCCGCTCGCCATGCATTTCCTGAAGGCCACGGCCGCGCGCGACGCGAAAAACGTGCACGCATTCGCCCCGGAGGCGCTGGAACTCCTGCGCGCCGCGCCTTGGCCGGGCAACGTCCGCCAACTCCTCAACGCCGTGGAGCAGGTGGTGGCCTTGAGCGCAGGCGGCGTCGTGCCGGCCTCGGCGGTGCAGCAGGCCCTGCGCGAGGAGCCGCGGCCGCTCGCCTCGCTCGAGGAAGCACGCGGCGCGTTCGAGCGCGAGTATCTGGTGCGCATCCTGCGCATGACCGGGGGCAACGTGACCCAGGCCGCCAAGCTGGCGCAACGCAATCGCACCGAGTTCTACAAGCTGCTCGAGCGCCACCGGCTCGAACCCAAATCGTTCAAGCCCGAAAAAGCCTGACGCGCTCAGCCTGCCTCAAACCGCAATTGTCGCTTGCTGGCGACAGAAAAAAGGCATTTGCCTCCAACGCGTTTGCATTGGCGCGCCGTAATGCGTCGCCGGCAAACGACGCTTCGGCTCCATCAAGTTTCTCGCATTCTCCGGCTATCCATTTGAATTTCAATGCATAAGTATTTCTGGCACGACCTATGCCGGTACGCGCATATCGGCGGCGGGAAAAAACCCGCCGGCAGACTTATCAACAGGAAGGAGGAAGTTATGAAAGTTCGTCACGCAAGCATTACCGCGACGCTCGTGTATTCCGGCATCGCGCTTGTCTATGTCGGGCTGGTCGCTGCGGCAGCTCTTGCCACATCGGCCGCTTGGGCCGCGGAAGTGTCCCCGACCATGTCGGTCGAAGCCAAGTTCCAGGTGCTGGACACAAACCACGACGGCTTTGTCTCCAAAGACGAGGTGAAGCGCTACCGCGGCTACGGCAAGGCTTTCGACGAAGCGGACCAGAATCGCGATGGCAAGCTGAACGCCGAGGAGTTCGTCAAATCCGAGGCCATCTATCAGCGCATGCAGGCGGCGGCGTACGTCGATGACAGCGTCATCACCGCCAAGGTCAAGACGGCGCTGGTGAGGGCAATGAAGTCGCTCGACGTCAAGGTCGAGACGCAACGCGGGCACGTCCTGCTCTCCGGCTTTGTCGCTGACCAGGCCCAACGCGACAAAGCGCTTCAGGTGGCTGCTTCCGTCGGCGGCGTGGTCAAGGTGGAGGACGGCTTGGCGCTGAAGCCGTGACGTAAGGCCAGCGATCCGATGCGGGTGGCAGCGTCGCTCGGGACCCCGCCGCAGCGTTCCTCATCGTCAAGGACGAATAGCTCATGAAAGTTCGTTTGGCAACCGTCGCGGCGGCGCTGGTTTGTGCCGGCATGGCGCCTGCGGCGCCGGTGGCCTGGGCCGCAGAGGTGGCCGCGACCATGTCGGTCGAGGCCAAATTCCAGGCGCTGGACGCGAACCGTAGCGGTTTCATCACCAAAGGCGAGGTGCGGCGCTACCGCGACTACGGCAGGGCTTTCGACGAAGCCGACCAGGATCGCGACGGCAAGCTGAACGCCGACGAATTTATCAAGTCCGAAGCGATCTATCAGCGCCTTCGCGCCGCGGAGTATATCGATGACAGCATCATCACCGCGAAGGTCAAGGCGGCGCTGCTGAAGGAGATGAATTCGGCCGATGTCAAAGTCGAAACCCAACGGGGGCGCGTTCTGCTCTCCGGCCATGTCGCTGACAAGGCGCAGCGCGCCAAGGCGCTGAAAGTCGCCGCCTCCGTGAGCGGCGTGGTCAAGGTGGAGGACCGCCTCGCGTTCAAGAGCGATCCTGCCGTCCGCGTCCACTGAGGGCGCGGCAGAGTTTGCGCTGCGCATGAACACCGTTGCGCTCGATGCCACAGCGGATCGATAGACCCGAATGAGGAGCGGCATGTCGATTGCGCATGGCGTGCTGCTCGCGAGCGCCGTCCTGGGTGCCTGCGCGCCGCAAAGCGCCCTGCAGCCGGGCAGCGTCAACTTGAGCGGTTTTCCACCGGCGTTCCGGGAAGGCTATGCGGACGGCTGCGCGAGCGTGCGCGGGACGCAAAAACGCAGCGAGCGCCGATTCAAGTCGGATCAGCAGTACGCCAACGGCTGGCGTGATGGCTTCGACATTTGCCGGCGGCGCTAAAAGCCGCGCTATCGGGGTGCGCGCTCTTTCGCGTTCCAGTGGCGCTCGAGGTTGTGCGCCAACTGCTCGCTCAAGTGGCAAAAGGCCTGTTCGCAGGCGTAGCTCGCCATGTAGCTGCGGAACGTATCCAACGGCTCCGTTTGAATCCGGATCGCCTTGCGGTTCCCGCCGGCGCTGACCATGCCTGAGCCGAGGGCATTAGCCACGCATCGCTCGATCGCCCGATCCAGGCGGGAGCGCGCATGGACTTCGTTCACCAGCGTGCGCGCCTCGGGACTCGCGACCGGAAAGCTCCGGTCGAACATGATCGCCTCCCGCGCCAGGCGTTCGCCCATGAAGCGCGGAAGCCGAAGGTTGGCACACCCGGGAATGATGCCCTCCTTGCGCGCCGGCAGGCTGAAATACGCGCCCGATTCCGCGATTACGTAGTCCATCACGAGCAGAAGCTGGCACCCGCCGCCGATGGCGAAAGCGTCCACGACTGCGAGCCACGGCTTTTCCAGGGTCTGCTCGGGCTCTTCGCCGCGGTTCGCGCCCGGGGAATAGGCGAGATCAAGCCCGCGGTACAACTTGTTCACGAATCCCATATCGCGCGTCAGGTAAAAGAGGTAGCTCTGCTTGCCCTGATAGATCCGCGTCAGGTTGATTCCGGAGGAAAAGACGCGACGTCCCTCGTACTTCGGATGCGGAATCGGGTCCCCGCGCAGCACGCCCATGCGCAGTCCCGGGTGCAGCAGGATCAGGTCGCAGCCCAGTTCCATGGGCCCGAGCGTGTCGTCGTCCTCCGCGTTCAGATAGCGCGGATGGTGAAAATACAGATAGCCCGTTGCGCCTTTCGCCTCCAGGCGCACAGCGCCCAGATCGAGCTTGCCCGAGCGCTGGAACTCGGGCAACAGCTCGTGGGCCTGCGCCCTCGGACGCAGCATCGCCCGGCACAGATCGAGGCCGATTTCCCGCTCGCTCAACAACTGCGCGAAAAACAGCCCCTGGTGGATTTCCAGCCCGTCCTTGTCCATCTGCAGGCTCTGGCTTTCCCTCGAGAGCTCCGCGCGCGTCGGCAGCACCGCAGGCAGCAGATCGGCAGCCTTCCAGGCCAGCTCGTCGATGCGCAGCGCTCGAGTGCGTCCTCGCGTCAGCTTGTCGTAGATCGGGCCGCGATAGGCGCGGAAGAAGCGCCAGGCGGCGCCGGCAAGCAGATGCACGATCGCATCCCCCGCGGTCTTCTCGCGCGCGTTGCGCCGCGATCTCGCCGGCAGGCGTGCGAGCAGCTCACGGCCCTCGCGGCAGAGCCGGCCCAACTTGCGCCCATCCGCGCTCAGCCTGGTCCCGGCCGCCTTCACGTCCTCGAGTGATCCACTGCGGCGCAGGAAAGCCCCGACTTCGGCCGCCGGCAATCGGGCGCCCAGCAGGCGCGCTTCGCGCTCTTCCGGGGGTATGTCTTCGATCACCGCCCGCGGCTCACGGCGTCGATTTCGCGCCGCAATTCGCCGTAGTCGCGCGCGACGGGGTACTGGGGAAATTCCGCGGCGACGTTTTGCGGCGGACGGAATAGGATTCCCGCGTGCGCTTCGGCGAGCATGGCGGTGTCGTTGTACGAATCGCCGGCGGCGACGGTACGAAATCCGAGTTCTCTGAATGATCGCACCGCTGCGCGCTTCTGGTCGGGCAGGCGCAGCCGGTAGTCGTGCACGCGACCGGTAGCGTCGGCGAGCAGCTCGTGGCAGAAAAGGGTCGGGTGGCCGAGCTGGCGCATGAGCGGCTGGGCAAATTCGTAATAGGTGTCCGACAAAATCACAACCTGCCGGGACTCGCGCACCCAGTCGATGAATTCCCGCGCGCCCGCCAGCGGCCGCATCTGTGCGATGACTTCCTGGATGTCGGTCAGCCCGAGCCGGTGCTGTTCGAGCAAGCGGAGGCGCCCGCGCATCAGCTTGTCGTAGTCAGGTTCGTCGCGCGTCGTCTTGGCCAGTTCGGCGATGCCGGTCCGGCGAGAAAACTCGATCCAAATCTCCGGCACCAGCACGCCTTCGAGGTCAAGACAGACAATCTGCATCGGCATCTCCGTAGGGATTTTCGGCTCGCTTGGGATCCTGGGGTATGAATCTGCGGCGCGGCCCGCCCGGGCGGATCGCCAAGGCGTTTCTCAGCGGGATCTCTCGGGACGCAATTCTAAACCAGCACCGGAGCCGGGACGACTTCCGATCGGCTCGGCAAGCGCCTGAGCAGGAATTCACAAAATGGCGGCTGTCTGAGCCCTATCTGAACCCTATTTATATTTGTTATTCAACGAGTTATAACTATATCCC
>JACPRN010000225.1 GCA_016189945.1 Betaproteobacteria bacterium
CGTCAACACTCGCCCGCTTGGCGCCTAAATGCAGTACACATCGAGCATGGTCGGTATGAAGTCGTTCTGCAGCACCGTTTTCTTGCGCTGGATCACCCAGCGACTCTCGCGCCGCGCAAGCTCGTGGATGGCGTAGCCGAAGAACGTGTAGGTCATGCGCGAGCGGGGAAAGAACACGTGGCTCGCCCAGGTCGAGCGCAAGCGCAGCCGCTCGGCCGTCGGCGGCTCGAGCGCGAGCACCGCGCTCACCAGGTGCGCCGTGCGCGGCATGGGGCTGGAAGCGGGCGAGCGCCCGGTGCGGATGCGCACGATGCGGTCCTCCAGTCCCTGCCGGTTGGCATAGTAAATGTGCGACAGCTCGCGCTGCGGATCGGTCCCCAGCGCGCGTTCGTTGGTCCAGGCGGGAACCCAGTACTCGCACTCCGGCGCGAACAGCTCGAGCCATTCGCTCCAGCGCTGCTCGTCGAGATAGATGCCCTCGCGCTGCAGCACCTCCTCGCCCGCTGCGAGCCATGCGCGCGCGTCGCTCATGGGTAGGCCTCCTTGCCGGCGAGCCCGCATTCGATCAGGCGCGCCCACTCGCGATACATGGGATGAAACAGCACTTCGTTCTGCACCCGATAAGCGCCGTGCTGACTCGCGACCGGTTCGATCCCGATCGTGCGGGCCAACGGGTCGGCGCCCGGCTCGAGCGCCGCTATTCCGCGGGCATATCCCTGCAGATAATCGAGCGGCTGCGCCGAAAAGCCCGTCTGGCACTCCTCGTACATCATGGTGTCGTCAGGCGTCGCGAAGCCGCTGGCGTTGAAGAAATCCTCGAACTGGCGCAATCGCCAGGCCCGCTGCTCCGCGGGCTCGCCGATGGGGGCCAGACAGCGCACCTGCATCTCGGTGCGGTCCGGCGCCAGGGGGCGAAATACGCGCAGCAGCAGCGCGGTGGCGTCCGCAATTTGCATGTTGGGGAACACCACCAGATTGCGCGGCTTCAGCATCCAGTCGGCGCGCAGGTCTCCCAGGCGCTCGCGGATCCTGCCGATTTCCGGATAGATCGGGCGCTTTTCCACCTCCACCTGGTTGAGCCAGCCGACGGTGTGGCCGTGGCGGAACTGGAACATTCCGGCGTCCTGCTCGAGGCGCTTGGACCAGTCGTACATGCGCGCCTCCTGGTGGCCCTCCCCTGCGGCTCGCCGCTGCTGAACGGCGATGAAGCTCCGGTGCGTGGAGGTGAGATGGTAGAAATCCACGCCGTTGTCCATCTGCAGCTTCCAGTTGCCGGCGAAGGTGTAGCCGGCTCGCCCGGGGACGAACTCCATCCCTTGAGGGCTCTGCTCCATCGCCAGATCGATGAAGAAGCGCAGTTCGCCGAGGAACTCCTCGATCGGGGGCACCGCCGCCGAAAGGCTGCCGAAGACCAGCCCCTTGTACCGGCCCAGCTTGGCAATCGGCAGCAGGTCGTGATTCTCGGCTTCGAACGCCCCCGCGTAACACGCCTCCTTGGCGTCCTTGATGAAGATGTTGCGCCCCGTGGCGTCGTAGGACCAGCCGTGGTAGATGCAGGAGTGGTATTTCGCATTGCCCCGCTCCTGGCGGCACAACACCGATCCTTTGTGCCGGCACACGTTGGCGAACGCGCGCACCTCGCCCTGCGGGTCGCGCGTGATCAGGACCGGCGTGCGGCCGATCCATGCGGTGACGAAATCGTTCGGGTCAGCGATTTCCGATTCCAGAGTCAGGAACTGCCAGGTGCGCTCGAAGATGTAGCGCTGCTCCAGCTCGAACAGCTCGGGGTCCGAAAACACCTTGCGGTGCACCCGGAACACGCCCTCCTGCGGGCGATCGTCGACGTATTGCTTGATATCGCTGATGTTCATGATGTTTCCGTGCTTGGCAATTCGTGCGGCCGCAGGGCAAAACCCCGCGCTCGACCCGGGCATCGGGCACCGTGCCGATCGAAGTTTATTCCCCGCGTACCGAGGAGCGGCGCCAATCGCCTGTCTTCCTCCTGGGTCATTTTAGAGCACGCCAGTCGGAATTGCGCGCGGGTCGCGCATGCGGTACTGGCCGGACTCGACCTGGTGGAAGAATTTTTCGCACAGCAGGTTGAAGAGCTCGGGCTCCTCAAGGTTGCAGGTATGTCCGGTCTGCGGCAGGAAAGCGAGCCCGGCGCTCGGCATGTTGCGTTTGAGCATGATCGAGGCGTCCAGGCAAGGCTCGTCCTCGTCGCCGCAGATGATCAGTGTCGGCACCGTGCACCGCGCCATCGCTTCCTTGTAGTCCTGCAACTGCGGGCGCCGCGCCTGATAGCCCCTGAGGGTCAGCGCCGAGCCCTGCGACGAATGTCCTTTGAGCCAGGCGACCAGTTCGGCATGGGCGCGCGGGTTCTTGTTCTGCAACTGCACGCGTGTCGGGTCTAGCCCGCGGACCTCCGCGTACTTCTCCCAACCCTCAGAGAGCAGGCTGTCGGCATACGCCTCGGAATCCTGTTGGAATTTCGCGCGCCCCTCCGGCATGGAGCCCGATCCGATTCCCGCGAGGGTGAGCGAGAGAGCGCGCGCGGGCCAGGTCATGCCGAAATAGAAGGCCGCGAACGCCCCCATCGACAAGCCGACGACGTGCGCCGCGTCGATCTCGAGTTGGTCGAGCACCGCCCGGAGGCCGTCGCGCTGGCGATCGAAGCCGTAGTCCTCAAGTCGAGAAGGGACGTCCGAAGGCGGATAGCCGCGGGCGTTGTAGGCGATACAGCGATAGCGCCGGGAGAAATAGCGCATCTGCGCCTCCCAGCTCCGGTACTCGCCGAGGAACTCGTGCACGAACAGAATCGGCATACCCCGGCCGGCTTCTTCGTAGTAAAGCCCGACGCCGTCATCGGCGCTAACGTAAGGCATGATAAAGTCTCCTTGCAGTCGTCGGAATCGATCGGGCGCGCCATGTCCCGGCTTCGCCGGCATCGACCACGGAACCGGTCACCGCGTGGGCGCAAATGTATACCTTTACGCTTGATCAGGGCACGCCCAGGCGCCAGGGGATGAATCGCCGGCGGGCGTTGCTCGCCCTGGTCGCGTGTTCGCTCGCCCTGCCCGCGGTGAGCGTTTCCGCCCACAGTTCCTCGGTCAGATTCGATCGCGGCCTGCTCTGGCGCGTTGCCAGGCGGGGCCTGGCGCCAAGTCATGTGTTCGGCACCATCCATCTGGCCGATCCGCGCGTGCTCGATATTCCCGAGCAGGTGACGAACGCGCTCTCGCGCTCGCACCGCTACTTCATGGAAAGCCGCCATGGCGCGCCGGAGAAGGCGCGTCTTCTCGAGGCCGCCCAGTTCGAGGACGGCCGGCGTCTCGAGCCGCTGATCGGCGCGGAAGCTTTCGGAAAGCTTGCCGCGCATCTGCGCGGCAAGCTCGTACCCCAGGCGGTGATCGAGCGCATGAAACCGTGGGCGGCACTCGCCAATCTGACGGTGACGCCGGAGGATTACGAGGGCGAAACCCCTGATCAGAAGCTGCTCGCGTTGGCGCGCTCGCTCAAGCTCGCGATCGACGCCCTGGAGGGTATCGAGGAGCAGATCGCGGTCTTCGAGGGCATTCCGGCGCACACGCAGGTGGCGCTGCTGCGGCACGCCCTGGAGCACCGCGACGATCTCGTCGGTCTGATCGAACCCACGATTCAGGCCTGGCTGAAGCGCGACTTGGCCGCGATCGGGGCGATCAACGCGCACATCGTGGCGCGCTATCCCGAGATGGCCGATCACTATCGCCTGCTGCACCTGCACGTGGTGCGCAACCGCTCGATCGTCATGGCGCATCGGCTGCACCTGCCGCTGCGCAGAGGCGGCGCGTTTGTCGCCGTCGGCGCAAACCATCTGCACGGCGAGGACGGCGTGCTGCGGCTGATCGAGAAACAGGGCTACCGCGTCGGCAGGGCGTATTGAGGGCGCGCTCGGCTCAGTCGAGCTGGGCCCATATTGTGCGCGGGTCGGGAGGGTTCCACCACAGGTCGAGCCCCAGATCGCGGGCGATGACCTGGGCCGCGTTGTAGCCCGGCGCGCCCGTTATGTTGCCTCCGGGGTGGGTTCCAGCCCCGGTCAGGTACAGGTGCTTGATCGGCGTGCGGTAGTTCGACACCTCCGAGAACGGCCGGTTGAAGCCGAGCTGGCCGGGGATCAGGGCGCCGACGTGGAAGTCGCCCTCGCGCATGTTGATCAGGTGCTCCTGGGTATCGACCGGCGTCTGGCCGAAGGAATAGATGATGTTCTTCGGCTCAAGGTTGGGCGCGTACTGCCGCCAGCGCGCGAGCATTTTCTCCGCATACGGGCCGCGCAGGCGTTCCCAGCCCTCGGCGCCCCCATCCTTGAGCGCAAACGGAGCAAACTGCCAGCCGAGCAGGACGTGTTTGCCGCCGGGCGCGCGGGTCGCATCGAAAATGCTGGGGCAGGCTGCCTGCATGCCGATCACCTCGGGCGGGGTGCCGTCGATCACCTCTTCCAGGTGCTCGATGACTTCCTCCGGCGTCTCGTAGCCGATGCAGCAGTTGAACGAGTCGTTGATCAGCGGATCCCAGGCAGCCGATCGGTAGGCGGGGCGCTCGCGCACCCCGGCATGAAGCGCGAAGAGCACGCCGAAGCTCTTGCCCGAAACCCCGTATTTGTAGTCCTTCACCTTGGCCACCAGGCTCGAGTCGAGATTTTTTTCTCCCACCAGGCGCAGGAACGTCTGGGTCGGATCGACCGAGCTGGCGACAAAGCGCTTGCCCATGAGCTTCTTGCCATCGGTGGTTTCCACGCCGACGGCGGTGTCATGTTCGATGATGATGCGCTCGGCCTCGGTCGCCGGAAAGATGCGAGCGCCGTGCGCCGATATCATCCAGGTCAGAGCGTCTCCGAGCCGGCGCGCACCCCCTTTGGGCAGCATCGCCTTGTTGCCGAGGTAGGTCATCGCCACGATGGCGAATCCCGTGCCTTTGACGGTCGGCGCGGGCAAATAGCCGCGCACGGAGAACAGGAACAGGTAGAAGGCCTTGAGCGCCGTGGTGTCGAACAGGTCGAACACGACTTCATACGCGCTCGCGCGGTTCATGTCGAGGAACTCCCGCCCCATCCGGCTCCTGGCGAGCAACTCCTGCTCTTCATCGGGCGGCAACGGCGGCGCGTAGTCTTTGGCCGCCCAGATCGCGCGCGCCATGTCCTGATAGCGGTGGTAGACGTCCCAGTAGGTATCCGCGTCCTTCTTGGAAAAGCGCGCGATCGAGGCGCGCGTGACCGCCGGGTCGGCGTGAATCACCAGATTGCGGCCATCGCTCATCGGCATGCCGTTGTTGACCTGCGGGTAGATGTATTCCACCCCGTAGCTGCCGAGATCGAGGTCTTTATACCAGGGTGTGTTGGGGATGTTGCGGTGGAACTGGGAATGGTATTCATGGTAGAAACCGGCCGCAAGCGAGCTTTGCACCGTCCCCAGCCCGCCCCCAAGTTCGGGGGTGCGCTCGACCACGGCGATTTTCATCCCCGACTTTGCGAGGTATCCGGCCAGCACCAGGGCGTTATGGCCGCCCCCGATGATGACCCCGTCGAAAGTATAGGTGCCTGTCATGGAATTCCGCCGCTCAGAGTGTGAATCAAGCTGTGAGACTTTATCCGGCGAAATTCATTCCCGCGCACCCTGCGCGAATACGCGTCCAGAAGAGCGCCGTCGCCGTCGCGCGAAGGCAAACCCTGCTCCCCATGAGGAGATTGATCGAGGAGAAACTTCGCTATGGCGCTCATCGAACAGCAGCGGGAACGATCAGCGCTTATCTTGGGTCGATCGACCTTCGCTGCAAGTCTTGCGCCGACGACGACAGGGGTCCCTATTTCCCCGTTGATTCGCTCGGTTTCGCTTCCTTCGCCGGGGCGGACGCCGGAGCCTGCGCGATCTCGATCTTCGCCTTGGCCCTCAGCTCGTCCATGACGTTTTTCAGGTTCTGCTGCTGTAGTTGCTGCGTCAACGCAGGCCTGATCTGTTCCAGCGGCTGAAGCTGTTTCAGGCGCGAATCTTCGAGCAGTATGACGTGGTAGCCGAATTGCGACTTGACCGGATCTACGGTGAACTTGCCCTTCGCGAGCGCGGCAAGCGCCGCGCCGAATTCCGGAACCATGCGCCCCGGATCGAACCAGCCCAGATCGCCGCCTCGGATCTTGGAGCCGGAATCCCTGGATTTCTCCCTTGCCAACGATTCGAACGCCTTCGGATTCTTCTTCAGCCTGGCGATGATGTCCTTGGCTTCGGCTTCCTTCTCGACCAGGATATGGCGAGCCTTGTATTCGCTTCCGCTCGTCTGGGATTTGACTCTCTCGTATTCGGCCTTCAGCGCTTCCTCGCCCACGGGATTGCTCTTGAGGTAGTCCTGAACGAAGGCGTCGGCCAGGATCGATTGCCTGCCGAGCTCGATCCGGTCCGACACTTCGGGCGCCTTGTCCAGCCCCTTCTTGAGCGCCTCCTGGGACAGGATGAGCTGCATTGCGAGGCGGTCGATGAACGCATTGCGCACTTCCGCACTGGCCTGCCGACCCAGATCGACGCGCTGCTTGACCATCATGGCGACGACGCGCTCGCTGATGGGAGCGCCGTTAACCGTAGCCGCGACGCCATCCTTGCCCGAGGCGCTCCCTTTGACTGCGTCACCGAAATTGCATGCGGCCAAGGCCAACGCGGCACCAGCCAGCACCATGCGGGAACTCGAGAACATGTCTGATTTTCCTCAAAGACCTTCGCCGGCCTGGAAGCGGGCGCAGCCAATCGCGGATCATACCACCGCGAGCGCACGCCCCTGGCCCAGCCGCCGCTCCGGGACGCTCCGGGACCGCTCCGGGCCGCTCCGGGACCGTGCTGCGCGGACCACCTGCACAAGAGTTGATCTTGGTCAAGTTGGCGAACTCGGCGGCTGCTAACTTTGGCGCCTTCGAAGGCGAGGAGGCTGCAGGCAACTGGATCTCGGACCGCGCGTGGCACTTGCGAGCCGATGTCCCGGCTCGAGACCCGCCTGAAGTTGCGCGCAGTTTTCGAACGCCGGGCCGGAGGGGAGCCATGTTCAGTCAACGCATTAGAAACGTCATGGAGCGAAGGAAACGCCTTGTCGCTCCGCCGGAAACCAGCGTCAGCGCGGCCGCCAAACTGATGGCGAAGAAGAACGTCGGCGCAGTCATGGTGGTCGACCAAGAGCGGCTCGTCGGGATTTTCACCGAACGCGATGCCGTCTTTCGCGTCATCGCGCAAGGGCGCAACCCGCACACCACGCGGCTGGCCGAGGTGATGACGGTCTCGCCGCAAACCGTCAGCCCGAACGAGTCTTTCGGGCACGCGCTTCTCATGATGCACGAAAACGGTTTCCGCCACGTTCCGGTCATCGAGAACGGCGCGCCGATCGGCATCGTCTCATCGCGCAACGCGCTGGATCCGGAGCTGGAGGAGTTCGTGTCCGAAGCCCAGCGCCGACTGCATATCCGCCAGCACGCCTGAAGCCATGATCAAGCCGCTTGCGGCAGGGATCGTTCTCGGCGCCGCCTTGCTCGCCCCTTGTGACGCGTCCGCCGCATCGAAGGAGGAAATCGACGCCAAAGTGCAGGAGGCGATCGAGAATTTTCATAAGCAGAGCAGCGCGGGCAAGCGGCTCGCGCAGAAGGCGGCCGGCATGCTCGTGTTTCCGGACGTGGTCAAGGCAGGCATCGGCATCGGCGGCGAGTACGGCGAGGGCGCGCTCATCGTCCGCGGCAAAAGCGCGGGCTACTACAGCACGGCGGCCGCCTCGATCGGCTTTCAGCTCGGCGCCCAGATTAAGTCCCAGGTGATCCTGTTCATGAACCAGAAAGTGCTCGAACAGTTTCGCAACAGCGACGGCTGGAAGGCGGGCGTGGACGGCAGCGTGGCGCTGGCGACGCTCGGCGCCGGCGGCGAAATCAGCACCGATACCATCAAGGAACCGATCATCGGTTTCATCTTTTCCAACAAGGGGCTGATGTACAACCTGACCTTCGAGGGCTCGAAGGTCACGCGCATCGAGCGCTGAAATCGGACCGGCCCGGGCTCGGCCCGGCACACTTCGGCTCGGCCAGGTCGAGGAATCAAATTCCCCGTTTGCAGGTCTAAAGGGGCGTCGCATGGATGCCTGGCCATTGTGATATTCGAACAAATCGCCGCAGGGGGCTGCCAGTCCTATCTCCTCGGCTGCGGCGAAACCTGCGCCGCAGCGGTCATCGATCCTGAAATCAGCCAGATCGACCGCTACCTCGCGCTCGCCGCGCGCGACGGGTTGCGCATTCACTACCTGATCGATACCCACACGCATGCCGACCATTTCTCGGCCAGCCGGCAGCTTGCCCGGCAGCTCGGCGCGCCGGTGGTGATGCATCGCGCGAGCCCGGCGCCGTTCGTGGACATGCGCTTGGGCGACGGCGAAATGCTGGTCGTGGGGCGGCTGCGGCTGCGAGCGCTGCACACGCCCGGCCACACCTGCGATTCGATGTGCCTGATCGCCGAGGACCGGCTGTTCAGCGGCGATACCCTCCTGATCGGCGGCACCGGCAGAACAGACTTGCCAAGCGGCGACGCGGAAGCGCTCTATGACAGCCTGTTTCTCCGCCTGTTGCGGCTCGACCCCGCGCTGAAGGTGTTCCCGGCGCACGACTACAAGGGAAACGGCTCTTCGAGCATCGCCAAGGAACTGGCCACGAACCCGCGCCTGCAAAAGCGCGACCGCGCCGCCTTCGTCGAGATGATGCGAACGCTCGATCTGACCATGCCGACCCACGTTACCGAGGCGCTGCGCACCAACATGAGCGGCGGCAAGACCGTGGCGCAGATGCTTGCCGAAGCTGCCGCAAGAGTTCCGTTCATGTCGCTTGCCGAGCTGAAGCTGCGACTGGAGGACAGGGAAAAGGACCTCATCGTCCTCGATATGCGCGAGCGCGACGCCTACGAGACCGGGCACATCCCGGGCGCGAGGCTGCTGCCGCGCGGACAGCTCGAGCTGCGCGCGGACCAGGAGCTTCCCGATCCGACCCGGCGAGTCCTCGCCTATTGCGAATTCGGCCGCATCTCGACCCTCGCAGCGGCGACGCTGCACGAGATGGGGTTTCAGCGCGCCGTGGCGCTCGACGGCGGCATGAAGGCCTGGCGCGAAGCGGGGTACCCGGTCAAGGCGGGTCAGGATCCCTGACCACGCCCCACGCAAGGCGGGGCTGCGCCCGCGCCACGCTTCATCCGCATCGATGAATCTCGATGGTGGCGTGTGCGATCTCGGGGTGCCGCGCGAGCCGCTTGTGCACGCGCTCCGGGGTGAGCGTCGCGTCCTGCGTCACCACGCTCAGGGCGCACGAATACGAGCGCCTGCCGACCCGCCAGACATGGAGGTCGGCCAATCGGTTGTAGCCTCCATCGTGCGCGGATTCGACCGCGTTGCGGATTTCCGCTACAACGGGGTGATCCATCTCGCGGTCGAGCAACACCTTCCCGGTGTCGGCAATGAGGTTTCTTGCCCAGCTCGCCACCAGGACCGAGCCGATGATCCCCATGAGCGGGTCCAGCCACGACCAGCCGTAAACCCATCCGCCCGCCAGCGCGACGAGTGCGAGCATGGACGTCGCGGCATCGGCGATCACATGCAGGTAGGCCGATCTCAGATTCAGGTCATGCCCATGATCGCCGCCGCGATGGTCCTCGAGGGGGCGATCGTGCGCATCGCCGAGGATCGCGGCGCAAACCACGTTGACGACCAGCCCGACTGCCGCGACGATCATCGCCTCCCGATATTGAATAGGCTGCGGTGCAAGCAGACGTTCGACCGATCCGAACACCATCAGCGCAGCGATGCCGAGCAGAATGACCGCGCTCGCAAATCCCGCGAGAACTTCGATTTTCCAGGTGCCAAAAGCGAAGCGCGGATCGCGCGCGTAACGGCGGGCGGCGGCATAGGCAAGAGCGCTCAGGCCGATGGCCAAGGCATGCGAACTCATGTGCCAGCCATCGGCGAGCAGCGCCATCGAGTTGAACCACCATCCGGCGGCAATCTCCGCGACCATCATGGCCGCGGTAATCCACATGACGGCGCGCGTGCCACGCTCGGCGGCGCGGCTGCCGCCGTCGAACACATGCTCGTGGGTCCAGTTGGAAAGCTCGTTTTCGTCCATGGTGTCCACCCGTTGTTTCGCGCTAGGGAAGCTCTGAAAAACGTCATTCCCGCGTGGTAAGCATGCCCCCGCGCATGCGGGGGCGGGAATCCAGAAGATCCTTGATTCGACTGGACCCCCGCCTTCGCGGGGGTGACAAAAATCGAGTTCTTCAGAGC
>JACPRN010000224.1 GCA_016189945.1 Betaproteobacteria bacterium
CCACAGCGCCAGTGCCGCGAGCATGGCGCCCTCGATGCAGTGGGCGCGCCGCTGGCGCAACACTTCGCGCACCGACAGGCAGGTCTGGCCGCTTTGCTCGAAGTTCTGCGGCAGCAGGGCGAGAAAATCCTGGATCTTGTGCGGGGTCGAGAGCCGGCTGAGGGTGGCGAATTCCGCCTTGGTCAGCCCGAGCGCTTCCCGGCGCGCAAAGCGCGGGCCAACGCTGCGGCGATGGTTTTTCAGCAGGATCATGGGGCTCGCAAGAAGTCCGGTATTCTAGCGGCAACCCGCGCCGGCGGGATGGGCGGCCCGGGTCCCCGGGAGCCGAGGGACCTGCGCTCGCGATTGGCGTGCCGATCGGGTATCGTCGCGCTTTCGCCACGCGTTTGACATGGGAAACTACATCCTCAAGCTCTTTTCGCGCCGCACCGGCAATCTGCTCGGATTTCTCGCCTGTGCCGCGCTGATCGCCTCGGCCTATTATCTGCAATGGGTAAAAGGCGTCGAACCCTGCCCGCTGTGCATCATGCAGCGGGTCGCCGTGTTCGCAACCGGCGTCGCGTTTCTCGCCGCCGCGCTGCATCATCCGGGCCGCATCGGCGCCCGCGTGTACGGCGCCTTGACCGCGCTGCTCGCGCTTGCGGGGGCCGCGGTCGCCGGACGCCACGTGTGGCTGCAGTACATTCCGGCCGAGAAACGCCCCGCTTGCGGGCCCGGGCTGGAGTACCTGCTGGGAACGTTCGGGCCGCTGGAAGGGGTGCGGCGCATTCTGCGCGGTTCCGGCGAGTGCGGCGTGGTCGATTTCACGATCCTTGGCCTGAGTCTTCCTCACTGGACGCTGTTCGCGTTCATCGTCTTCATCTTCTGGTCCATAGCCATCGCCCTGCGCGACTGAGTTCACCGCCGCAGATTGGCTTTGATGCGCGCGGGCAGCGGAGAGCGTTCGCTGGGAGACTCCCTCCCGGAGATCCGGCGCGGCGGCGCGACTTCAGCTTTGGCCTTGGACTGCGCTTCGGCGATTCAAGCCGCGAACGAGGGCAAAGACGGTTCCCAGGACGAAGGCAAGCACGGCAACGGCGTTCAGTGCGCCGCCCCAGGCGCGCCACTGCGGCAATTGCGTCCAGTCGCCTGCAAGCCGCAGCGCAAGCGAGCCGTGCAGCAGAACAAGCGGCGCATAGAAATATGCCGAATAGGGAACGGCCGCACGGGTCAGGGCCGGGATGATGATCGGTGCGTGGCCGAAGACCATCGAGAGCACAAATCCGAGCAGCACCGCGTGCAGCGCCGCGTCGTAAGCCGCGCCGCCCGCACCCAGTCCGCCGGCGGCGAGAATCAGGCTGCCGCCGAGCGCGAGCCACAGGTAGCCGGAGAGCAGGCATACGGCGATGAAGCGCGTCAAGCCGCTGGACCTCACCGTACGCCGCGCTACGTCCTGGCGCAGGAGCCACAGCGCAAGAGCGGCAAACGCGGCCCCGGCGATCAGGGTTCCCGCGCTGTAGGCGACAAGCGAGACGATAGTGCCGGCGAGCACCGCCGCGAGGAGCAGCGCGAAAGCGCGTCTGGCAGCGGGCGAAGGCGGCAGAACGCGCGACAGTTCCAGGCGCTCGCCCGCGATCGTGAGCACGAGAAACGCCATCCACCAGGGATTGAGCGCATGCAACGGAAATCCGCCCAGCCACAAGAGGCAGCCGGTCGTCCAGCACCCCGCGCCAAGCGCCATAGTCAGACTGAATAGCGCGCGCTGGCGCAGGTGCAGCGCGACCGAAGCCCCGAGCATCACGACGCTTCCCGCTGTCGCGAGCGCCGGCGCGAGAAAGGAGGGGAGCGAGAGCATCGCAGCGAGCGCGCCGAGGCCCGAAGCAAGCGGCGCAAGGTAGGCCCAGCGCCGGCCGCTCGCCACGGCGCGCTCAAGGCTGATGACGGTACCGAAGAACCCCGACGCCATGAGCGGCCCGTGCAGCGCTGCCAGGCCAGTTCCCGGCACCTGCCAGCCGAGCCGCGCCAGGCCGGCGCCGATGCCGAAGAACAGCGATGCGAAAGCGAGCGCCAGCAGCGGCAGGCGCCATTGCGGCCGAAGCTCGCCCGCCATCGTCGCGTGCCTCTAGGACTGGATCTTGCCGATGCGCACTTTCCGGACCTCGGGGCCTTTCTCCAGGTACTCCCATTGAAACGGCTGGCCGAGTTCGGCCTGAAACTGATAATACGGGGGCTTGGGATCGTGGTCGTTCACCAGAAGGAACGATTCCCCGTTGCCGAGCTTGTGAAAGGTGTCGACGATGAGCGGATGGCGCTCGCGCGGGATGATGGTCCGGACGTCCAGTGTTGCGCTCGCGTTCATGACGATGTTCTCCTGAGACGATGTGGAAGGATGGCCGGGCAGCGCTTGTCAAGCGGGCCAGCCAAAGCGCTGCCGTGCGCTCGCCGACATGCGCTCGGGCGACCAGGGCGGATCCCAGACGAGATCGACAAGCACCTCGGTGCCGTCGCGCAGCAGCGCGCCAACCGCGCGGCGGGCCTCCTCGGCAATCAGCTCACCCAGCGGACAGGCAGGTGTCGTCATGCTCATCTCGACGCGAATGCGCCCGGGCGCGATGTCGATGCGATAGACCAGGCCCAGGTCGACGATTTTCACGCCGACCTCGGGTTCGTCGACCGAGCGCAACGCGGCGCGCACCTGCTCCTCGGTGGGGCGTTTGCTCTGCATGCCGGGAACTCCCTGTGAAAAGCTGCACATTTAATACATATTTAATCTAGCACGCCGCCCGGCGATAAGCAATATAGCAAATACATCTTAAATGCGGGAGGCCAGGGCCGAAGGCGGGCCGGAAAGCGAGCGCGTACAATCGCGCTCTTTTCTCCGCATCAACCGTGACCAAGCCCATCGTCCGCGAGATTTTTCGCCTCGGCTGGCCGGTGTTCGTCGGCCAGATCGCCGTGATGGCGAACGGCGTGATCGACACCGCCATGGCGGGACGCTACTCAACCGTCGATCTGGCTGCAGTGGGCGTGGGAACGGCGATTTACGTTTCGGTCTTCATCGCGCTGATGGGGGTGCTGATGGCCCTCACCCCGATCGCGTCGCAACTCTACGGGGCCGGCCGCTACGCGGAGATAGGAGAGCAGGTGCGCCAGTGCGCCTGGCTTTCTCTCGCGCTTGGTCTTGCCAGCTTGATCGCCCTCAAGCATCCCGAGCCGTTCTTTGCCGTCACGCGGCTCGCCCCCGAAGTGGAGGCGAAGACCCGGGCCTATCTGTCGGCGGCCTCCTGGGGGGTGCCTGCCGCGCTCCTGTTCCGGGTGTTCTACGGTTTTTCCAACGCTGTTTCGCGGCCGCGCGCGGTGATGGTGCTCAACCTCATCGGCCTGGCGCTGAAAGTGCCGCTCAACTGGGTGCTGATGTACGGCAAGTTCGGCCTGCCCGAGATGGGCGGTGTCGGCTGCGCGGTATCGGGGACGCTGATCTGGTGGGTGACCTGCGTGCTCGGCTGGGCGTGGTGCTATCGCGAGGCCGACTTCAGGCGCTACCGGGTGTTTGCGCGGTTTAGCTGGCCGCGCTGGAAACACCAATGGGGCATCATTTCGCTCGGGCTGCCGATCGGCGTCACTTTTTTTGTCGACGTGACCGGGTTCACCTTCATGGCGCTGTTCATCGCGCGGCTTGGGGCGCTCAACTCCGCGGCGCACCAGATCGCGAGCAATTTCGCCGCGCTGCTTTTCATGCTGCCGCTGTCGCTGGGCAACGCCGCCAGCGTGCTGGTCGGGCAGGCGATCGGCGCGCGCGATCCCGCGCGCGCCCGCGCCACCGCGCTCGCGGGGATCGCCACCGCGGTTGCGCTCGGGATCGCGCTTGCGTTCGTGGTCAGAGCGGCTTCCGGGCAGATCGCAGGCCTGTATACGGCAGATGACGAGGTGAAATCGATTGCCGGCGGGCTGCTCGCCCTGGTTGCGATCTATCACGTGTTCGACGCCATCCAGGCGGTCGCCTCCAACGTGCTGCGCGGCTACAAGCGCGCGCTGGTGCCCATGGTGATCTACGCGGTGGCGCTGTGGGGCGTGGGCTTGTGCGGGGGCTACGCGCTCGGGCTCGCCGGGGTGGATCTGGGAGGAAGCGGCGACTGGCGTTTCGCCGCCGCACCCATGGGGGCGAAGGGATTCTGGATTGCGGCGAGCGCCAGCCTCGCGCTGGCGGGCGCGCTGGTCACGCTCTATTTCCTGCGCGTGAGCCG
>JACPRN010000021.1 GCA_016189945.1 Betaproteobacteria bacterium
CAATTCCGGCGACGGCGGCGGCCGCGACGCCGACGCGACCGATCCGGGGGATTTCGTTTCGAACTTCGACCTCTTCGACCCGAATCTGGTGGCGCTGTGCGGCGGCGACCTTCATCCGCAGCCCTCCAGTTGGCACGGCACCCGGGTCGCGGGCGTGATCGGCGCCGCGGCCAACAACGCGCTCGGCGTCGCCGGGATCAGCTTCGGCTCGAAGATCCTGCCGGTGCGCGTGCTCGGGAAATGCGGCGGCTACGATTCCGACATCATCGCCGGCGTGCGCTGGGCCGCGGGGCTCCCGGTGCCGGGCATCCCGGACAACCCCAATCCGGCGCGAGTGATCAACCTGAGCCTGGGCAGCAGCGGGGGCTGCACCGCCGCTTTCGCCGAGGCGGTTGCGGAATTGTCTGCTCGAGGTGCGCTCATCGTCGCCCCGGCCGGAAACGAAACCGGGCCCGTTGAAGCGCCGGCCAACTGCCCGGGCGTGCTCGCGGTCGCCGGCGTGCGCCACATCGGCACCAAGGTCGGCTACAGCAGCTTCGGTCCGGAAGTTTCGGTGAGCGCCCCGGCGGGAAACTGCGTCAACCCCGCTCCGGGGCCGTGCGCCTTCAGCATCCGGACCACGACCAACCTCGGGACAGAGGCTCCGGGGCCGAGCGGCTACACCGACGAATTCGACTTCAACATCGGCACCAGCTTTTCCGCGCCCCAGGCCGCAGGGGTCGCCGCGCTGATGCTCTCGGTGAACCCGGGGCTGGCGCCCGTGGACATCATCGCGCGCATGAAGCAATCCGCGCGCGCCTTCCCCATTGACGCCGGCGTGCCCACCTGCCCGAGCGTCGCAACCGGGGCCGACACCTCCGGGCAATGCAACTGCACCGCGGCCACCTGCGGCGCCGGAATCCTCGATGCGGCTGCGGCGGTTGCCGCCGCCTCGCCGCCCAGCGTGCAGCTTGTGGCCGGCTGGAACCTGATCGGCAACAGCACCGAAGGCGCAGTCGATGTGGGCGCTGTGTTCGGGGACTCCTGGAAGGTCGCCACCCTATGGAAATGGCTCCCAGACGCTGCTACCTGGGCGTTCTATTCCCCGGCGCTTGCCGACGGCGGCGCCGCGTTCGCCGCCGGCAACGGTTACGCCTTCCTTTCGAGCGTGGCGAGCGGCGAAGGGTTCTGGGTGAACGCCAAAGAGCCCCTGTCCGTGTTCATCGGCTCGGGAAACCTGCGCGCGACGGCGTCATTGCGGGACGGCACCGGAGCTGCAGGCGGCAATCCGCTGCCATCGGGCTGGAGTCTCATCGCAGTCGGCGACAACCCGGAGCCGCGCGCGTTTGCCAACGGCATCGCCGCGGCGCCTCCCGCTGCAGGGACGCAGGCGGCTGCGAGCCTCACCACCCTGTGGGCGTGGCACGCGGGCAACGCCGGATGGTTCTTCTATGCTCCGGCGCTGGACAACAGCGGCGAACTGGCAAGCTTCATCGGCACCAAGGGCTACTTCGACTTCGGCGCCCTGGGCAAGACCCTCGATGCAACGACCGGATTCTGGGTGAACCGTCCCTGAGCGGCCGGGCCCGCCGTTTCGGGCGCCGGGGCGCAGAACCGGGGTGTGCCATAATCGGGCTGCAAAAAAACGACGTTCTCACCCGTTCCAATTCGACCAACAAGCCTGGTTCAACCGCCCCCTTTCGCCATTGCGCAAGCCAACTCTTTCCACGGCCGCATTTCTCGTTCTTGCCGCCGGCTTCCTGGTGCTGTTCATGGGGGGCGGGGCGCGCTTTGCCATCGGCCTGACGCTCAAACCGATGGTCGAGGAGTTCGGCTGGGACCGCAGCCAGATCGGCGCCGCCGTGGCGGTGTTTCAGATCGTATCGGCGGCCGCCATGTATGTTTCCGGAGTCCTCGCCGATCGCATGAGCCTGCGGCTGGTACTCGGCGGAGGCCTTGCCGCGAGCGGCGTCGCGATCGGGCTGATGAGCCTCGTCGCTGCGCCCTGGCATGCGATTGTCCTCTACGGGGTTTTGTATGGCATCGGCAACGGCGCGGCATCGATCACCGTGGTCGGCGTCATGGTGACGCGCGCTTTTCCCGGACGCACCGGGCTCGCGAACGCCGTCGTCTCCTCCGGCATGAGCGTCGGACAACTGGTGATGATCGCGGCGCTCGCCGCGGTGCTGGTGACGATCGGCTGGCGCTCGGTGTTCTTGTGGCTGGGCGCCGCTTATTTGCTCCTGCTGCCGTTCATGATCGCGGCCATCCCCGGCCACGCCGATGCGAAAACCCGTGCGGGCATGCCGCACTTGAGCGGTCTTTCCGTCGCTCAAGCGGCGCGCACGCGCCAGTTCTGGCTGCTGCTCCTCCTCTACGCCATCTGCGGATTCGGCGATTTCTTCGTCACGACGCACGTAGTTGCCTTCGCGCAGGACCGGGGAATCGATGCGCTCCTCGCCGGGAATCTCCTGGCGCTGATGGGGCTGACGGCGCTGATCGGCGTGATCGCCTCGGGATACTGGAGCGACCGCGCCGGTCCGGTGTGGCCGACCGCCCTGACTTTCGTTGCGCGCATCGGCGTATTCGCGCTGGTCATGATCGACCAGTCGCCGCTGTCGGTCGCCGTGTTCGGGCTGGTGTTCGGGCTGACCTTCCTCGTTACCGCGCCGCTCTCGGTGGTATTCGTTCGCGACAGCTTCGGCACCAAGAACCTCGGCGCGCTTTCCGGCCTGATCGTCATGGTGCATCACGTCTGGGGCGGAATCGGCGCCTATATCGGCGCGGGCATTTTCGATGCCACCGGGCGCTACGATATCGCCTTCGCCATCATGTTCGCGGCGGCGGTGATCGCTTTGGCGCTGACGCTCGCGCTGCGCCGGCCGCACGCGGCCGTCTAGAAAACACAGGGAACAACCCATGACATTGCTGAAAAGACAAGGACTTCATTACGCCTGGGTGGTCCTGCTCGCCGCCTGCGTCCTCAACGTGGTGAGCCGCGCCGACTCGGCCTCCTTCGGCGTCTTCATCGACCCGCTGGTCGAGCAGTTCGGCTGGAAGCGCGGCGACATATCCTTTGCCTATTCCCTGGCGTTCCTGGCCGGATTGCCCGCCATGGTCGCCATGGGCTGGCTCGGTGATCGCTGGGGGGCGCGCACGCTGATGATCGGCGCGTCCCTGTTGATCGGCACGGGAACGGTTCTCCTCGGCACCATCAAGGAACTCTGGCACTTCTACGTCTTCTACGGCTTGTTCGTCGGATCGCTGGGGAACGCGGCCTTCACCGTGTTGCTGCCGGTGATCGTGACGCGCTGGTTCCATCGGCACATGGGCATGGCGGTCGGCATCTATTGGGCCGCCATGGGCGCGGGACCGGTGATCTTCGCTCCCCTGTTCCGCTGGCTGATCGAAACCCGCGGATGGTCGTGGTCCTTCACCGTGATCGGCATCGTCGTCGGCGGCATTCTCGTCGCCTTTTCCTGGCTGATACGAAGCAGTCCTTATGAAAAGGGGCTGTCAGCCTACGGCGCGGAAAGCTCCTCCCGAGACCCGGGTGCTTCCACCGCAGCCGCCATTGCGCCGACGGGGCTGCGCCAGGTGCTCGCCAAGCGACCGGTCTGGCTCCTGACGGGCGTTCATCATCTCGGCTGTGCCGCACACGCCATCATCCTCACCCAGGTCGTTTCCATGGCGACCTTCAAGGGCGTGTCGGGCGTCGAAGCGGCGGGCGTGCTCAGCACCATCGCGGGCACTTCGATCATCAGCCGTTTCGCTTCCTCCGTTCTCACCGAGCGGCTCGGTGGCCGGGCGGTCCTCACCATGGCGCTGATCGGCCAGAGCACCCCGGTCCTGATCCTGTTCTTTGCCAACGACGCCTGGGTGTTCTATCTGTTTGCGGTCATCTTCGGCCTGTGCTACGGCGGCGAGATGGTCGGCTTTCCGATCATCAACCGCCAGTTGTTCGGCGCGCGGGCGCCCTTGAGCTCGATTTATTCTTTCCAGATGCTGGGAGCGAGCACCGGCATGGCCCTTGGGGGCTGGCTGGGCGGGGCGCTTTTCGACCTCACCGGTGGCTACAACTGGGCGATTTTTGCTTCCGCGGCGATCGGGTACCTGGGATTGCCGCTGGCTCTCGCCCTGCCGCGCCACCGGAGCCTGGTCGCATCCGGCGCAAGGGCTGTGGCCAAGGCGTGAGCGCGTTGCCGGGTTGACGCGGGTGAGGCGCTCATGAGCGTAAGATAGACCTCACCCGCTGCACGCCCCATCACTTCGGAACGAGGTGGCGATGAACAGACTGTGGCTTGGGCTGGGGTCAGTCCTGGTGCTGATCGCGATCGGCGCCTATTTCTGGCTGCGGCAGGCACCCCAGCCGCCTCAAGCCCAGGTCGCGGCACCGCCACCGATCGCGCCGCCTGCGACGACTGCGCCGGCCGAACCGGCGATCAGGCATCCCATCGAGGCGCCGCCCGGCACGACGGAATTGCCGCCGCTCGAGCGCGCAGACGGGTTCGTGCGCGAGCGGATCGCCGAGCTGCTCGGCGCCAAAGCCGTCAACACCTTTATCCGGATCGAAGGCTTCGTGCGCCGCGCGGTGGCCACGCTGGACAATCTCTCGCGCCCGCTCGCGCCGCCGCGCATGTGGCCGATCCGCACGACTCCCGGGCGATTCAGCGTCGATCGCGCCGGAGGCGGGCAGGTGATCGGCGCGAAGAACGCCGCTCGCTACGCGCCTTTTGTCGCGCTGGTCGAATCGGTGGATGCCGCGCGCGCGGTTGCGCTGTACCGGCGGCTCTATCCCCTGTTCCAGCGCGCCTACGAGGAACTCGGCTATCCGGGCAAGTACTTCAACGACCGCGTGGTCGCGGTGATCGACCTGCTGCTCGCGACCCCCGAACCGCCCGGCCCGCTCGGAGTAGAGTTGCCGGAAATAGAGGGGCCGCGCAAGCCGACGCGCCCGTGGGTGCTGTACCGGTTTTCCGATCCGACGCTCGAGAAACTGTCGAGCGGTCAGAAGATCCTGCTGCGCGTGGGGCGCGAGAACGAGAAGCGGCTGAAAGCGAAACTGGCCGAAATCCGCAAGTTGATCGCGGTCGAAAAAGCGGCTCGCTGAGACTGGCTCCGCTTGCGCAATCTCCGGCTTCAGAGCGAGCGCACGGCCATCAGCTCGCGCACGTGGACGTGCTTCGATTCGTCGACCGCCAGTCCCTCGCGGATGCGCTCCAGCACGAGCGGCTTCTCCTCCGGAAATCGATAGCCCTCGTAATCCTGCCGGAAGAGGAGCCCGCCCCGGCGGTCCGCCCAGGCGTTCATCGCGTGGTCGAAGCACACGCGCGAGGTCACTTCGAGCCCGCGGATCATCCAGCCTATCTCCTCCAGCCGCTCATGCGGCGAGGACAGGGTCAGGCGACCCTGCGCGACGTCGTCGAAGAGCGGCGTTCCCGGCCGGGGAACCAGGGGCCGCGAGCGGATGTAGTGGGGATTGATCGCCGAGAGCGCGCGCGCCGTGTTCTCCGCGTGCTGGCGCCGGCGGTCCCTGCCGCCCAGGTCGGGCATCCAGTACTCCGACACCTGGAAACCGGCGGCGACCGCCTTGCAGCCGCCATCGACCTGCTCGGCCTGCGTCACGCCTTTGCGCACCAGGGCGAGCAACTCGTCATCGCCGGTCTCAAGGCCGATGTGGACGCGGTCAAGGCCCGCCTCGCGGATCATGCGCAGATCTTCCGGCTTCCTTTGCGCCAGGGTCTTCGCGCGCGCGTAGCTCGTCACCCGGGTCAATGAGGGCAGGGTCGCCCGGAGGTGTTTCAGCACGGAGACGAACTCGCGCGGCCGCAGGACCATGCTGTTCGCGTCCTGCAGGAAGGCCGTTCTCCCGCCCGCGGCCAGCCAGTTGAAAACGGTGACGAAGCTCGAATTCGCGCCGAGATCGCGGCCTTCGGCGAGCAGGGCGGCGGCCAGTTCGCGGGTGATTCTCCCGCCCAGCCCGAGCTTCCACGACGCGGCCGCGATCTCATCGCGGATCGCTGCGGCCCGGTCGATATCGGCCTTGATCGCCTCCACCGGCCGATAGACGAAGCGACGTCCCTTGTACATCTCGCAGAAGGTGCACCGGTTTCACGGACAGTTTTCGCTCACCTGCAGGAGCAGGGAGGCGCTGCCCCCTTCGCTTGGCGGCCGGTAGGCGCCGATCCTGAACGAGAGCGCGCGCAGCCGCTCGACGTGTCCCCGAATGCCGTTTGCCATCATCGCCGCTTGATGCACCTGTTCATGCTCGACCGTGCCGAGTCTATCGCATCCTTTCAATCTCCTGACAGTCAGGGACGGAATGATTCTGCCCGCGAAGGTGTTTATTGACGAGGGACAAGAAACCCTGCGCTGCCGCGCCAAGCGGCAAAGGAGAAGCCCATGAGAAAAATGCTCGGACTTTTCATCGTTCTGGCCGTCGCCCCCGGGGCGCAAGCCGCGGATGTCGACGCCGGCAAAGCGAAGGCCGCCGCGGTGTGCGCGGCCTGCCACGGCGCAGCCGGGGTGAGCGTCTCCGATGCGATCCCCAATCTCGCGGCGCAGCGCTCCGGCTACCTCGAGGCGCAGCTCAGAGCGCTCAAGGACGGCACGCGCAAGAACCCGGTCATGAATGCGATCGCGGCCCAGTTGAGCGCCGAGGACATCGCCAACGTCGCGGCGTACTTTGCCGCACAGCCGGGGGCCGCGGCCGGCGCCAAGTCGCCGTTGCTGCCCAACGTCGCCAAGTCCGGCGTGACCTTCCCCGAATCCTACAAAGCCACGTTCACGAAGTACCACACCATCAACTTCCCCGCGACCCGGCAAGTGCGCTACTACTACGCCAACAGGGCTGCAGCGGCGGCAGCGAAGGCGGGCAAGCCGCTGCCGGAGGGCTCGGTGCTGTTCGCCGAGGTGTACGCGGCAAGGCTCGACGCCGGCGGAAAGCCGGTCATGGGCGCCGATGGCTTCTATGTCGCGGACAAGCTTCTCTTCTACACCGCGATGGCGAGCGGCGCAGGCTGGGGCAAGGACATCCCCGAGATGCTCCGGAACGGCGACTGGAACTACGGCGTGTTCACCGCCGACAAGAAGCCCCGGCCCGGAGTGAACCAGGCCGAGTGCCTCGCCTGCCACAAGCCGCTCGGCAGCACGAGCTACACGTTCACGCTCAAGCAGCTCGCCGAGGCCAAGTGAGCCGCCGATGAAAACGGCTCGGGGGACCGACGAGCGGCTGAATCGGGCCGAGGCCGAGCTCGGCGACTGCGTCAGGGCGCTTTTCGGCCGCTGTCCCGAGCTGGCGGGCTTTGAGGTCTTCGACCTGTCCGCGGAGGACGCGCGCTATTCCGGAGAGGAGAAAGATCCCTTCGCAATCCAGATCGACCTGTCTCGGCCGCTCACCAGCGCCAAGTGCGGCGAGATCTGCAAGATGATCAGCAACGAGCTCGGCGAGCTTGTTTCCTCGCAGCCCGATGCGTTGGAGCTGCTGCGCGGGCGGATATTCACCAGGACGCTGCAATAGACCGGCCGTACGCCCTCGGGACTATTGATCTTTACCAAACTGCATGACAACGGCAGTTACGGGCGCTGTCATTCCCGCGCAGGCGGGAATCCAGAGTAGTTCAGCGATGAGCACTGGATCCCCGCCCCCGCTTCCGCGGGGGCATGCTTACCACGCGGGGATGACGGGACGCTGTCATGCGGTTGCGTAATTCTCGATAGTTCGGCCAGGGCGACCTAATCGAGCTTGGCGCCGGTCGCTTTCACTATCCGACCCCAGTGGGCGTACTCGGTCCTGAGCATGGCGGCGAAGTCCTCGCGCGAATTGCCTTCGGGCCTGTACCCGTGCACCTTCATGAATTTCTCGTTGAACTCAGGGGTGCGCAGGATCTTCACGACATCGGCGCGAATCCGGTCGAGCACGCCGGCCGGCGTTCCCGCCGGCGCCACCAGCGCAGACCACGCGCTCCCGGAATAGCCGGGCACTCCCGACTCCGAAACGGTCGGCAGGTCCGGGCGCTCGGGCATGCGCTTGTCATCCATGGCGGCGATGATCTTGAGCTTGCCCTCTTTTTCGTACGGCCCGAAAAAGCCGAGATTGCCCACGAGCAGCGCCACTCGGCCTGCGATCAGGTCGGTGAGCGCGGGAGCCCCGCCTTTGTAGGGCACATGCACCATATCCAGTCCCGCCATCTGCTTCAAATGCTCCAGCGCCACGTGCGCATTCGAACCGTAGCCGTAGGAGCCGTAGGAGAGCTTGCCCGGATTGGCCCTCACGTAGGCAAGGAACTCCCTGAAGTTCTTCGCCGGAACCTCATTGCTCAGCGCGAATATGGTCGATGAGCGGAAGACGACGGTGATCGGGGCGAAAGACGTGAGGGGGTGGTAGCTGAGCTTCGAGTAAAGATGCGGCGTGATGACGAACGTTCCATCCGGCGCATAGAGCAGCGTATAGCCGTCGGGAGCGGCGCCGGCAACGAACGCGGCGCCGATGGTGCCTCCGGCGCCGGGGCGGTTCTCGACGATCACCGGCTGCCCCCAGAGCTCAGGCAGGCGCTGCGCCACGCCGCGCGCCGCGATGTCGGTGACGCCTCCCGGGGCGTTCGTGACGACGATCTTGACCGGCTTGCCCGGGAACCCCTGCGCCTGAGCGCCGGTAATCGCGCAAACCAGCATGGCGCTCAACGCGCGTGCGCTGATGAGCCTTTTC
>JACPRN010000229.1 GCA_016189945.1 Betaproteobacteria bacterium
ACCTTGGGCGGATTGAACTTGACGTGATAGGTGCGCCCCGAGGCAAGGTGCACCCGCCGCCCGCTCATGCGGGCGATGATTTCCGCATCCGGCACCTGGATCTCCAGCACGTAGTCGATCGCGACGCCGGAATCGCGCATCGCCTCGGCCTGCGGAATGGTGCGCGGGAAGCCGTCGAACAGGTAGCCCCTGGCGCAATCGGGCTGCTTCAGCCGCTCCTTCACCAGGCCGATGATGATGCCGTCGGACACGAGCTGCCCGGAATCCATCACTTTCTTCGCTTCCAGGCCAAGCGGCGTTCCGGCCTTGACCGCGGCGCGCAGCATGTCGCCGGTCGAAATCTGCGGAATGCCGAATTCGGTGGTGATGAAATTCGCCTGCGTTCCCTTACCGGCGCCGGGCGGTCCCAAAAGGATCATTCGCATGACTTGCCTCCCTGCAATTGATTTGACAAATATCCGGTCATACGGCGCCGGTCGTAGATCCCTCGGCGCCGGGTGGGCCCAAAAGGATCAGTCTCATGTCTGGTCTCCCTGTAATGTCGATTCAAGTTACCGCTTCTCGCCGGCCTGGTCAAACACGGCCCGCACGCGCTCCAGGTCCTCCTCCGTGTCGACGCCTGCCTGCGGCGCGTCGTGGCGCACCGCCACCGCGATCGCATAGCCGTGCCAGAGCGCGCGCAACTGCTCCAGCGCCTCGAAGCGCTCAAGCGGCGAATGCGCGAGGTGCGGATAGATCTTGAGGAACCGGGCCCGGTAGGCGTAAATGCCGATGTGGCGGTAACAGGGCAGCCCTCGAGGAAGCGCGCTTCTGGACTGCGCGAAGGCGTCCCTTGCCCAGGGGATCGCCGCGCGCGAAAAATAGCGCGCCAGGCCCGCCGAATCGAGCACCACCTTGACGACGTTCGGGTTGAACATCTCCTCGGCGTCATGGATCGGATGGCACGCCGTCGCGACGGCGACTTCCGCGGCATCATCGAGCAGCCCGGCGACCGCACGCACCAGTCCCGGCTCGATCAGCGGCTCGTCGCCCTGCACGTTCACCACGACGGCCTGCGGATCGAGGGCGAGGCGTTCGGCGACCTCTGCGATGCGATCGGTCCCGGAAGGATGGTCGGCGCGGGTCATCATCGCCGCGAAGCCGTGGCGCTCGACCGCCTGGACGATCGCTTCGTGATCGGTGGCGACCACGACCTGATGCGCGCCGCTCGCGCGCGCCCGTTCGGCCACGCGCACCACCATCGGCCGCCCCGCGATATCGGCGAGCACCTTGCCAGGCAGCCGGGTCGACGCGTGGCGCGCCGGGATCACCACGGTAAAAGGCACGCGAGACATGGATGCTCGCGCGCCGCCGCTATTCGACCTCTTCGGTCGGGTCGAGCTTGCGCGCCTCGTCTTCGAGCATCACCGGAATGTCGTCGCGGATCTGAAACGCAAGCCGGTCGGCCTTGCAGATCAGCTCCTTCTCGGCCTTGCGGTAGACCAGGGGCCCCTTGCACAGGGGGCAAACCAGGATGTCAAGCAGTCGCGAGTCCACGAAGCCTTTCCAGGATAAATTCGCCGAAGGCGGGATCGAGTCTCGCCTCGACGCGCAGCACGGCCAGATCGGTTCGGCCCAGATGCGCGCATTTTACCGCATCCTTTTCGGTCATCAGCACCAGGTCGCAGTCGGGGAAATCGAGGTCCGCAGCCGCGTAGCGATGGTGGTCAGGGAATGAATGGCAGCGGGGCGCGAGCCCCAGGCGCGAGAGCTGGGCGAAAAAACGCTGCGGATCGCCGATGCCTGCGACCGCGTGCAGGCGCCTGCCGCGAAGCTCTGCGGCGCCGACGGCTTTGGCCGGGTCGTGCAAGAAATAGGTTCCGATCGGCTCAAGGCGCATCGCGAATTCGGCGGCCGCCCGGGTCCGGGTCGGGCGCGCTTCGCCCAGCTCGCAATTCAGCACCAACGCATCGACTGCCCTGCCGGCCGGTTCTCGCAGGGGCCCCGCCGGCAGCATCAGGCCGTTGCCGTTGCCGCGGCGGTCGGTGACTGCGATCTCGACGTCGCGCGCGAGGCGGTAATGCTGCAGTCCGTCGTCGCACAGAAGGACGTCGCAGTCCGGGTGCGCGGCGAGCAACGCCTGAGCCGCGCGCGCGCGGTCGGCCCCGGTCCACACGGGACATGCGCAGTGCCGGGCCAGCAGCAGGGGTTCATCGCCGACAACGGCGGCCTCGTCGCCGGCGCGCACTTCGCGCGGCGCCGCCGACGCGCCGCCGTAACCGCGCGAGATGACGCCGGGCTTGCGGCCCGCTTTCGCCAGCGCCCCCGCCATCCAGATCACCAACGGGGTCTTTCCGGTGCCCCCGACGGTCAAATTGCCGACGACGATCACCGGGACGCGCAGCCGCACCGATGCGAGCAGTCCGGCGCGATACGCGAGGCGCCTGGCCCACACCGCAATCCTGAAGGCCAGACTGAAGGGAAATGCCAGCAGCGAAACCGGCGTCAGCCGGTACCAATGGCGCGCTATGAAGTCCGGACCCATAAGAAGATGGGGGCAGACTTCATCTTCTATTTGGCCGACTGCTCCACGGCAAAAGCCACCTGCGCGTAGCCGGCCTGGCGCGCGGCGTCCAACACCCGGATCACCGACTGGTGGGTGGCGGTGTTGTCGGCGTTGATCACCACCACCGGGTCCTTGAGATCGGCGCCGGCGCGGCGCAGTTCTGCGGCCAGTTCGGCGACGCTCCTGAACGCCACCGGCCGGCGATTCACCAGGTACTGGCCGGTCGCGCTCACGACGACGCTGATATCGTTCGGCCGCTGGAGCTCTTTTTCGGCGTCCGCGCTCGGCAGGTTGATCTGCAGCTCGGCAAACCTCGAGTAGGTGGTCGTCAGCATGAGAAAGATGATGATCACCAGCAGCACGTCGATCATCGGGATCAGATTGATCTCCGGGTCGTCTTTGGGCTGGCCGCGAAAATCCATGCGTGCCGCTCAGGCCTGTTCCTGCGGCGGACCGGCGTAGTCCAGCCGCTCGCCGTGCACCACGTCGACGAGCTTGCTCGCCTGGTGCTCCATCTCCACCACCAGGCTCTCGACCTTGCCGCGGAAATAGCGGAAAAAAATCATCGCCGGAATCGCGATCACCAGGCCGAATGCCGTGTTGTAGAGCGCGACCGAAATGCCGTGGGCGAGCTGCTGCGGATTGCTTCCGGTGGGCGCCTGCGAGCCGAAGATCTCGATCATGCCCACCACCGTACCGAACAGGCCCATCAAGGGACTGATGGTGGCGATGGTGCCGAGGGTGTTGAGGAAGCGCTCCAGGTCGTGGGTGACGCCGCGGCCCGCCTCCTCGATCGCCTCCTTCATCACGTAGCGCGAGCTGTCGACGTTGCGCAGACCCGCGCCGAGCACCCGGCCAAGCGGGGAATCCAGGTCGAGGCCGGCGAGCATTTCGCGCGTGACTCCATGCTTGCGGTGCGCCGCAAGCACTTTTTCGAGCAGTCCGCTCGGGATAATCTTCTCCGTCCGCAGCATGGCGAAACGCTCGATGATGAGCGCGACGGCGATGATGGAAACCAGGAGCAGCGGCCAGATCGGCCAGCCCGCAGCCTTGACGATCTCGAACAATGAACCTTCCTTTGTTAAACCCTTGCCGGCCTTTCCGTTGGCGCGTCACTTTAGCCTGCGTGTGCGTTTTCGGCAAGGCAAGGCGCCCACGGACCGGGGAGCAGGTTGCAGCGCGCAACCCGCATGGATGCGAAGAAGAAATCGCGGGCACACCCGGGGCGGGATCTGGCCGCTATTCGCAATCGCCGCTACTTATCCACATTTCCTGTGGATAAGACTGTGCCTAGTCGCGGGAAATCTCAGCTAAGTCAAGCAGACACAAGGCTTTTTCTTCCTGTGATCATTTTTTGTACGATAGCAATTGTTCTTTTGCATCAGATACATAGCCTGCCTTATGCCCCTGGCGCAGCGCTCCGGGGCAAGCGCGCCGCAACATCGGCCCTGCGCTGTGGATAGGTTAGAATCGGCACATGCCTGGAGAACCAGATTTGGCGCGGGTTTCCACGGATCTTCCCGGGGAAATCCTGAGCGTTTCGGCGCTCAATCGCAGCGTCCGCGACCTGCTCGAGCATCGCTTTCCGCTGCTGTGGGTGGCGGGGGAAATCTCCAACCTGAGCATCGCCCGATCGGGTCACGCTTATTTCTCGCTCAAGGACGACGAGGCGCAGGTGCGCTGCGTGATGTACCGGCACCGATTGCAATATCTCGGCTGGGCACCGAGCGAGGGCATGAAAGTCGAGGTCCAGGCGCTGGTCACGCTGTATGAGCCTCGGGGCGATTTTCAGCTCAACCTCGAAACCATGCGGCGCGCCGGACGCGGCGCGCTGTTCGAGGCCTATCTGCGGCTGCGCGACCGGCTGGAGAAAGAGGGCCTGTTCGCCCAGGCGGCGAAGCGTCCGCTGCCCGTGCTCGCGCGCTGTGTCGGGGTGGTGACTTCGCTTCAGGCGGCGGCGCTTCGCGATGTGCTGTCGACGATGGCACGCCGCAATCCCTCGATCGACGTGCTGATCTACCCGGTTCCGGTGCAAGGCGAAGGCGCTGCGGCGAAGATCGCCGCAGCAATCGAGCGCGCCGGGGAGCGAGGCGAGTGCGACGTGCTGCTGCTCGCGCGCGGCGGCGGGTCGATCGAAGACCTCTGGGCTTTCAACGAGGAAGTGCTGGCGCGCGCGATCCGCGCCTGCGCGGTTCCGGTGGTGACGGGAATCGGGCATGAGACCGATTTCACCATCGCCGATTTTGCCGCCGACGTGCGCGCGCACACCCCCACCGCAGCCGCGGAGCTGTTGAGCCCGGAGCGCGCGGCGCTGCTGGAGCGCATCGGCTCGCTGGCGCGGCGCACAAGGCGCCGGGCGATGCGCGCGCTGGAAACCCGCATGCAGTTGCTCGACCACCTGACCAGGCGCCTCGAGCATCCCGCCGCGCGCCTGCGCGCGCAGGGCGAAACCCTCGCCGGCCTGCAGCGGCGCCTGTCGCAATCGGTGGCGCGCGCGCTGGAAGATCGCCGCTGGCGCCTGGAGGCGATTGCGCATCGCCGCCGCGCCCAGTCGCCGCGCCTGGCCGAACTGGAGCGCCTGGTGTCGGCGCTCGCGCTGCGCGCCACAAGCGGCGCGAAAGGGGTTCTCGAGCGCGCCGGCGCGCGCATCGGCGCGCTCGCCTCGAGTCTCGATCACCTGGGCCCGATGCGCGTGCTCGAACGCGGCTACAGCGTGGCAGCGCGCGCCGACGGCAGCCTCGTGCGCGACTCCGCGGCGCTCGCGATCGGCGAGCCGCTCTCGCTGCGATTCGCCCGCGGCGGGGCAAAAGCGCGCGTGGAAGTTAAGGACAATTAAGTATTGCGCCCCCATCCTTTTACGCTGAAAATGATCGGCCGGCCGGCATGGCCGCTTCTCGGGAGACTAACCCTATGAACAACCCGCTCGACTCGCTGTGGGGAACGATCATTCTCGGATTGATCCTCACCCTCATCCTGCATCTGGTCGTCAAATCCGCGCTCGGAGGCTGACATGGAATGGGTACCCGGAATTTCCCGCTGGATCCATTTCCTCGCCGGGGTCATGTGGATCGGACTGCTTTACTTTTTCAATTTCGTCAACGCGCAGGCGGCCAAGGCGGCCGCCGCTGACGGGACCGGCGCGGGGATCGCCAAGCACGTTATGCCGCGCGCGCTGCTTTACTTCCGCTGGGCGGCGGTCGTCACCTGGCTGGCCGGCGCGGCGCTGCTCGGGGCGAACTTCGGCGCGGCGTTCATGCTGCAAAAATCGCATATGGCGATCGGCGTCGGCGCCTGGCTCGGCACGATCATGCTGCTCAACGTCTGGGGCCTGATCTGGCCGAACCAGAAGAAAGTCCTCGGCATCGTGCCGGCGAGCGACGAAGAGAAAAACAAGGCGCGCCGCGTCGCCTTTCTCACCTCGCGGGTCAATACCCTGCTGTCGATCCCGATGCTGTATTTCATGGCGGCCGGCGGTCACTCCCAGGTGTTCTTCGGCGGCTGATTCGCGAAGATCCGATTCCCCCCCCAAAGGCCCGCGCAGGCGCGCGGGCCTTTCGTTTTCTGCTGCCCGCGCCGGCGCGCGGGCCTTTCGTTTTCTGCTGCCCGCGCCGCAGCGCGCGGGCCCTTCCTTTTCTGCCGCCGGCGAAACTTACCCTGGCGCGACGAGCGCGTTTACCGGATAATTCACTCCGTTGGATGGCACCCGGTCGCGCGCAGCGAGCGCCCATCATCGAACGCCACCGGTTCCCGAACCGCGCTCTCGTGTTTCCCGTTCCTGCAACGGTGCGATAAGACCCTAGCGACCACACGCAACGCAGAACTTCCCTTACCCTACGATGGAGCTGGCATGAACGCGTCTTCCAAGATCAAGATTCCCAGGGACGGCAAGAAGATCGACCCTTCCAAACCGGTACCCGACAACCCGATCATCCCCTATATCGAGGGCGACGGCACCGGCGTCGACATCACCCCGGCGATGATCAAGGTGATCGATGCCGCGGTGAACAAGGCCTACAAGGGCGGCAGAAAGCTGCACTGGATGGAGATCTACGCCGGAGAGAAGGCGACGCGCATCTACGGCGAGGACGTGTGGATGCCGGAGGAGACCCTGGCCGCGGTCAAGGAGTACGTTGTGTCGATCAAGGGACCGCTGACCACCCCGATCGGCGGCGGCATCCGCTCGCTCAACGTGGCGCTGCGCCAGGAGCTCGATCTGTACGTCTGCCTGCGCCCGGTGCGCTACTTCAAGGGCGTGCCCTCTCCGCTCAAGGAGCCGGAGAAGACCGACATGATCATCTTTCGCGAGAACTCGGAGGACATCTACGCCGGAATCGAGTGGCCGGCCGAGACGCCCGAAGCGCGAAAGATCATCAAGTACCTGCAGGAGCAGATGGGGGTGAAGAAAATCCGCTTCCCCAACACCTCCGCCATCGGCATCAAGCCGGTGTCGCGCGAAGGCACCGAGCGCCTGGTGCGCAAGGCATTCGAGTACGCGATCAAGAACAAGCGCAAGTCCGTGACCATCGTGCACAAGGGCAACATCCAGAAATTCACCGAGGGCGGATTCCGCGACTGGGGCTACGCGCTGGCGCAGCGCGAATTCGGCGGCAAGCCGATCGACGGCGGACCGTGGCAGAAGCTCCCGCAGGGGATCGTGGTCAAGGACGTCATCACCGACGCCTTCCTGCAGCAGATCCTCCTGCGCCCGGCCGAGTACGACGTGATCGCCACGCTGAACCTGAACGGCGATTACATCTCCGACGCGCTCGCCGCCCAGGTGGGCGGGATCGGCATCGCGCCCGGGGCCAACATGTCCGACACGGTCGCGAACTTCGAGGCGACGCACGGCACGGCGCCCAAGTACGCCGGCCAGGACAAGGTCAATCCCGGCTCGCTCATCCTCTCGGCCGAGATGATGCTGCGCCACATGGGCTGGACCGAGGCCGCCGACCTGGTGATCAAGTCGATGGAGGACACCATCGCGGCCAAGGTGGTGACCTACGACTTCGCGCGGCTGATGAGCGGGGCGACCGAGGTGTCCTGCTCCAAGTTCGCGCAGGCGATGATCGAGCGCATGTAGCGCCGGCGGCGCAGAAGGCGGAGGCGGTGCCCAAAGCGGGCGAGCCGGCCGCAGCGAGTTTGGTTTTGCCGTTAATCGATCTCCACGTTCTTGGGGGTCAGGTCTTGCTTCTTGCAAGAAAGGCAAGAAGCAAGACCTGACCCCCAAAAATGCGCCGATGCCGTCAACACTCGCCTGATCAGCGCACAGGCTGGAGCCCCTGGATCACGCTCCCAGGCCGCACGCCCTTCGCCGAGAACCATCCCTTGGACATCTCCAGCGCATAGCGCGCCGGGCGCGCAGCGCAGTGCGACTGTTCCGAATGCGGTTGCATGTCGGCGATGTTGATGATGCGTCCCTTGGCGTCGAGAAAGGCGACCGAGAGCGGGATCAGCGTGTTCTTCATCCACATGCAGTGCCCGGCTTCCTCGGGAAAGATGAACAGCATCCCCTGGTTCGGCCCCAGGGACTCGCGCTGCATCAGCCCGCGCGCGCGGGACTCGAAGGTATCGGCGACCTCGGCCCGGATCACGTGGATTCCGGCGTTGAGCGTCGCCACGGGCAACTGGGCCGCTGCGTTTTGCAGGGCAATGAACAGCAGGAACGGGGTCAGCGCAGCTTTCTTCGCCATGGCAGGAAATGGGGTTGGAGCGGCTACTCCCGCTCCGAGCGGCAACGGGGTCGGCGCTCATGCCGAACGCATCCGTTACAAAAAAAGGCAGGGGCTAGCCCTGCCTTTTGACCTTCCATCGAAGGATTACTTCTTCATTTCGTCTTTCTTCTCGCCTTTCTTGGCTACCTTCTTGGTTGCTTTCTTTTCGCCTTTTTTCTCGGCTTTCTTCTCGACCTTCTTCGTGTCCTTCTTCATCTCGTCAGCGGCAACCGCGTTCAGGGTCACGCCGGCAAAGATCGCGGCCAAAAGAACGGCTATCAGCTTCTGCATATATTCCTCGCTCTAGATATTTAGGTTTTGGTGACGACCAGCCTACGCGACCAGTCCCCCACGTTAACGCGCCCTCCCCCGCCAGGTTGACAAGCGGCCGGAAAGCGCCAACCGCACCTGCGGCCGCTGTCCATTTAATTCAATGAAATCAACAGATAAGAGCCGTCGCTCTTGGGGTGCCTCGAGCGCCCCGGAGACCCGCGGGACCGTCGTTCCGCGCCGCGAACCATCAGGGAAGATCGCGTGAAAGGACAGTCATCTGGACTCTGGGCCGGCTTCCACGGGCCGCGGGTCCAGGTTTCGGGAAAGCTCCGGTCCCTGCGCCACGTTACGCGGGAAAAAATCCGTCCGCGCCAGCGGCCGCCGCTCGCCGGGCCCGCCCCTCGCCCGGGCGGAAACTACGCCCGCGCCGGTGTTCCCGGCGCGGAAGAGCATTGCGCTCAGGGTGCCTGGATGTTGGAGGCCTGCTTGCCCTTGGGACCCTGCGTGACCTCGAACTGCACCTTCTGGCCTTCCTTGAGCGTCTTGAATCCAGCCATCTGGATCGCCGAGAAATGCGCAAACAAATCCTCACCGCCGTCATCCGGAGGAATGAAGCCGTACCCCTTGGCATCGTTGAACCACTACACCGGACCTGTTGGCATAGACCCTTCCTGAAAATTAACACCGGGACACCCCGCAACCATGCCTGAACTTCAACGCAGCAGTAGGACTCGCGACCCGCACACCGCTTGAGCGCAAACACAGGACGGCTTTTACCTGCTTTGACAGGCGTCGTCAAGTTGCGCTGCCGCAGTCAACGCCGCGATCATCGGCCGCGTTCCCCCTATTGGGGGAAGGTTGCAGTCGGCCGGGACAACCAGTACATTAAGAGCAGGAAGGCGGCCGGCGCAGCATGCCGGCGGCTGAATCAGTTGTGGCCCCGGCGAGCGGTGGGGAAATTACGCCGAGAGAATGCGGTCTAATGCTTATGTGGGGTGGGAGAATCTGGCATTAACGTTTTGCAGGTATGGCAACCCCGACTAGAGAAGGAACGGTACTTGAAACGAAGAAAAGCAGGGTCAAGCCCCCGCCTCTTTTCAAGGTGCTGATCCTGAACGACGATTACACTCCGATGGAGTTTGTGGTCGTGGTGCTGCAGAATTTCTTCGCTCTGAGCCGCGAGAGGGCAACGCAGATCATGCTCAAGGTCCATCGCGAAGGAATGGGGGTTTGTGGCGTGTACCCAAGGGATATCGCCACGACCAAGGTTGAGCAGGTAGTGGCCTATGCACGCAGGCACCAGCATCCGCTGCAGTGCGTGATGGAAGAAACCTGAGGGCCGGGCGAGGGTCACGCCCCCTTGCACGGCTCCCGGACTAAAGGATGAATTGACGATGATCGCGCAGGAATTGGAAGTCAGTCTGCATCTGGCCTTTGTCGAGGCACGCCAGAAACGGCACGAGTTCATCACCGTCGAGCACCTGCTGCAGGCGCTGCTCGACAACCCGACCGCCGCCGAGGTGCTGCGCGCCTGCGCCGCCAGCATCGACGAACTGCGCAAGGCGCTCGCCGACTTCATCGCCGCGCATACGCCCACGGTCGCCGGGTCGCAGGAGATCGACACCCAGCCGACGCTCGGATTCCAGCGCGTGATCCAGCGCGCGATCCTGCACGTGCAGTCATCCGGAAAGAAGGAGGTCACCGGCGCCAACGTCCTGGTCGCCATATTCGGCGAAAAGGACTCGCATGCGGTCTATTTCCTGCACCAGCAGGGCGTGACCCGGCTCGACGTGGTGAACTACATCTCCCACGGGATCACCAAGACCCCGGGCAACAAGGAGAAGCAGGGCGAGCAGGAGCAGGAAAACCAGAACGAGGAGCAGCAGGCAGGCGGCGCGCTGGAGACCTACACCACCAACCTGAACGCGCAGGCTCTCGCCGGGAAGATCGATCCGCTGATCGGGCGCGAGCGCGAACTTGAGCGCCTGATACAGACGCTGTGCCGACGGCGCAAGAACAACCCGCTGCTGGTCGGGGAGGCCGGCGTGGGCAAGACCGCGATCGCCGAAGGGCTCGCGCGCAACATCGTCGAGGGTCAGGTCCCCGAAGTGCTGGCGCGCTGCCAGGTGTACGCGCTCGACAGGGGCGCGCTGCTTGCCGGCACCCAGTACCGCGGCGATAGCGAGCGGCGCCTGAAGGCGGTCTTGAAGCAGTTGCTCGACAGCCCCAATGCGATCCTGTTCATCGACGAAATCCACACGCTGATCGGCGCCGGCGCCGCGTCGGGGGGCACGCTCGACGCCTCCAACCTGTTGAAGCCCGCGCTTTCCTCGGGAGCGCTGAAGTGCATCGGCGCCACGACCTACAACGAATATCGGGGCGTGTTCGAAAAAGACCACGCGCTTTCGCGCCGCTTCCAGAAGATCGAGGTGCCCGAGCCTTCGGTCGAGGAAACCGTGCTCATCCTGCGCGGGCTGAAATCGCGCTTCGAGTCCCACCATGGCGTGAAGTACAGCGCCAACGCGCTCTCGGCCGCGGCCGAGCTTTCGGCCCGCTACATCACCGACCGGCACCTGCCCGACAAGTCGATCGACGTCATCGACGAGGCCGGCGCGGCGCAGAAGATCCTGCCCAAATCGAAGCAGAAAAAGGTGATCGGCAAAACCGAGATCGAGGAGATCATCGCCAAGATCGCGCGCATCCCGCCGCAAAGCGTGTCGCACGACGACCGCAGCGCGTTGAAGAACCTCGACCGGGACCTGAAGGCGGTCGTTTTCGGCCAGGACAAGGCGATCGAAGCGCTGGTTGCGGCGATCCGCACCGCGCGCTCAGGGTTGGGCAACCCGCAGAAGCCGATCGGCAATTTCCTTTTCTCCGGGCCGACCGGGGTGGGCAAGACCGAGGTGGCGCGCCAGCTCGCCTACTGCATGGGAATCGAGCTGCACCGCTTCGACATGTCCGAATACATGGAACGGCACGCCGTTTCGCGCCTGATCGGGGCGCCGCCCGGATACGTCGGGTTCGACCAGGGCGGGCTGCTCACCGAGGCCATCTCCAAGAAACCCTACGCGGTGCTGCTCCTGGACGAAATCGAGAAGGCGCATCCGGACATATTCAACATCCTGCTGCAGGTGATGGACCACGGCACGCTCACCGACAACAACGGCCGGAAGGCGGACTTCAGGAACATCATCATCATCATGACCACCAACGCCGGCGCCGAGGCGCTGAACAAGACCGTCATGGGCTTTACCGCGAGGAAGGAGGCGGGCGACGAAATGGGCGAGATCAAGCGCCTGTTTTCGCCCGAATTCCGCAACCGGCTGGATGCGACCATCTCCTTCGGCGCGCTCGACCACGAGGTCATCCTGCGCGTGGTGGACAAGTTCCTGATGCAGCTCGAGGCGCAGCTTCACGAGAAGAAGGTCGAAGCGATTTTCTCCGACGCGCTGCGCGTGCACCTGGCGAAGCACGGCTTCGATCCGTTGATGGGCGCGCGGCCGATGAGCCGGCTGATCCAGGACAAGATCCGCAAGGCGCTCGCCGACGAGCTGCTTTTCGGGCGCCTGGCGAACGGCGGGCGCGTGACCATCGACATCGACGCCAACGACAAGATTGCGCTGAAATATCCGGAGCAGGAATCGCCGCTGCCGGAAGTGCAGGAAACGTAAGGCGGGCGAAGCGCGGCGCAGCTCCAGCCTTTATCGATCTCGACGGTTCTTCGCAGTTGCAAGCAACTGCGAAGAACCGTCGAGACGTATTTATTGAGGATTACATAACCGCATGACGTGCCTCCGTCATCCCCGCGAAAGCGGGGATCCAGTACTCATCGCTGAACTACTCTGATAGGGGTCGGAAAGGAGCGATGGCCCCTCCCCGCCCTCCGAACCGTGTGTGCGGTTC
>JACPRN010000234.1 GCA_016189945.1 Betaproteobacteria bacterium
GCGGATCGAGACCGACTACGTTGCGGTAACCCAGAATCCGAACTACCGGAACGATCTCCGGTGGAACGATGCCGGTCACCGCGACGATTTCATCAAAGATACCGAGCTGAAGTTCCTCCGTCCCTATCAATTGCGCGCGGTGGCGGCGCTTCAGGATGCCGGGCGCCGGGGCCAGACCCGCTTCTTGTTCGAAATGGCCACCGGCACTGGAAAGACGCTGACCGCTGCCGCGGTCATCAAGCTCTATTTGCGAACGGGCAACGCCAAACGGATTCTTTTCCTGGTTGACCGCATTGAACTCGAAAACCAGGCATGGAAAGCCTTCGTCCGCCTGCTGAAGAACGACTTCCGCACGGTTATTTACAAGGAAAATCGCGACGACTGGCGCAAGGCCGAGATCGTGGTGTCCACGATTCAAAGCCTCCAGTTCAACAACAAGTACCGGCGGCTATTTTCGCCGACCGACTTTGACCTACTAATTTCAGACGAAGCGCACCGCTCAATCGGTGGCAACAGCCGTGCGGTGTTCGAGTATTTCATCGGCTACAAGCTCGGGTTGACCGCAACGCCGAAGGACTACCTGAAGAAAATTGATCCTGCCAGGATCAGTCAGCGCGACCCGCGCGAGTGGGAACGCCGGCAGTTGCTGGATAGCTACAAGACATTCGGATGCGAAAGCGGCGTACCGACCTTCCGCTATAGCCTTATCGAAGGCGTGCGCGAGGGCTATCTGCTCAATCCGGTAGTCGTGGACGCGCGCACGGAAATCACCACCGAATTGCTGGCCGAAGATTGTTCGGAAGCGATCCGGCGCGCTGGCACGATCGCTGTGGGATTGACTTCGTCCGCTGGGAGGGCACCGAACGAAAATCTGGGGCGAAACTTAATATCGCCAAACGGTTCCGGGTCGAAGCGCCGCTCGCCGTGCTGCTGGAAAAGGCATTCGAGGCCATCCGGCCCTTCATCCGCGAGCGCCAGCAACTACATGACCTGTTCTTCATCGAGAAACTCGAATACCCGACCTTTGCCTGGCAGGAGGCGATCGTCAACGCCGTCGCGCACCGGGACTACAGCATTCGCGGATTAGGCATCGAAGTGTGGATGTTCGACGACCGCATGGAGATTCGCAGTCCTGGCATGCCGCCGTCGCCCGTGACGCTGGATGCGCTGGCGCAGCGCCAGCACATGCACTGCTCGCGCAATCCGCTGATCGTCCGGGTGCTGACCGCCATGGGCTATATGCGCGAACTGGGCGAAGGCGTGCCGCGCATGTTCGACGAAATGGAGCGCGCCGGCTACTACCCGCCGCGGTTCGAGGCCGTCGGCGGCGCGGTGGTCAATGTGACCCTGCGCAACGAACCCATCTACGATCGTGCCACGTTGGAGTGGTTATCCAAATTCAAGGCCGTGGAACTCTCCGGTGACCAGAAGCGCGTGCTGGCCCATGCCCATGCTCATGGCGACCGGTTCACCAGCCGGGATTGTCAGACCTTGCTAGGCACCGACATCTACGGAGCATCGATCGCGATCAAGGACATGATCCGTAAGGGGGTAGCGCGCTCGGCGGAGAAAAGGAGCCGGATTTACCTCGTCCAGGAGCCCTTTGCCGCGCACCCAGATATGCCTGCCGGATTTGTCGATCTGCTGCCGGTTCTGCAAAGAAACGGGGGACTTCGCAATGAGGATGTCCGCAGAATGCTGGTGGTAAACCGCATCGCAGCGACCCGTTATCTCAGGGACTTGACGACGTCCGGGTGGTTGATCAAGCCGAATAAACGCGGCTTGGGCGCGCTTTACGCTCCCGGACCTTGCCTATTGCATCAGTCTCAAACTGGCGCAAATAGCAGTGAGACTGATGCAATGGGCGCTGAGACTGATGCAATGAAGCGGTGAAGACCATCAAGGACATGCCGGAGCACAGCGGTGCCCGCGAGAAGCAGCGGGGAAAGGGCGCTTGCGCGCTGACCGACGAAGAACTCGTCGCAGCCATCCTCGGCATGGGGACGGCCGGCGTTGACGTGCGCATGATCGCCCGGCAGGTGGCCGGTCTGATCGGGAGCAGCGGGCCGGGCAGGAACGTGTTGGCTGAACATTTGCGGTCTGAGAACAGCCGCCTGGTATATGATCGCTTCAAGCGGTGCCTGCATCTTGTCCGGTAATTTCTACCCAACATGAATTTTCGTCCCGCCCCTAAACAATGAAAAGAATCCTCATCCTCGGCGTCAACGGCTTCATCGGCCATCACCTGTCCAAACGCATCATCGCCGCGACCGACTGGGAGGTCTACGGCATGGACATGCAGACCGACCGCATCGAGGACCTGCTGCCCGAGCGCCGCTTTCATTTCTTCGAAGGAGACATCACCATCAACCGCGAGTGGATCGAATACAACATCCGCAAGTGCGACACGGTGCTGCCGCTGGTGGCGATCGCCACGCCCGCGACCTACGTGAAGCAGCCGCTCAAGGTGTTCGAGCTCGATTTCGAGGCCAACCTGCCGATCGTTCGCTCCTGCGTCAAGCACGGCAAGCGGCTCATCTTCCCCTCGACTTCGGAGGTCTACGGCATGTGCGCCGACCGCGAGTTCGACCCGGAGGGATCGCCCCTCGTGTACGGCCCGATCAACAAGCCGCGCTGGATTTACGCCTGCGCCAAACAGCTCATGGACCGGGTGATCTGGGGCTACGGCATGGAGGAGTCCCTGGATTTCACCCTGTTCCGGCCGTTCAACTGGATCGGCGCGGGACTGGATTCGATCAACACGGCAAAAGAGGGCAGCTCGCGCGTCATCACCCAGTTCTTCGGCCATCTCGTTCGCGGCGAGAACATCAAGCTCGTGGACGGCGGCAGCCAGAAGCGCGCCTTCACCTACATCGATGACGGCATCGACGCGCTGCTGAAGATCATCGAGAACAAGGACCGCATCGCCTCGGGAAAGATCTACAACATCGGCAACCCGAGAAACAATTTCTCGGTGCGGAAACTCGCCGAAATGATGCGCTCGCTCGCCCTCACCTATCCGGAATACCGCGCCAAGGCAACGAAAGTGCGCATCGTCAACACCAGCGCCCAGTCCTATTACGGCACGGGCTACCAGGACGTGCAGAACCGCGTTCCCAGGATCGCCAACACCTGCAGGGACTTGAAGTGGCGCCCGCGGATCGGCATGGCCGAGGCGCTCAGGCGCATTTTCGACGCCTATCGCACGCATGTGGCGGAAGCGAGGCATTTGGTGGATTGAGGAACCGAAGCGAACGGGTCGGAAGCAGCGGTGTTGCTTTTGCCTTTATCAATCTCGTCATTGTGCGCTGCAATTGCATGCAATTGCAGCGCACAATGACGAGACCTATTGAAAAGCAAATTCTCGACGAGTGCGCTAGTTCTCGCCCTATGCGCTGCTGAATCCCCGGCACCCCTTGAAACTCGCCCTCAAGATCGATGTCGACACCTACCGCGGCACGCGCGAGGGCGTTCCGCGGCTCATCGATCTGCTCAAGAAACACAAAGCCGGCGCGACGTTCCTGTTCAGCCTCGGCCCCGACCACACCGGCCGCGCGATCAAGCGCCTGTTCCGGCGCGGATTCGCGAAGAAGGTTACGCGAACCTCGGTGCTCGAGCACTACGGGCTGAAGACCCTGCTCCGCGGAACGCTGCTCCCCGGTTCCGACATCGGCCACAACTGCGCCGATGTCCTGCGGCACGCGCGTGAGGCGGGTTTCGAGGTCGGCATCCACTGCTGGGACCATGTGCGCTGGCAGGACGGGGTCGCCGGCGCCGGAGCGGAGTGGACCGCGCGCGAAATGCGGCTCGCGTGCGAGCGCTTTGCCGGAATTTTCGGCGAGAGCGCCAGAGTCCACGGCGCCGCGGGCTGGCAGATGAACATTCACGCCTTTCGCCTCACCCAGCGCCTCGGATTCCGCTTTGCCTCCGACACGCGCGGCACTTGCCCGTTCGTGCCGGTCATCCGCGCCGAGCCGATCGCCTGCCCGCAGCTTCCGACGACGCTGCCGACGCTCGATGAGATGATCGGCCTGGACGGCATCGGTCGCGACAACATCGCCGCTGCGATTCTCAAGCTGAGCGAGAACCCGCGGCCCACCGGGCATGTCTATACCTTGCACGCGGAATTCGAGGGCGGCAAGCTGGCGAGCGTATTCGAGCGCATGCTCGAGGGTTGGCGGGCGATGGGGTTCGATCTGGTGAGCCTGGGCGAGATCGCGGGTGAACTGGATTTCGCCGCCTTGCCGCGACACGAAGTCATCGAGGGCACGGTGTCCGGGCGTTCCGGGACCGTCGCCCTGCAAGACAAGGAGTTCCTCGCTTGATTTCCCGTGGGTATTCGGGTTCAATTGGCGCGTGGGCGGACCGTCGATGCTCAACCAGGCGATAAGCGATTTTTCGCTCCCGGGAACGGGGGAGGAGCCGTTTCGCCTGTCCGAAGTCAAGAGCGCGCTGCTGGTGGTCTATTTCTATCCGAAGGACAATACCCCGGGATGCACCGCCGAGGGTTCGGACTTCCGCGACCTGTATGCGGAATTCCGCCGCGCCGATTGCGAGGTCGTCGGCGTTTCGCGCGACAGCGTGGCTTCGCACCGCAATTTCAAGACCAAGATGGCTTTCCCGTTCGAACTGCTCTCGGACGAGGACGAAAGGGTCTGCAGCCTGTTCGCCGTGATCAAGATGAAGAACATGTACGGCAAGAAGGTTCGCGGCATCGAGCGCAGCACTTTCGTTCTTGACAGGGATCGGCTGGTTCGGCGCGAGTGGCGGGGAGTAAAGGTTCCGGGGCATGTCCAGGAGGTACTCGACTTTGTCAGAGCAGTCTGATTCCCGCGCCGCACTCGACCACTCCTACGCCGCCATTCACGAAAAGCCGATGCCTTCGCCGCGAAAGCGTCCGGCGCAGCACCAAAGCCCCACCAAGCTGTTCGTCCTTGACACCAACGTGCTGATGCACGACCCGACCAGCCTGTTCCGTTTCGCCGAGCATGACATCTACATTCCGATCATGACGCTCGAAGAGCTGGACAACAACAAGAAGGGGATGTCGGAAGTCGCGCGCAACGCGCGCCAGGCGAGCCGCTACCTGGACGACATCGTCAGCCACGGCGCCGGCGACATCAAGGACGGCATTGCCCTCAAGCGCCACGAGGCGGACACGGCCACCGGGCGCCTGTTCCTTCAGACCGAGGCGATCACCGGGCATGTTCCGGCGAGCCTGCCGATCGGCAAGGCAGACAATTACGTCATCGGCGTGGTCATGTACCTACAGAAGCGCCACCCGCAGCGACTCGTGTTACTGGTGTCCATGGACATCTACATGCGCATCAAGTCGCACGCCCTCGGTCTCGCCGCGGAGGACTATTTCAACGACAAGGTCCTGCAGGACACCGAGCTTCTCTATACGGGTGTGCGCGAACTCCCGGCCGATTTCTGGGACAGCCACGGCCACAGCGTCGAGTCGTGGAAAAAAGACGGCCGCACTTATTACCGCGTGCGCGGACCGCTGTGCCAGAGCCTGATGCTGAACGAATTCGTCTATCAGGAGGGCGAGCGCCCGCTCTACGCCATGGTGAAGGAGGTGACGGCGAAGGCGGCGGTGATCGAGACGATCAAGGACTACGGCCACGCCAGGAACAACGTGTGGGGCATCACGGCGAGGAATCGCGAGCAGAACTTCGCGCTGAATCTGCTCATGAACCCGGATATCGACTTCGTCAGCCTGCTCGGCCAGGCCGGTACCGGCAAGACGCTGATGGCGCTCGCCGCGGGCCTGATGCACACGCTGGAGTCCAAGCTCTTCTCCGAGATCATCATGACGCGCGTCACGGTGCCCGTGGGCGAGGACATCGGGTTCTTGCCCGGCACCGAGGAAGAGAAAATGACGCCGTGGATGGGCGCGCTGGAGGACAACCTGGACGTGCTCAACAAGCCCGATGAAGACGCCGGCGACTGGGGCCGCGCGGCGACGCGCGACCTCATCCGCTCGCGCATCAAGATCAAGTCGCTCAATTTCATGCGCGGGCGCACTTTCATCAGGAAGTACCTGGTCATCGACGAGGCCCAGAACCTGACGCCCAAGCAGATGAAGACCCTCATCACACGCGCCGGCCCCGGCACCAAGGTCGTGTGCCTGGGCAACATTGCGCAGATCGATACGCCCTACCTCACCGAAGGCTCTTCGGGCCTCACTTACGTCGTCGACCGCTTCAAGGGCTGGGCGCATTCTGGGCACGTCACCCTGCAGCGCGGGGAACGCTCGCGCCTTGCCGACCACGCGGCCGAAATCCTGTGAACGGGCCGAAAGTTCGGCAAGTGCGCGCGCGGCCGGCATGAGCGCCAAGATTCGCAAGACCGACGCTGAGTGGCGCGCCCAGTTGACGCCCCTGCAATACAACGTCACGCGCAAGAGGGGCACGGAACCCGCCTCTACAGGGGAATACGCGAATTGCAGGGACAAGGGCACCTACCGCTGCGCGTGCTGCGCCGCGGCCCTGTTCAGCTCGGAAGCGAAGTTCGACTCCGGCAGCGGCTGGCCGTCCTTCAGCGCGCCGATCGCGCCCGAATGCATCCGCGGCGAGGAAGACTATTCGTGGTTCACGCGCCGCACCGAAGTCCTGTGCGCGGCCTGCGACGCGCACCTGGGCCATGTCTTCGACGACGGTCCCAAACCCGCCGGCAAGCGCTACTGCATCAACTCGGCCGCGCTGACGCTGGAAAGGAAGGGCTGAGGAGCCGGACGAGCCGGCAGCGGTGTCGCTTTTTGCCTTTATCAATCTCCACGTTTTCGTGCGGTTGCTTGCAACTGCACGAAAACGTGGAGACCTAATAGCCGTGAAGTCTCGCCATACCCGCCAATATCCAGCCTGATAAGTGCCTCGTTTCCGAATCCCGCCGGTATAATTACGCAATGAAGTTTCTCTTTGACCTGTTTCCCGTCATCCTGTTCTTCGTCGCCTTCAAGGTCGCCGGAATCTACGTTGCGACCGCGGTCGCCATTGCGGCCTCGCTCGCGCAGGTCGGCTGGCTCAAGTTTCGCGGCCGCAAGGTGGACAAGATGATGTGGGTCAGCCTGGCGATCATCATCGTGTTCGGAGGGGCGACGCTCGCGCTGCAGGACGAGACCTTCATCAAGTGGAAGCCGACGGTGCTCTACTGGGCCTTCGGGGCGAGCCTGATGGGAGCGCAAATATTTTTCCGCAGGAACCTGATCCGGATCATGCTCGCCGAGCAGGTGTCGATGCCCGAGGCCGTGTGGTCCAGGCTCAACTGGAGCTGGATCGGCTTCTTCGTCTTCATGGGCGCGGCCAATCTGTACGTCGCGTACAATTTCTCGACCGATACCTGGGTGAACTTCAAGCTTTTCGGCGGCATGGGCCTGATGCTGGTGTTCGTCATCCTGCAGGCCGTGTATCTCGCGCGCAACATCCAGGAAAAGGAGCAGCAGCGTTGACGCGGGCCGGCCCGCCGCCGGCGGCGATGAACGTTCGAGCATGAGCACTCTTGCCCAGTCCATCGAAGAACACCTCGCCGCGCTCGAACCGGAGTCGTTGGAACTACTCGACGAGTCCGGCCAGCATCTCGGTCATGCCGGCTGGAAGCCGGGAGGCAGCCACTTCCGGCTGCGCATCGTCTCGCGCCAATTCGCCGGCAAGGACAGGATCGCGCGGCATCGCATCGTCTACGCCGCGCTGGGGCCCCTGATGACGGAAATCCACGCCCTCGCCATCAACGCGCTCGCCCCCGATGAGCTATGATCTTTTTTCCATCCGTACAAAAGGAATTCCCATGAAATTGCGCCTGTTTCTCGCCTTGCTGCTCGCCGGAGCCATCCCCGCAGGGGCGCTGGCGCAGGCCAAGGAGCAGACCAGGGCGGCAACCGTGAACGGCAAGCCGATACTGAAATCGCGCGTCGATTTCATCGTCAAGCAGCAGGCCGGGCAAGGCTCGCCGGACAATGCCCAGGTGCGCGAGGCCGTGCTGGACCGTCTCATCAACGTCGAGCTGGTGGTGCAGGAGGCCGAGCGCAGGGGACTGACCAAGACCGCCGACCTCCAGGTCCAGCTTGATTTGGCGCGCAAGCAGGTCATATTCCAGGCGTTTTTGCAGGAGCACTTCAAGGCGCACCCGATCAAGGATGAAGCGGTGCGCACGGAATACGAGAGAGTCAAGAGCGAGCGCGGCGACAAGGAGTACAAGGCGCGCCATATCCTGGTCGACAAGGACACCGAGGCGAAAGAGATCATCGAAAAGCTCAACAAGGGCGGCAAGTTCGAGGAGCTTGCCAAGCAGTCAATAGACGTCGGCTCCAAGGACAAGGGCGGCGAGCTCGACTGGGCGGTGCCGGCCAACTACACCAAGCCTTTTGCCGACGCCATGGTGAGGCTGGAGAAAGGCAAGACCACCGACGCGCCGGTGCAGTCGCAGTTCGGCTGGCACGTGATCAGGCTCGACGACGTGCGTACGGCCCAGGTTCCCGCCTTCGACTCGGTCAAGCAGCGCATCCTCGGCATGCTGCAGGAGCAGGAAATTCAGCGGCTGGTGGGCGACCTGCGCGCCAAAGCGAAGGTGGAATAAGCCGGGGTGGGCGGCGCACCAGGCCCCTACCCGACCCAGCGCCGCGCGTTGCGGAAAATCCTCATCCAGGGACTGTCCTCGCCCCAATCGACGGGGTGCCACGAATGCTGCACGCTGCGAAAGCCGCGTTCCGGGTGCGGCATGAGGATCGTGAAGCGACCGTCTGCCGTGGTGAGGCCGGTGACCCCTAGAGGCGAGCCGTTCGGATTGCAGGGGTAGGTTTCGCTCGCCGCGCCGCGGTTATCGACGTAGCGCAGCGCGGCCAGCGCCCGCTCGGCGCCGCCCTCGCGGTCGAACCATGCCCGTCCCTCGCCGTGCGCGGTGGCCACGGGCAAGCGGCTGCCCGCCATGCCGGAGAAAAAGAGCGAGGGGCTATCGAGCACCTCCACCGTCACCAGCCGCGCCTCGAACTGCTCGGAACGGTTCTTGACGAAGCGGGGCCAATCCGCGGCCCCCGGAATCAGCTCGCGCAGCTCGCTCATCATCTGGCAGCCGTTGCACACCCCGAGCGCGAAACTGTCGCCGCGCGAGAAGAATGCGCCGAACTCCTCGCGCGCTCTGGGATTGAACAGGATCGACTTCGCCCAGCCCGCGCCGGCGCCAAGAACGTCGCCGTAGGAAAACCCGCCCGCAGCGGCAAATCCCTGGAACCCTCGCAGCGACACCCGGCCTTCGATGATGTCGCTCATGTGCACGTCATGGGCGTCGAAACCGGCGCGGTCGAATGCCGCGGCCATTTCCACCTGGCCGTTCACGCCCTGCTCTCGGAGCACGGCCATTTTGGGCCTCGCGCCGCGGGCGATGTACGGTGCCGCAACATCCTCGGCCGGATCGAAACGCACCAGGGGCGAGATTCCGGGATCGGCGGCATCGCCTATGCGTTCGTGCTCCTCGCGCGCGCACGCGGGATTGTCGCGCAGCGACTGCATCCTGTAGCTCACTTCCGACCAGGCGCGCTGGAGCGCGATGCGCGCCTCGGCCAGGATGGGCGTGCCGTTTCGCAGCAGCTTGATTTCGTCGCTCCGGTTCGGCCCGCCGATGACCGAGGCCTGCAGGCGCGCCTCGCGCAGGCGCGCGAGCACGCGCTCGCGATCGGCCGTGCGGATCTGGAGGAGCGCCCCCAACTCCTCGGCAAAGAGTGAAGCGATCAGGCGCTCGCCATCCTCCTCCGGCCCGCAATCGAGCGTGACGCCGCAGTGTCCGGCGAAGGCCATCTCGCAGGCGGCGGCGAACAGGCCGCCGTCGGAGCGGTCATGATAGGCAAGGACGAGCCCGTCGCGGGCGAGCGCCTGGACCGCGGCGAAGAAGCGCGCGAGCGCCTCCGGCTCATCCAGATCGGGCGCGACGTCCCCGAACCGCCCGAACACCTGCGCGAGCATCGAGCCGCCCAGGCGGTTCCTGCCGCCGCCGAGATCGATCAGCACGAGGTCGGTCTCGCCGCAATCGCAGCGGAGATGCGGCGTGAGCGTCCTGCGCGCGTCCTCGCACGGCGCGAACGCCGTCACGATCAACGACAGGGGCGCAACCACGGTGCGCTCGACGCCCTCCGCCTTCCACACCGTGCGCATGGAAAGCGAGTCCTTTCCCACCGGAATGCTGATGCCGAGCCGCGGGCACAGCTCCAGCGCCACCGCGCGCACGGCATCGAAAAGCGCCGCGTCCTCGCCGGGAAAGCCCGCCGCGGCCATCCAGTTGGCCGAGAGCTTGACGCGCGCAAGCGACTCTACCCGCGCCGCGGCGAGATTCGTGATCGCCTCGGCGACCGCCATTCTTCCGGAGGACTCCGGGTCGATGAGCGCCAGGGGCGAGCGCTCGCCCATGGCATAGGCCTCGCCCGCGTACCCGGAAAAATCGAGCAGCGTCACTGCGCAGTCGGCCACCGGCACCTGCCAGGGACCGACAAAGGGATCGCGCGCGCACAGGCCGCCGACCGTGCGGTCGCCGATGGTGATGAGAAAACTCTTGTCGGCCACGGTCGGCGCGCGCAGCACGCGGTAGCAGGCCTCGCGCAGATCGATGCCTTGGAGCGCAAGCGGCGAAAGCTGAGGCCGCGCGCGGCGCACCTCGCGCGTCATGCGCGGGGGCTTGCCGAGCAGCACGGCAAGCGCCATGTCGACCGGCGCGTTGCCGAAATGCGGGTCTTCGACCCGCAGGCGCTGATCGGCTGTTGCCGCCCCGAGCACCGCGAACGGGCAGCGTTCGCGCGCGCACATGCGGCGGAAAGAATCGAGGCCGGCAGGCGCGATGGCGAGCACGTAGCGCTCCTGCGCCTCGTTGCACCAGACTTCGCGCGGCGTCATGCCGGGCTCCTCGTTCGGCGCAGCGCGCAAGTCGATGCGCGCCCCGCGCCCGGCGCCGTGAACGATTTCGGGCAGCGCGTTGGAGAGCCCTCCGGCGCCGACGTCGTGAATCGACAGGATCGGATTGTCCGCGCCAAGCTGCCAGCAGCGGTCGATCACCTCCTGCGCGCGGCGCTCGATCTCGGCGTTTCCCCGCTGCACCGAATCGTAGTCGAGGTCCTCGGTGTTGGCGCCGGTGTCCATGCTCGAGGCCGCCCCGCCGCCCATGCCGATCAGAAATCCGGGACCGCCGATCTGCACGAGCAGCGCGCCCTCGGGCAGCGGCGCCTTGTGCGCGTGCGCGGCGCCGATGTTGCCGATGCCCCCTGCGATCATGATCGGCTTGTGGTAGCCGCGCCAGACGCCGCCGATGTTCGCCTCGAAAGCACGGAAATACCCCGCCAGGTTCGGGCGCCCGAACTCGTTGTTGAACGAAGCCGCGCCGATCGGGCCTTCGAGCATGATTTGCAGGGCGGAAGCGATGCGCGCGGGCGCCCCCGCGGTTTGCTCCCAGGGCTGCTCGAACCCCGGAATGCACAGGTTCGAGACCGAAAAGCCGCACAAGCCCGCCTTGGGCCGCGCGCCGCGGCCGGTCGCGCCCTCGTCGCGGATTTCGCCGCCCGAGCCGGTCGCCGCGCCCGCATAGGGCGAGATGGCGGTCGGATGATTGTGCGTCTCGCATTTCATCAGCGTATGCGTGAGTTCCGCGTGCGCGCCGTAACGCCCGAGGTTGTCCGGATAGAAGCGCGCGACCTCCCGGCCCTGCATGACCGCGGCGTTGTCCGCGTACGCCGACACCGTCCCTTGGGGATTGAGCGCGTGGGTCGTGCGGATCATGGCGAAAAGCGAGCGCTCCTGCGGCTCGCCGTCGATCACCCACTGGGCGTTGAAGATCTTGTGCCGGCAGTGCTCCGAATTCGCCTGCGCGAACATGGTCAGCTCGACATCGGTCGGGTTGCGTCCGAGCGCGCCGAAATGCTCGAGCAGGTAATCGATTTCATCGGGCGCAAGGGCGAGCCCGAGCGCCTGGTTCGCCTCTTCGAGCGCGGCGCGCCCGCGCCCGAGCACGTCGATCAGCGCCAGCGGCCTGGGCGCGAAATGCCGGAACAGCGCCGAGGCCTCCTCTTCGCGCTCGAACACCGTTTCGGTCATGCGATCGTGAACGAGCGGGGCGATGGCGCTCCGGTGGCGCGCGATCAGATCCCTACCGTCGAACCGGTAGGCAACGCCGCGCTCGATGCGCTGCACGGCCGCCAGCCCGCACTGGCGCGCGATGTCGGTGGCTTTGGATGACCACGGCGAAATCGTTCCCACCCGCGGGACCACGAGCAGCATGGCGCCGCACGCGTCGCGATCGGCCGGTGCGCCGCCGTAGGTGAGAAGCCGATCGAGGACCTCGCTTTCGCCGGCGGAGAGCGCGCGCTCGA
>JACPRN010000222.1 GCA_016189945.1 Betaproteobacteria bacterium
GTGCTGCCGGTGCTGCCGCCCGAGCTGCGCCCGCTGGTGCCGCTCGACGGCGGGCGCTTTGCGACCTCCGACCTGAACGACCTGTATCGCAGGGTGATCAACCGCAACAACCGGCTCAAGCGCCTGCTCGAGCTGAAAGCGCCCGAAATCATCGTGCGCAACGAGAAGCGCATGCTGCAGGAGGCGGTCGATTCGCTGCTCGACAACGGGCGCCGCGGCAAGGCGATGACCGGCGCGAACAAGCGCCCGCTCAAGAGCCTCGCCGACATGATCAAGGGCAAGGGCGGCCGCTTCCGCCAGAACCTGCTCGGCAAGCGCGTGGACTATTCGGGCCGCTCGGTGATCGTGGTCGGGCCGCAGCTCAAACTGCACCAATGCGGCTTGCCGAAGAAGATGGCGCTCGAGCTGTTCAAGCCCTTCATTTTCCACAAGCTGGAGATCCAGGGCATAGCGACTACCATCAAGGCGGCCAAGCGCGAGGTGGAAGCGGAAACGCCGGCGGTGTGGGATATCCTCGAAGAGGTGATCCGCGAACACCCGGTCATGCTCAATAGGGCGCCCACGCTGCATCGCCTGGGCATCCAGTCGTTCGAGCCGGTCCTGATCGAGGGCAAGGCGATCCAGCTTCATCCGCTGGTGTGCGCGGCGTTCAACGCCGACTTCGACGGCGACCAGATGGCGGTGCACATCCCGCTTTCGCTCGAGGCGCAGATGGAGGCAAGGGCGCTCATGCTCGCCTCGAACAACATCCTCTCGCCGGCCAACGGCGACCCGATCATCGTGCCTTCGCAGGACATCGTGCTCGGGCTGTATTACGCGACCCGCGAGCACATCGCCGCCCGCGGCGATGCAATGACTTTTGCCGACGTCGCCGAAGTGTCGCGCGCCTACGATTCGGGCCGGGTGGATCTTCACGCTTCCATCGCGGTGCGCATCCGCGAATACGAGTTCGCGCCGAACGGCGCCAAGGTCGAGAAGTTGACGCGTTACGCGACCACCGTCGGCCGCGCGCTGCTCTCGGAGATTCTGCCGGCGGGCCTGCCCTACGAGCTGATCAACAAGGCGTTGAAGAAGAAGGAGATCTCCAGGCTCATCAATGCCGCCTTCCGGCGTTGCGGTCTGCGCGAGACGGTCATTTTTGCCGACAAGCTGATGCAGGCCGGCTTCATGTTCGCTACGCGCGCAGGCATCTCGATCTGCGTCGACGACATGCTCGTGCCGAGCCAAAAACACGAACTGATCGCGGTGGCCGAAACCGAGGTGAAGGAAATCGAGCAGCAGTACACGTCCGGCCTGGTCACCGCCGGCGAGCGCTACAACAAGGTGGTCGATATCTGGGGCCGCACCGGCGATCAGGTCGGCAAGGCGATGATGGACCAGCTCTCGCACGAAGAAGTGCGCAACCGCGCGGGCGAGAAGGTCAAACAGGAGTCGTTCAACTCGATCTACATGATGGCCGACTCCGGGGCGCGCGGTTCGGCGGCGCAGATCCGCCAGCTCGCCGGCATGCGCGGCCTGATGGCCAAGCCCGACGGTTCCATCATCGAAACCCCGATCACGGCGAATTTCCGCGAGGGACTGAACGTTCTGCAGTACTTCATTTCGACCCACGGCGCGCGCAAGGGGCTGGCCGACACCGCGCTCAAGACTGCCAACTCGGGCTACCTGACTCGGCGCCTGGTGGACGTCACCCAGGACCTGGTGGTGACCGAGGAAGACTGCGGAACGGCGAACGGCGTAACGATGAAGCCGCTGGTCGAAGGCGGCGAAGTGGTCGAGCCCTTGCGCGAGCGCATTCTCGGCCGTGTCATCGCCTCCGACATGGCGCACCCGGAGACGCAGGAAGTCCTTTACCCCGCGGGGACGCTCCTGAACGAGGACGAGGTGGAGGCCATCGAAGAGCTCGGCATCGACGAAGTGCGCGTGAGGACCCCATTGACTTGCGACACCCGCTGGGGCCTGTGCGCCAAGTGCTACGGGCGCGATCTCGGGCGCGGCTCGCAGGTCAATATCGGCGAGGCGATCGGGGTGATGGCCGCGCAGTCGATCGGCGAGCCCGGCACGCAGCTCACGATGCGCACTTTCCACATCGGCGGCGCTGCCTCGCGCACCGCGGTGGCGAGCCAGGTGGAAGCGAAGTCGAGCGGGACGGTGCGCTTCACGCCGCAGATGCGCTACGTGACCAACTCCAAGGGCGAAAAGGTCGTCATCTCGCGCACCGGCGAGGTTCTCGTTACCGATGACAACGGGCGCGAGCGCGAAAGGCACAAGGTTCCGTATGGCGCGACGCTTGCGGTCTCCGACGGCACCGCGGTTCGCGCCGGGCAGGCGCTGGCGACATGGGATCCGCACACCCGGCCCATCGTCACCGAGTACGGCGGCGCGATCAAGTTCGAGCACGTGGAGGAAGGCGCAACCGTCGCCAAGCAGATCGACGAAGTGACCGGACTTTCGACCCTGGTGGTCATCGATCCGAAGCGCCGCGGCACCGCCGTCAAGGGACTGCGGCCGCAGGTGAAGCTCCTGAACGATGCGGGCGAGGAAATCCGCATCGCCGGCACCGACCATCCGATCACGATCACCTTCCAGGTGGGTTCTCTGATCACGGTGAAGGACGGCCAGCGCGTTGCCGTGGGCGAGGTGCTGGCGCGCGTGCCGCAGGAGACCTCCAAGACCCGCGACATTACCGGCGGTCTGCCGCGGGTCGCCGAGCTGTTCGAGGCGCGCACGCCCAAGGACGCGGGCATGCTCGCGGAGGTCACGGGGACGGTCTCGTTCGGCAAGGACACCAAGGGCAAGCAGCGGCTCATCATCACCGATCTGGACGGCGTCGCGCACGAGTTTCTGATCACCAAGGACAAGCACGTCATGGTCCACGACGGGCAGGTCGTGAACAAGGGCGAGACCATTGTCGATGGCCCTGCCGAACCGCACGACATCCTGAGGCTGCA
>JACPRN010000246.1 GCA_016189945.1 Betaproteobacteria bacterium
ATCGGCACCCATTCGGTTGCCTTGGCGGCGGCGAAATTGCACATCGGATCGACCACCACCATCTTCATGCCGCGTGCGCGCGCGTCGGCCGCAAGAGCCATGTTGGAGGTCGAGGCGTGTCCCGCTCCATGGCCCTTGGAGCAGCCGAAATAAATGGCGTAGTTGCAGTACGCAAAATCCGGCACGACCGACCAGGAACCGTGCATCATCCCCGAGACCTGATGCGCCGCGTTGCCGCAATGCAACCCCCCGCCCGCAGCGGAGGTATTGTTGGTACCAAAGGCGGCCGTGAAGGTCTGCAGGGGCGCGAGGCTCGCCATTACGGTGGTGGTACGCTGGATGACGAGCTTGCGCGGATCCTCGGCGCGCACCCGGCGCAGTTGCGCTGCGACCTCCTCCAGTGCCTCCTCCCAGCCTATCTCCTTCCAGCGCGGGTCCTCAGCGAGGCCCTTCTTCGGATTGGTGCGCTTGAGCGGCACCCTCAGGCGGTTCGGGTCGTAGTGGGACATGATCCCGGAGACGCCTTTGCCGCACAGGCGCCCCTTGCCGGCGGCGCTCGCCGGGTTGCCTTCGACCTTGACCACCACGCCGTCCACGCGATGCGCGAGGATGGAGCACGAGCCATAGCAAAGCGCGCAGGACGTGGAAATCCAGGTGTCGTCGCCTGCGTGCGCAGGGTTCGCCGGCGTACTCACACCGTTCATGGAGCATCGGCTCCCTTCAAGAGAAGACGAATTGCTGGCGGTGCGGTTCTCTCGGCCGCAATTTGACCCTCGCCACCGGGCGTGTCAAGAACTTTAGGACACGCTGTTCAAATGGCGTCGTGTCCCGCTTGGCGCCGGCCCCGATCTCGCCCTGGGAAAAAGCTGGTCTTTCTTATCTGAGATTTTCCTCAGTGTACAGCGCAAGCTCGAGCAGCCGCTCGAGCAACTGCTCGGCAGGCGCCCCCGGAAAGCTCTTGAGCACGATCTCCTTGGCGTACAGGCGCGCGATGTAGCGCAGTTTCAGCGCCTTGGCGCGCGATGCGTAGACAAAATCGCGATGCGCGTTGTTCACCACGATGACGTTCTTCTCGGCGTCGTAGCGCGAGCGCCACAGCTCGCCCGGCGCACGCTCAAAGGTATAGTCGGGCAGTCCCTGGCGCGCGCCCCCGGCCCCGCGCGTCTCGCGCTCGATGGTGTCGGTGACGGTGATGAGCGCCTCGGCTGAGCAGGCGATCTCGCCCTGCTGCGCGTCGACCCGCAGCCGGGCAAGGCACGGCTCATCGGGGGCTCGATATTCGACGTATTCACCCTCCATCCGATCGAGCGTGCCGGCGCCTTCGGTCACCGACCAGGCGTACACGACGCCGCTCTCCACCGTTCGCCGCGATCGGTCGCGCGCAAGCGCCCGCAGGCGCCGACTGCTCGCCACCGGCACCACGCAGGAGGCCGGGGCGATCTGCACGCTGTGGAGCGGCCCGGCAAACTCGAAAAATTCCTTCTGCTGCGGCGCCTGCGCCTCATCGCCCTCCGCGCCGGCCTCGATCGGCGCGCCCTGAGCAATCGGACGCTCGCCGCGCTTGTCGCGAGCCCCGACATCGTACCAGTCGTATTCCTCGGCGGGCAGCGCGAGCAGCGCTTCGCGGAACGCCTTCTGGATCGAGCGCAGCATCTCGCGGCTCGCCAATTCCTCGGCAGCGCGCTCCTGCGCGGCGATCAGCTCGGCAAGCGCCTCGCCGACCGGGCGCATTGTCTCGACGAAATCCGCGTAGGCCTCGTCGCGCACGATCCCGGCGCGCGTTCCCGGCGTGAGGGTGAGAAACGGCACATCCACCAGGCCCTGCAGGCAGCCGCTCGACCAGGGCGACGAGGCGAATTCATCGAGTTCCGCAATCGACTCGAGCACGCGCGTGCCGTGCCGGAATAAGCCCACGCGGTTCGCCGCATCGGCATCGTTCAGGTAGAGCTCGAGGTACACCTCGCCGCGCTCGGTGCCGGCGCCGGGCAGCTCGTGCAGCAGGCGCCCGCTGAATTCGCGCGGCTCGACCCGGTACTCGCGCCGCGCCTGATGATCGGCCACCGTGATGCGCACCCCCGAGCTGCGGATGCGGTCGCGCAGCTCGGCCGCGAGATACCACTGGATCTTCTCGCCCGAAAAATGCCGGATCCCGGGAAGGAGCGGCCGGATCTTCAGCTCGGTTCCCCGGTGCTCGATGAGCGATCGGCGCGAACTGACGGCGAAACCCGGGTCGTTGCGGCGCATGTGCATCTGGTAGACGCGGCCGTCGGCGCCGCCGCTCGCCATGAGCAGCTCCTCGCCCACGGTCCAGAACGATAGCAGGCCGATGCCGAACTCGCCCTGGATGCCGCCCGCGCCCTGCGCCTTGAGGCGTCGCTTGAGCGAATCGCAGATGTGCGTGGCGACGTAGCGAAAGTCGGGCGCGCCCTCTGCGTCGCGCGGCACGCCCTCGCCGTCATCGGCGATCTTCAGGTAGTGCATGCCGTGCTCGCGGCCGCGCGTGATGGTGACGTGGCGCGCGCGGGCGTCGATCGCGTTCTCGACGAACTCGGCCACCGCCTTGAGCGGATTGCTCTGCGAGAGCGCGATGATCGTGATCGCGTTCCAGTCGTCGCCGATTTTCAGCCGGCCGCGGCGCGCGCCGTCGCGATCTTCGTTTCCCGCGGGGGTCTTCCGGGGTTTGCGTGTCATGGTGACTCAGGCTACTCAGGCGGCCATCGTCTTGACGTGCCCTTGCTTACCGTACTTGAGAATCCGCTGGTCGCGCGTCACGATGATGGCATTCTTCAGGCGCGCCGACGCGACCAGAATCCGGTCCGCCGGATCGGCGTGAAATTCGCCGGGTAAATTGCAACTTTCGATCGCGATTTCCGGCTCCAGCCCCACGAGCTCGAAATCCGGACGGTCAAGCGCCCGTCTGATCCATTCAGCCACGGGGATTGGAAGTTCGAGCCGCCCCCTGCTTTCCAGCAACGCGATTTCCCAGACCGATACCACGGAAATCCGAATTGCCCGCCGTGAACCCGCATCTTCGACCGCGCGCATGGTGCGCGGCTTGATGCGCCCCGGTTCGCCATACGCAAGCCAGATCCAGACGTGCGTGTCGAACAGAAGCGGCAGGTCCTGCTTCATTTGCGGCGGCGTTTGCGGGTGCGGGGATACAGGTTGGGTTCAGTCCCCGCCTCTGCCTCCCACTCGACGTCGATGGGGCTTTCAATGTCGCCCACACGGCTGATCGTTCCGGCCATATACCCGAATAACGGCTTGCGCGCTTCCGGCTCCACGGCCACCAGCTTCGCGACCGGCTTGCCGCGCTTGGTGATGACGATCGGCTTGCGCGTCTTGGCGATCTCGTCCATGAGCTTCAGGCACTTGGCCTTGAATTCGGCGGCGGAGATTTCCACTGTGATTACCTTCATGACCATATCAACTGGTCATCAGGTTACGCCCGTCGGGGCGTCGGCGCAAGGATCGCGAAGAGAATCCAGGCTACATCGCCGCGCCGATGCATCACCAAGGCACTCAAGACTCCGGGAACGCTCGAGCGCTTCGCTGCAATCGGGGCCGAGCCGATCGGCAGCGCCCTCCCGAGCGGCTCGCCGCGCACCTCAAGCGCGAAACCGAGCGCTGGGCAGCGAAATATCAAGCCCGATTAAAGGCGCTGCCCTTGGCACGCGAACTCAACGCCAGAGTTCCGCCAGCTCGATCTGAATGGCTGGAAGGAGCATCGGCGATATGGTCTCATTCTTCTCCGGGGCGAGGATGCGCTGATAACCTTTAGGAGCGGGCTCGCGGTGAACGAACAACGAGCCGCTCTGGATGTCGAAGAGCCAGACTTCGGCAACGCCGTGCCGGGCGTAAAGCGGGATCTTGACGTCGCGGTCATATACGAGCGTCGTATCGGCAATTTCGATGATGAGCAGCACATCGGCTGCCGTGGGCAGGCGGGCCCGGTAATCGTCGGCGCGCGGCCTTAGCAACGCGACATCGGGTTGCGGTTCGTTCTGCGGGGGCAGTGCAACCGGATTCTGGGTCGAAACGATCGCATCCTTTCCCGCTGCGAGGTTCAGCATCCGCGACAGGCGATTCACCATTGCAAGATGTTGCGCGCCGATGGGAGCCATCTCGATCATCTCCCCGTCGATGAGTTCGATGCGATCGTCTTCGCCAAGAATTCCGGCTTCGCCCATGCGGTGAAACTCTTCCAGCGAGAGCTTGCGGCGGTGAGCGGTTTCCAGAGCGCCCATGACATCACCCCAGCAATTCGATTCAACCATTATAACCATTAGGCTGCGAGCGTGACCCGATCGTCCGCGTGCGCCGGAGCGCGCGGGCCGGCCTGCTCAAAGCGGGTAAGCTACGCACTTCTTCCTTTGCTTCCCGCGCCGCCATGACGAACAACTTCAAGCCCCGCCAGCGCAAGAAAAAATCCAAGCCCGCCGAACCGCGCCTGTCGCGCCTGCACGCTCCGCCCGGGCTGCCGCCCGAGAAATGGCAGATCGCGTTGCGCCGCCAGTTCGGCCGAGAGCAGAGCTTTGCCATCGAGAATCTCGGCTCGGAGCGCTTCTTCTCGGAGTTCCGCGTGCTCAACCCGGCCAGCGGCGGGCGTTACCGCGTCGCCATCGGCGGCATGGGCCTGGGGGAAGAACTTCTGTTCGTGTCCTGACTTTGCGACCAATGAGCTGGGCACGTGCAAGCATGTCGAGTTCACGCTCGCGAGACTGGCAAAACGCCGCGGCGGCAGGAAGGCGCTTGCGGCCAAGTTCCAGCCAGTCCTGCAACAGCACTTGGCTCCTTGATCGGGAAACCGATCACGGAATCAAGGCCGACGAGCTCGCCGCGCTGCTTGAAGACCTGCTGGAAGACGCCGACGCGAAGGCGGTGGTCTTCAGCCAATGGATCGGCACGCACGAAGTGATCGAGCGCCGAATCGCGGCGCGAGGCTGGGGCTACGTCATGTTCCACGGCAGCATACCGTCGGACAAGCGCGGGGCTCTCGTGGAGCGCTTCCGCACCGAGCGCAGAGCGCCTGCCCGCGGAGGTAATCTCGCCGTGCTGCGCCATGACCGGGAGCGCGCGACAGTTTTACTCAATACCGTGAGTATTTTTGCTCAGGATAAGGAGCAACCTGGCAACCTGCTGTTTTACTTGTATTTTCCGCGACGCCGACGGCTGGTAACGCGCCCTTATCGCCCCGACACAAGGCGGGGCAGCAGCAAGGACGCGTGCTGCAAACTCCGCGCAGGAATTGGCAGTTCGAGCCGCCCTCCTCAGCTTAGGGCAAACACATCCAAAGGGACCGTTTTGACGGGCCGCGCCGATCCGTGGACAAGCTGGCGAATTCTCTCGGTGGTTTCGCGCGAAAAGGTCGCCTCCCCGCAACGTTCGCAGACCTGCGCGGGAATCTGCTCCACGAGCACGCGACGGCTCTCGACCGCGAACACTTCGCTCACAAGCTCGGAACGGGCGGTGGTGTTACCGCAAACGTGACACCTGAACATGACTACCTCCGTTGCCGGAAATCGATCCACTCGTTTGCGTCCGGTTCGTCGGTCTTCTTGTACGTAGCCAGTGTCGCACCCCGCGATCAGGCATCCGCCTCGCCCTTCTTCGCCATCGCCAAGGCCACTTGCCTCAGAGTGATATTAGTGCTGCCCGTGCCTGAGGGCAAATCGAATCATGCCACGGACACCAACAGATGCCCCGCGCCCCGGCCCTTGGCTTTTGGCCGGATGACGATCTCGATGTCGCGACCGAGCCGCGTCAGAAAGAGCAGCAGGCGCTCGGAGGACAAGTGGTCGAGCTTGAAATCCTTCAGCTCCGAGACGTGCGCTTCCGGCACCCCGAAGAGCACGGCCGTCTCGGGCAGCGCCAGTTGCCGCTCGGCGATCAGCTCGTTGACCCGCGTCGCGAGTTGCGCGCGCAGCCTGCGCTCGCCCGCGTCCGCGAATCCGAGATCGACGAATGCACCGCCCGAACCCGATTCAACCTTTTCGCGCTTCGTTCCCATAACGCACCTCGCAATCAGTCACCCCTTTAGGCCCCGAGCGCGCCCGCCTGCGCAAAGCGAATGATCGGCTGATCGACCGCCAGGCTCTCGCCCTCTTTTGCCAGCACCTCGGCGACCACGCAGTCGCGCTCGGCCTTCAAGATGTTCTCCATCTTCATGGCCTCGATCACGGCGAGCTTTTCGCCCGCTTTCACTTCCTGCCCCGGGGCCACCGCGACCTCGGTGAGCAGCCCCGGCATGGGCGAGAGCAGGAACTTGGACAGATCCGCAGGCGGCTTTCCGGGCATGAGCGCGAGCAGCTCCGCGTCGCGCGCGGTGAGCACCCAGACGTCGGCCTGGGTGCCCCAGTGGAAAATGCGGTACTTCAGGCCGAGGCGCTCGATCTGCAGGCACACGCGCTCGCCGTTCCAGGTGCCGTGGAAAAGCGGCTCACCCAGCTTCCAGTCCGATATCAGCTCGAAGGTCTCCCCTTTGTGGCCGATCGCGTAGCCGCCTTCGATCGGGGCGACGCGCAGCGAAAACCTATCCTTTCCCACCATCACCACCCAGTCGGCACCGACCTTGCGCTGGTGGCCGGCAAGCTGGCCGCTGGTGTGCACCGCGCGGTCGATGTAGCGCCGGCGCGCAAACGCCGCCGCGGCCGCGAGGAGCAGCGGATCGTCGTGGGTCAGGTTGGCCGGATGAAATCCCTTGGGAAATTCCTCGGCGATGAAGCCGGTGTTGAATTTCCCCGAGACAAAGCGCGGATGCTGCATGAGCGCAGCTTGAAACGCGATGTTGGAGGAAACACCGCGAATAACGAACGCGTTCAGGCAATCGCGCATCCTCGCGATCGCCGCGTCGCGCGTGGCGCCGTGGCAGATGAGCTTGGCGATCATCGAGTCGTAGTACATCGAAATCTCGCCGCCTTCGAACACCCCGGTATCGACGCGCACCGCCCCGGGCTGCTCCTCCGGAGGCAGGTATTTCACCAGCCGCCCGGCCGAGGGCAGGAAATTGCGGAACGGGTCCTCGGCGCAGATGCGCGCTTCGATCGCCCAGCCTTGGAGCTTCACGTCCTTCTGCGCAAACTCGAGCCGCTCGCCCGCGGCGATGCGGATCATCTGCTCGACCAGATCCAGGCCTGTGACCATTTCGGTCACCGGGTGCTCGACCTGCAGCCGCGTGTTCATTTCGAGAAAATAGAAGTTGCGCTTCGCATCGACGACGAACTCGACCGTTCCCGCCGACTGGTATTTCACCGCTCGCGCAAGCGCGCAGGCCTGCTCGCCCATGGCGCGCCTGGTGGCCGCGTCGAGAAAGGGCGAGGGCGCCTCCTCGATCACCTTCTGGTGGCGCCGCTGGATCGAGCACTCGCGCTCCCCCAGGTAGACGATGCTGCCGTGGGCGTCGCCGAGCACCTGGATTTCGATGTGGCGCGGCTCCTCGATGTATTTCTCGATGAAAATGCGCTCGTCGCCGAAGGCGCTTCTCGCCTCGTTGCGGCAGCTCTGGAAGCCCTCGCGCGCCTCGGCCTCGTTCCACGCCACGCGCAAGCCCTTGCCGCCGCCGCCCGCGCTCGCCTTGATCATCACCGGGAAGCCGATCTCTGCGGCGACGCGCGCGGCGTGGTTCGCGTCGTCGATCACGTCGGTGTAGCCGGGAATGGCCGAGACGCGTGCTTCGAGCGCGAGCTTCTTGGATGCGATCTTGTCGCCCATCGCCCGGATCGCGGGCGCCTTGGGGCCGATGAAGGCGATTCCCTGGCTCTCCAGCGCATCGCAGAAGGCAGGGTTTTCCGACAGGAAACCGTAGCCCGGATGAACGGCTTCTGCGCCGGTGTCCCTGCATGCCCGGAGGATGGGCTCCATCGAAAGGTAGCTCTGCGCCGAGGGCGGCGGGCCAATGGGCACCGCTTCGTCCGCCATCTGCACATGGCGCGAGTCGCGGTCGGCATCCGAATACACCGCGACCGTCTTGATTCCCATCCGGCGCGCGGTCTTCGCGACCCGGCATGCGATCTCGCCGCGGTTGGCGATCAGGATCTTTTTGAACATTGTTTTTTCCGAACTTATAGCGGAATATTGCCGTGCTTGCGCCACGGATTCCCGAGCTTCTTGTCCTTCAACATCGCGAGCGAGCGGCAGATCCGGGCTCTGGTCTCGTGCGGCATGATCACGTCGTCGATGTAGCCGCGGTGACCGGCGATGAACGGGTTGGCGAATTTCTTCCGATACTCCTCGGTGCGCTCGGCGATCTTTTGCGCATCGCCCGCATCCTTGCGGAAGATGATTTCCACCGCGCCCTTGGGGCCCATCACCGCGATCTCGGCGGAAGGCCAGGCGAAGTTGACGTCCCCGCGCAGGTGCTTGGAGCTCATGACGTCGTAGGCCCCGCCGTAGGCCTTGCGCGTGATCACGGTGACCTTGGGCACCGTGCATTCGGCGAAGGCGTACAAGAGCTTCGCGCCGTGCTTGATGATGCCCCCATATTCCTGCGCGGTGCCCGGCATGAACCCGGGTACATCGACAAAAGTGACCACCGGAATGTTGAAGGCGTCGCAAAAGCGCACGAAGCGCGCGCCCTTGATCGAGGAGCGGATGTCCAGACACCCCGCGAGCACCAGCGGCTGGTTGGCGACGATGCCCACGGTCGAGCCGCCCATGCGCCCAAAACCGATGACGATGTTTTTCGCGTGATCGGGCTGCAGCTCGAAAAAATCCCCCTCATCGACGATCTTGTGAATCAGCTCCTTGATGTCGTAGGGCTTGTTCGGGTTGTCGGGCACCAGCGTGTCGAGCGACATCTCCACGCGCTCGGCCGGATCGTCGGTAGGCACCACCGGAGGCTTTTCGCGGTTGTTGGCCGGCAGGAAACTGATGAGGCGCCGCAGCATCATGAGCGCCTCGACATCGTTTTCGAAGGCGAGGTCGGCCACTCCCGAGCGCGTGGTGTGGGTAAGCGCACCGCCCAGCTCCTCTGCGCTCACTTCCTCATGGGTCACCGTCTTCACCACGTCGGGTCCGGTGACGAACATGTAGGAGGAATCTTTCACCATGAAAATGAAGTCGGTCATCGCCGGCGAATACACCGCGCCTCCCGCGCACGGCCCCATGATCATCGAGATCTGGGGCACCACCCCCGAAGCCAGCACGTTCCTCTGGAACACTTCGGCGTAGCCGCCGAGCGAGGCGACGCCTTCCTGGATGCGCGCGCCGCCCGAGTCGTTCAGGCCCACCACCGGCGCGCCCGACTTCATGGCGTGGTCCATGATCTTGCAGATCTTCTCGGCGTGCGCTTCCGAGAGCGCGCCGCCGAAGACGGTGAAGTCCTGGCTGAAGACAAACACCAGCCGCCCGTTCACGGTGCCGTAGCCCGTGACCACACCGTCGCCCGGGATCTTCTGCTCGGCCATGCCGAAGTCGGTGCAGCGGTGCTCGACGAACATGTCCCATTCCTCGAAGGAATCCGGGTCGAGCAGCACTTCCAGCCGTTCGCGCGCGGTGAGCTTGCCCTTGGC
>JACPRN010000226.1 GCA_016189945.1 Betaproteobacteria bacterium
GCGTACCGGGCGCTTTTCGCGGAGCGATCTCTTGGGGGAGCGCGCAGGCGCGCCGGCGCGGGCCCGTAGGCGAGGTAATCAACCCGTCCGTCAAATCGCCTGCAGGTCGTCCAGAAACTCAGACGCCGGTGCGACTGCCGTCACGAGCAGATGATCGCGTGCGCGCGTGCAGGCGACGTAGAGCAAATGGCGCTCGGTGTCGTAGACCTCCTGCAGGTCCGCATCGTCGCCCACCGATTCGATCCGCTCCTGCTGCAAATCGAACGCGGTCGTCTTGACGGCCTTCTGCTCGTCGCCCGTCAGCCGCGCGAGGCTGTCGGTGAAGGTGTCGGCGATGCGGAAGTCCATTTCGTGACCAGCGATAAGTTTGCCGCCGCTCGCCGTATCACCGCCGCACGAGCGTAGCGTGCCGAACGATTAGCGCGGCTCGCTCCTTTTGTTCGGCTTTCGCCATCTCAGGATCGGTCTGCGACCATGGCCATCCCACGATGTTGGCATGCCGCGGCGGAGGCTCTTGCGCTACCACATCCAACGATGCGGCTCTCACGTCCCTCGCCGCGAAAATTGCGGCGCCATGCAGGGTCCTGGCTCCCGCGAGATGTTCAATCCCAGTCTGCCACAGGGCTTCTAGCGCACGACTCCCCTGGCGGAATACCGATGTCGCGCGGGCCTTGGGACTTGGAAGAAGCGCCGAAGGCTTGACTCCTGCAGCATTGAATTGACTGGACGAGGTGAGAAACCTCGCGAGGTCTTCCTCGTCACCTACACTATCAGCGAGACCTGATAACAGCATTTCGATCGTTGACGATCGACTTGATGCCTTCCAGGATCCTTGGCGGAATACTCGCTTCGTCGAAGCGGGCCACCGCGTGCCCCTTGTCAGCGCCGTCCAACCACGCATAGGCCAGGCGATTGGTGGTACCGATACTGATGGAGAAAAGCCGATTTCGGGATGGCATCCAGTCAAGGGAAACCGACCCGTCCGGCTCGGGCGCGAACTCCGGCAGCGGCACTCCATCCGGCAAAGCGCGTATGAAGGAGATGGCTTTCCATATCGCCAAACGATTCAGCGGCACTGCCTCGTGGCCATCCCAACCCGGATCCGAACATTCGTTCGCGAGGGCCCACAGTTGAGAAATAGCGCCTGCCTTGTCGCCAAACAGCGCTTGCGACCGCTCCAGGGAATTCACGACGATCCCGGCCACCTGTTGCACGGATTGTGCTGTCGAAGAAACCGCGCTGCCGTCGAGCGCAAAGGAATAAAGTGGCGCGAATCCCGGCCGCGTTGCTAGCGCTGAAAGAGTTGCAAACATTGGTCCGTAAGAGATTTTCGAAATACTAGATTCTTCAAAGTGCGCAAGGACTCAATCGTCGAGAGAATAGCCGTCCACTCATTCGGTTCGCCATCGGCATGTTTGAAGGCTTCGATGTCAAGGATTACCGGAAGCTTATCATTTTCCGGCGGTTGAGCCGTAAGGATGATATTGACCTGATTGCCCGTATCCGACTCGACTGCGGAGTGTTGGTTGAGGAACCCGGCAAGCGTCAGTTTCTCTTCGTCCGGAAGCCGGGGACCGAGTTTCAGGTACGCGTCAAGATCGACCCGCCCGTCCGCCAACTGAAGCAGGATGCGGTTGATGTAGCGCAATCGAACCAGCCTGAATTGGACCGGCACTGCAACCCCTACAAATACCCTCCATGTGCGCTCCATCTCCGGCAGATAATCATCCAGGTTTGTATATGGGGCCAGTCGGTTGAAAGAAAAGCCTTGTGCCCGTACTTGAACCAGCTGCTTCTCATCTGCTTGCAAGAACTGAAGTGCCTGAATTCCTCGCTTGCCCGTAACCGTCGGATCCTTATCTGGTGGCGCCTCGAATTGAAGCGCCTGGACGTATCGCGTGCGGAACTTCGGATAGCGGCCGCGGAAAGCGTCGCGGAAAGCCGTTTCGAGTGCCGCGACATCGAACCCAGGCGGGAGATCGCAATCGATATCGAGCACCGCTTCGACGATCGGCGGCGCCTTCAGCTTCGGGGAACGGTCACTCATCTTGCGCTGAATACTACACCTTGAACACTTTCATCACCTCGTCCCGACGCTCTTGGTGCTGTTGGATTTCTTGGCCATGGCGATTCAGGAAATGAAGCCGATGCGGCGTTTCGGATGGGCTTTGCGCGTTTCGTCCTCAGCGATGAGCCGCTTGATGGCATCGAACACCACGGCGAATTGCTCGCCGTATTTCTTCTCCATGGCCTCGATCTTCCGGGCAAGATCGCGGTTGGAGTCCATCAGGCGCCGCAGTTGCACGAACGTGCGCATGATGGCGATGTTCACCTCGACGGCGCGCAGTGAACGCAGCACGCTCGAAAGCATGGCGACGCCTTGTTCGGTAAAGGCAAGCGGCGTGGCGCGGCGAAGGCCGCCCCAACTTGAAGTCACAATTTGTGACTTCAAGTTTCTAACCTATTGAATTGACAATTGAAACATGAAATCGGCCGGAAACCGGCCAAGATTCCGCCGTACCGCTTGGTTGAGCACCTTGACGCGTTTCCGTCGCACCGACCAAATCCGGGGTTAGCTCGAGCACTGAATCCTGGTTGAAATCGGCGCTCAACCGCTCTTCGGGCAGTTCGACTCTGTAACCCGCCACCCGCGGGAAGCGGATCTCAAGTGCATCGCGCTCGGGTCGAACCGCCTTCGCTTGGAAGCAAATGACTTACCCTTCTGGGCAGGAATTGCTCTTGAGCGCGCGTGAGTCAACAGCGAGCAGCAAACAGGCCGCTGCGCGACAACATCTTCACTTGGCGGACAATCCCGCCAGCCGCTGTTGGCGTGTCGCCTTGTCCAGCCGCGCGAGTTCCTTCACCCTAGCATAGAACGTGGGAAGCTCGCCCCGCTCACCGGCTAGCAGCGCTCGAAACGCGGGAACGAGCTCGGTGTAGGCGATCACCGAAGCGAGGAGCGCATTGTTCGGCCCCTGCGCGAGGAAGCGGTCGTAGCCGGCAAATCCGCCCCAGGAGGCTTTCAGCGCGCCGTAATCGGCCATCATCGCGGCGAAAAGCCGCGCCTTGCCCTGGCGCTTTTCCTCATCGCTCACCGAACCGCCGTAGAGCGCCGCGAGCTTTTCGCGGTAGCGCGAGACAAGCGACAAGAATGCGCGCCGCCGCGCCTGCAGCGCTTCGTACGCGGCGCGCTGTTCCTCGCTGCCTTTTCGCGCCAGCCAGCGGCGCACGCCCTCTTCCTCCACGGTCACCGCGAACGACTCGTTGAACACGGTATCGTCTCTCGCGTAGGCGACCTGGTGCGCCAGCTCGTGGAAGAGCAGCCGCGCAAGCTCCGCCTCGGGATAGTGCACAAAGGTGTTCAGCACCGGATCGTCGAACCAGCCCAGCGTCGAGTACGCCGGCACCCCGAGCATGAAAACGTCATTTCCGCGGCGGCGCATTTCGCCCGCATAGGCCTGCGCATCGGCCTCTGCGAAGTAACCGCGGTAGGCGACGCAGCCGGCGACGGGGAAGCACGACTGGATTGGCGCGAGCGAGAACTCCGGCGCGGCGAATACGTTCCAGATGACGAATGCTCGCCCGATGTCGGCGTAGCGGCGGTAGCTGCCGTTCTCCGGAAGTCCCAGCTCGCGGCTGGCAAACTCGCGAATGACAAGCACGCGCTCCAGCCGCCGCTTGAGCTGGGCCGGCGTGCCGCTCTCGCGAAGCTGCTCCTCGATCGGCTGCGCGCGGCGCACGACCTCGAGGTGGCCCGAGATCGCCTGCGCGTAGTATTCGACCGTGGCGCAGCCCGAAAGCGGCGCGGCGAGCGCGAGTACGAACGCCCCCGCGAGCCGCATTGCCCTGTTCGCAGCCAGTCGCGCCTAAGGATTGACCACCACGTCGAGGATCGCGGTCCTGCCGTCTTTCGTCGCCGCGTGCGCCTCGCGCAGCGCGGGAACAAGCTCCGCCGGGTCCTCGACGCGGCGCCCCCAGCAGCCGAAGGGAGCGCCAAGCTCGGCGTACTTCGGGCCGCCGATCGGCGCGCCGTAGAAGATGTCGTGCTGCCTGGCGACGCCCTGCGGATAGTAGCTCAGGTGCTCGGTCCTCATGGCGCGATATTCGTTGTTGTTGAACACGACGATCAGGATCGGGAGGTTATCCCTCTGCGAGTAGCCCAGACTCTGCGTTATCGGGTTGTAGAGGAACGAGCCGTCGCCGGAGAGCGCGACCACCGGCCGCTCGGGCAGCGCGAGCTTGACGCCGAGCGCGTGTCCCAGGCTCTGGCCGAGCGCGCCCCGAACCTTGATGAAGCTCTGCGGCCCTCGGTTGCGCAAATGCGCTTCGACCGTGTCCCGGTGGGATACCGATTCATCCACATACACCGTATCGGCGGGCAGCGCTTCGCCCAGAGCGGCGCACAGCCAGACCGGATCGATCGGCCGCTTCTTCTTCGCCGCAGCGACGGAAGCGAGGCGCGCTTCATCGAGCGCGCGGTGCCTTTGCTCATGTCGCGCGCGCCGCTCGGCGATCTTGCCCGCGTCCGTGCGCACGGTGCTCGCGAGCTCACGCAGGGTCTGAAGAGTGAATGTCACTTCGCCCTCGAGCACGCTATCGGCGTGCAGGTTCTGGTAGACCATGTGGCCGCGGTACGGGTTTTCGTCGATCAGGACGATGGTCGCTTTCGACGGGCGCTGCCTGGGCGGATACCAGGGCGCGCGGCTGCGAACGACGAGCACGAGGTCGGCGGTGTCGAAAAAGGGACGGAAGCTCGGCCCCTGATGCAGCGGATGGTCCTTGGGAAAGTTCGAGAACAGCGAGGAGGGCGTTTCGATTACCGGGATCGCGAGCGCTTCGGCGAGCGCTTTCAGCGCGGCATAGGTTTCCGGGCGTCGCCCTGCGCCCTCGGTGGTGATCACCGGGTTCTCGGCGTTCGCAAGGAGCTCGGCCACTTTTTCGATCTCCGGCACCGGAGCGCGCGGGGCGATAGTCGCAGGCACCCTCCGCAGCCGCGCCGGCCGCGACCAGGGTTTCATCATGGTCTCGATCGGAACGTTCAGGTACACCGGTCCCATCGGCGTGCGCTGCGCCATCTGCCCGGCGCGGAGCACGCTCTCGTAGAGCGTCTCGATGCTCGGCGCCTGGCTCGCCCACTTGACGATCGGTTCGACCAGCCGCTGCGGTCCGCCGACGACGCTCAGGTTCTGATACCACTGGCGCCCCGGGTTGAACCCTTCCTGCTCGCCGTAGGTGAGCGCTTCGCCGGAGACGACGAGCATCGGCACGTTCTGGATCAATGCGGCGTGGATGCCGACCGAACCCTGCAGCAGGCCGACCCCTGCGTGCAGCATGGCGGCCTGCATCCTGCCGCTGGCGAGGGTGTGGCCGATGGCCAGATCGACGGCGAGCGTTTCATGCCAGCAGCTCAGGTAAGCCGGGCCCGGGGTACCGTTGACCTTCTGGCGCGCAAGAGCTTCCCAGAACGAGCCCCATTCCGAGCCGGGCGAGGCCATGATGTAATCGATTCCCAGGTCGCGGAACCCCTGGAGGATTGCCTCGCCGCCGTCCAGATGATCTTCCATCGCTTCACTACTCCGGTTTGATGTTGGCATCGCGGATGATCTTGCCCCAGAGGGCGACATCCGCCTTGACTTGCTCGGTGAACGCCGCGGGGAACTTCGCCGGGATCAACTCCATTCCAAGCTTGAGCACGTGCTCCCTGATCTCAGGAAGCGCCATGATGGCTTGCGACTCCTCCGCCAGCCGAGCGACCACTGCGGGCGGCGTACCAGCGGGGGCCAGCAGTCCGGTCCAGGACCATACGTCGAAACCCGGAAAGCCTTGCTCGGCGATGGTGGGAATATCGGGCGCCTGTGACATGCGGGTGACCCCCGAGGCGCCGATCGCCCTGATCTTGCCGGCCTTCACATGCGGACCGAAGAGCGCCCAGGTTCCAAACATGACCTGCACCCGCCCGGCGATCAAGTCCTGCGTAGCCAACGCGCCGCCCTTGTAAGGCACATGAACAAGCGCTGTTCCGGCGGTCTGGATCAGCAGTTCCATGGCAAGGTGGTGGGGCATGCCGATGCCGGGGGTGCCGTAGTTGAGCTTGCCCGGGCGCGCCTTGGCGTAGGCGATGAACTCCTGCATGCTGTTCGCAGGCACCGAGGCAGGCACGGCGAGCACCATGGAAAATTTCACCAGGCCGGTGACCGGCGCGAAATCGCGCACCGGATCGAAGCCGGCATCCTTGGACAGAGCCGGCGCGGTCGTAAATCCCGGGTGGCTGGCGATCAAAACGGTATAGCCGTCAGCAGGCGAATTGGCGACGAACTTCGCTCCGACGCTGCCGCCGGCACCCGGTTTGTAGTCGACGATCACCGGCTGCCCGAGACGCGGTCCAAGCTTATCGGCGACCAGGCGCGCGAGAACGTCGGTGAGGGCTCCTGGCGGAAACGGCACCAGCAAGTGCACCGGCTTCCCCGGCCAGACCTGCGCCGACGCATCGCCCGCCACCACCGCGGCGATGGCGGCGATGCACACGATTGCCGTGCGCAGCCGGCGCCGGGAGCCAGCGGGCGTTACGGCGCCCGAAGCTCTCCCCCAGGAAACTGCAATCCTGCGCTCATCGCCCTTTGCTTCGTTGCTCGGTGCAGAACCGGTCTCGCTCATGTCTCCTCCGATGCGTCTTATCGTTGTGCGGACTCCAAACCGCTAAATAC
>JACPRN010000227.1 GCA_016189945.1 Betaproteobacteria bacterium
GGCCATGGTCGCCGTGCCGCCCGAGCGCATACCCGCCACCGCCACCGAATCGGGATATCTGTCGGCGATCATCGCCATGGAGCGCCTCGGCAACGCGCGCGCCGCAGCCACCGCGTATGCGGCATTCCTCGGCCGCTGGCCCGACAACCTCACGGCTGCCATCGGCCTGGCGAACGCCCGCCATGCCGCAGGCGATCTGGCGCAGGCGGCCGCGGTACTGCGCCGCGCTGCCAGCCGCCATCCGGATTCGGTGGTGGTGCTGAACAACCTCGCGCAGACGCTCTCCGATCTGGGCGAGAACGACGAGGCGCTGCGTCTGATCGATCGCGCCGTAGCGCTAGAGGGCCCCTTTGCCGCGACCGCGCGCCAGACGCGCGAGCTGATCCTCAAGCGCACGGGGAAATCGGGGTCGGAGTAATTCTGGCCAGAACTAGACTTCCCCCAGCCAATCGAGCGGCGCGCCGCTTCCTTCACTGAACTCCGCTGCGGTCAACGGCGCAACCGGCGCGAACTGCATGCGCCGGAAGCGTTCCTGCTCCTCCACGGGAACGGTGGCGTCGATGCCGAGCTTGGCGCGAATGCCGTTCGCGCTCACGCGCGCGATCTCGTGGCTCCTCGCCCCCGGCACGACCACCAGGTCGCGCGAGGCTTCCATGCGCGTCGCGAGCGCGTACTCCACGTCGGCGGGATCGCGGATGTCGATGTCGTCATCGACCACGATCACGAGGTCGAGGTCCTTCAGCGCGCCGAAGGCGGCCAGCATCGCGTTACGCTGCAGGCCTTCGTGCTGCGGCGAGGTCTTGCGCACGCTGACGGTGGCGTGGAACCGGTGCAGGCCGCCCGCGCTCATGTCGACGTCGGCGACGATCGGGACCGCGGATTTCAGCGCCTTGAGCAGGCTCGCCTCGAGCACGTACTTGCGCAGCATGATGGTTTCGCGGCCGTAGCCGTTCATGGCGTGGTAGACGGGACGCTCGCGATGGGCGAGGGCGGAGACTTCGAGAATCGGCGCGTCATCCTCGGTTGCCGAGAATCCGGCGAACTCGCCGAACGGTCCCTCGCGGACGATCTGCTCCGGCCGGATGACGCCCTCGAGCACGATCTCGGCCTCGGCCGGCACGAGCAGATCCTGGGTGAGCGCCTTCACCACCGGAAGCGGCTCGCCGCGCAGTCCGCCGGCGACCGCAAGCTCGCTTGCCGATTCGGGCATCTGCGAGCCCATGGTGGCGGCGGTGTAGTACAGGGCCAGATCCACCCCGATGCACACGGCGATCGGCAGGGCGATGCCGCGCCTTGCCGCGCGCTCGACCGCCAGGCGCAGATGCCTGCCCACGTCGAGCTTGACCGCAGTCCTGTCAGGCGCGAGCAACTGAAGCCTGTGGTAGGAGGCGTTGTAGACGCCGGTATCGGGGTCGCGGACGACTACGATCCCGGCCGTGATGAAGCGCCCGCCGTCGGAGGCCGCGTGGCGCAGCACCGGGAGCGCTCGGCCGAGGTCGATGCCCTTGGTCTGGGTTCGCTCGTAAGCAGGCGAGCGCTCGACCGGCAGCGGCTCGAGGGGATTGGCCAGGGCGCGGCCGACAAGCTGGCGGATGCCGCGGTAGTCGATGCCGAAGGCGGCTTCGCAATTGGCCTGGCAGCAGAGGAAATTGCCGAGCACCGGGACATCGTGTCCTTCGATCGCGGTAAACAGAAGTGCTTGCGCGCCGTCGTGGAGCTTCATGATCCCCGCAATCTCGAGGTCGGTGCTAACCTTGCGCGCGACCGTTTTCAGCCGGCCCGCGGCCCGCATTCGCCTGAGCGCGGTGCGAAAGCGGGTGTCGAGGGTCTGCGGGAGGGGAGTATCCATGGTTTGATCTGCCGTGATTGAAAGAGATTGTTTGGTGCCGAGCAAGCGGAGGTGCTGCTCTTGCCGTTAACACAATCTCCACGTCCTCGTCCAGTTGCTTGCAACTGGACGAGGACGTGGAGACGCAGTTGAAAAGCAAATTCTCGCCACGATCGCCAACACTGGCGCAATAAGCCTAGATTCCGATACGCGAGTCCCTGAAAAAGGCCAGCAGCGCCTCCAAGACCTCATCGGGTTTCTCCGCCATGAGCGCGTGGCCGGAGCCGGGGATCTCGGTCACGCGCGCCCCGGCAATCGCCTTGGCCAGCTCGCGTCCTGAGCGCGCCGGGGTCATGACATCGCGCCTGCCGAGGATGAAAAGGGCGGGGCAGCGCACCTGCGCCGCGCGCTCCAGTCCGGCGCCATAGGCGTTGCAGGCGCGAAAGTCGATGTGCATGACGCCGGGAGCCTGCCTTTGCATCAGGCGCAGGTTTTCGCCCATCACCCAGAATCCAGGCCCCGGATTGCTCGGATAGTGCGCGTAGGCCGAGTGCGACCAGAGGTTGACCATGTCCTGCGCGAGCGGCTCGTCGTCCCGGGTGGCCTCGAGCAGCTCCGGCGAGACCTTCATCGGGAACGCGCACCCCAGGAGCGCTATTGCGCTTACGCGCTTGGCATGACGCGCGGCGCAGTCGAGCGCAGCGAGCGACCCCATGCTGTGGCCCACCAGCGCGGTGCGCGCAACGCCGGCCCCATCGAGCAGCGCGACCACCCAGTCGGCGATCGCTTCAACGCTTGCGAGCGCCGGTCCCTCGGAGCGGCCGTGTCCGGGCAGGTCGAGGGCGATTACGCTCGACCCGTGGTGGGCGAGGTAGCGGCTTTGCAGCACCCAGACCGAGTGGTCGTGCTGCGCGCCGTGGATGAAGACGACTGCGCTCAGCTTGGAGTCGAACGCCTTTCCCCCGCTGTAGAAATAGCATTTGCGGCCGTTGACGAGAAGCTCCATGGTTAGTCACCTATCAGAGAAGTGTTGACCGACTTGGCGTAGAATTGCCTTTTATGTTAACGGCAAGAAACACCATCACTGGTTCCCACTTGTTCAGCTTAGACCTTCTGCGACGCGCGCAGCGCCCGTCCCAGATCGTCGATCAGGTCCTGGGGATCCTCCAGCCCGATCGACAGCCGTATGGTGCCCGGACCGATGCCGGCCGCGGCGAGCGCGGCATCGTCCATGCGGAAGTGCGTGGTCGTCGCCGGATGGATCACGAGCGACTTGGCGTCGCCCACGTTGGCTAGGTGCGAGAACACCGAAAGCGACTCGATGAACTTGCGTCCCGCGGGCCGGCCGCCGCGGATGGCGAAGCTGAACACCGAGCCGCACCCGCGCGGCAGGAGCTTCTTCGCCAGTTCGTGGTCGGGGTGCTCCGGGAGTTCCGGATAGGAAATCGATTCCACGGCGGGCGACGATTTCAGAAATGCGATCACGCGCCGCGTGTTCTCGACGTGCCGCTGCATGCGCAAGGGAAGGGTCTCGACCCCCTGGAGGATGTGGAACGCGGTCATCGGCGCCATGCAGGCGCCGAAATCGCGCAGGCCCTCGCGGCGCGCGCGCAGCAGGAAAGCGGCCACGGTCGATTCCTCCTGGAAATCCATGCCGTGGAATCCGGCGTACGGTTCGGTCAGCTCCGGAAATCGCCCCGAGGCCTCCCAGTCGAACCTGCCGCCGTCGACCAGGAGTCCCGCAATCGCGATGCCGTGGCCGCCGAGGAACTTGGTCGCCGAGTGATAGAGCAGGTCGGCGCCGAGATCGAACGGGCGCATGAGATAGGGCGTGGTGAAAGTCGAGTCCACGAGCAGCGGCACGCGCGCCGTATGCGCGATTTCCGCGACCGACGGGACGTCGAGCACGTCCAGCCCCGGGTTGCCGAGGGTTTCGCCGAACAGCAGCCGGGTGTTGGGGCGGATCGCCGCGCGCCACGCGCCAAGGTCGCGCGGATCGACAAAGGTGGTCTGGATGCCAAAGCGCGGCAGCGTGTATTCGAGCAGGTTGTGCGAGCCGCCGTAGAGCGATCGCGAAGACACGATATGGGCGCCCGCGCCCATCAGCGTGGCGATGGCAAGGTGCAGCGCCGCCTGGCCGCTCGCCGTCGCGATCGCGCCCACGCCGCCCTCGAGCGCGGCAACGCGCTCCTCGAGCACCGCGTTGGTCGGGTTGGAGATGCGCGAATAGACGTGGCCCGCGCGCTCCATGTTGAACAGCGCCGCGGCGTGATCGGCGTCGCGAAAAACAAACGAGGTGGTCTGATAGATCGGCGTGGCGAGCGCCCCGGTCTTGGGGTCGGGCTGCTGCCCCGCGTGCAGCGAGAGCGTATCGAGTCCCAGCGGTTTCGGTCCGGACATGTGTGCCTCCACGGGCAAGAAGGCATTCTAACAGCGGGCGCTTTGAGGACCGCGGCGCGCGCGATCGCCGCGCACGCGGTAATATCGCTTCGGAATGGACCATCAGGCGAGCACGCTGTCGGGGGAACGGATTCCGCTCAAGCTGGGCATCATGGTGTGGCTGCCGTTTGCGTGCGGCTATTTTCTCTCCTACGTTTTCCGCACCATCAACGCGATCATTTCGCCCGACCTGGTGCGCGATCTGGGCGTCAATCCGAGCGAGCTCGGGCTGCTCACCAGCGCTTACCTGATTTCCTTTGCCCTCTTTCAGCTCCCGCTCGGGGTGTTGCTGGACCGCTTCGGGCCGAGGAGGGTCAATGCGTCGCTCCTGGTTTGCGCGGCGGCGGGGGCGATGTTCTTCTCGCGCGCGCAGGACCTGCCCGGACTGGTGCTTGCGCGCGCCCTGATCGGATTGGGCGTTTCGGCGTGCCTGATGGCATCGATCAAGGCGTTCGTGCAATGGTTCCCCATGTCGCGGCTGGCAACGGTGAACGGCTGGCTGCTCGCTGCCGGAGGCCTGGGCGCCGTGACCGCAACGGCGCCGGTCGAAGCGGCCTTGAGGCTCACGGATTGGCGCGGGGTTTTCGCCGGGCTCGCGGGTCTTGCGTTCGCCATCGCTGCCCTGGTGTTCTTCATGGTGCCCGACAAGAGGGATTCCGGTTCCAGCGAATCGCTCGCCGAACTCCTGCGCGGCCTGCGGACCGTGCTCTCGAATGCGTTCTTCTGGCGCCTTGCGCTTTTGCTCACCTGCGTCATGGGTGGATTCCTTTCCGTGCAGGGGCTGTGGTTCGCGCCGTGGCTGCGCGACGTGGCGGGCCTGGCGCGGCCGCAGGTCGCGCAGGCTCTGCTGTGGCTGGCGCTGGCGACCACGTTCGGTTTTGCGCTTTTGGGCGGCGGCGCCGACCGCCTGGCGCGCTCGGGAATCGCCCCGCTCGCCTCGATGAACGTCACGGTCGCCGTGTCGATGGCGATGTTCTTTTTGATCGTGATCGGCGTGAAATCGGTGTGGATTCCGATCGTCTACAGCTTCTGCGCCACCGGCAGCATGCTGATCTATCCGATCCTGTCGGCGCATTTCGCGAAGCACCTTGCCGGCAGGGTAAACACCGCGCTCAACCTGCTCACCTTTCTCGGCGCTTTTGCCGCGCAATGGGGGTTCGGCGCGGTGATCAACCTGTGGCCGGCAAGCGAAACGGCCTATGCTCGCCAGGGCTACACGACCGCGTTCGGCACGATGCTCGGGCTGACGCTCGCCGCTTTTGCCTGGGTGATGCTGGCGCGCAGATCGGGGTCACCGTAACCTGATTAGATCAAACCCGAGAAAAAGACGTGCGCCGGGAGACAGCGCGCGCGCCCACGCGTGTAGTCTCGCGTTCCGTCCAGCGCCACCTGATACACCCACGGGATCTTGAGGCGAGCCTGATAGTACTCGAGCGCGGGCTCGATCTCGCCGTCGCCCAGCTTGGCCTCCACGGCGAACCACGGCTGTCGATCGCGCACGACGAGAAAATCGACCTCGCGCCCAGTCGCGTCGCGCAGATACTGGAGCTCCATGCGGTACCCGTCATGGTCCTCCATAAAATGGCAGAGTTTCAGCAGGTGCAGCGCGACAAGGTTCTCGAAGCGCGCGCCTCGTGCAGGAACCGCGCTCGCGTCCCAAAGATACGCCTTGGGCATCTTTTTCAGCCCCCGAATCGACCGGGCAGTGTAGGGTCGGATGAGGAAAGCGAAGTACAAGCGGCCAAAGACCTCGATCCAGTGAACCACCGCCCGATGGCTCACCTCGAGGTCTTCGCGCAGCGAGTTGAGCGACAGCGGGGAAGCGACACGCTGCGCCAACAGATCGGCCAGCAGCTCCATCGAGGAGAGGTCGCGCACGGCCTCGAGATCGCGAACGTCCTCGCGAAAGAAGCGATCGAGGTGCTCCCTCTGCCACCTGCGAAGTGCCCGCGCGGAGTGAGCGAGAAAGGGCTCCGGAAACCCGCCGAATTCCATCAGCGATTCCACGATGTCCTTGGCGGCGTCGCGCCGGAACCGGAGCTGCTCGCCGGGCACCGGGGGATCGATCCGGTCCGGCGACCGAATTTCGGCGCAGGTGAGGGGGTGCAGGCGGTAGTGATGGTATCGCCCTTGCAAGGAATCACCGCCTTTTCGGTAGAGGTCCAGACGAGCGCTGCCTGTCACCAGGAAGCGGAGGCGTTCCCGGTGTTTGTCGAACTCGCCCTTGATCCAGCGTTTCCAATGACGATATTTGTGCAGCTCGTCCAGGACGATCAACGCCTCTCCCGAAGGCCACTGCGCCTCTAGGATGTCCCGCCGGTCCTCGCGACGGTCCCAGGAAAGATAGGCGCCGTGTGCCGTTTTTTGCAGAATCTGCTTCGCGAGAGTCGTCTTTCCGACCTGCCGCGGACCGGCGACGAAGACCATCTTCTCGGCGAGATCGGCTGCGATCGCGGCTTCGATGCTGCGTGGAATCGGCATCGAATAATTTTGCCTAAAAGCAAAAAAATGCGCAACTTTTTTTGCTTTGGCGACAAATTACACCGGTCAAGATCGCTGCGTCACGCCAATGCGCGTTGCCGCAGCGGCCAGGAAAGCGGCGCTTATTCCGCTCCCTTGACCTTGCTCGCGTCGAGGACCACCGCCACGTGCGGAACCGGGATCTCGATCCCGCGCGCGTCGAACGCCCTCTTCAGGCGCCGGAGGTATTCGCGCCGCACGTTCCACTGCTCCAGCGGTCTCACGGTGAAGCGGCAGCGCAGAATCACCGCGGACTCGGCCCAGCGTTCCACCCCGGCGATTTCAAGCTCGCCGGCGATCTTCGCTCCGAAGACCGGGTCGGCGCGCAGTTCGGCGCCGACCTCGCGCATCACCTCGAACACCTCATCGACGTTTTCGCGATAGGCGACGCCGACGTCGACCACGGCGTGCGCGAATCCGCGGCTCATGTTGGTCACCGTGGTGATCAGGCTGTTGGCAACATAGTGCACGTTGCCGTCGTAGTCGCGCAGGCGCACGTGGCGGAGCGTGATTTCTTCGATCAGTCCGGATTTGCCGGCGATTTCGACCACGTCGCCCTGGCGCATCTGGTTCTCGATCAGGATGAAAAAGCCGGTGAAGTAGTCCTTCACCAGGCTCTGCGCGCCGAATCCGACCGCCAGGCCGACGACCCCGGCGGCGCCCAGGATCGGCGCCACCGCAACGCCCAGTTCGCCCAGGATGAGCGTGGCGGCGATCACCATGATCACCACCGCGGCGACGTAGCGGAATACCTGCGCGAGCGTTTGCGCCCGTTTCAGGACTTCCGGATCGTCGATGCCGCGCGTGACGCGCTCGCGGAACAGCCGGATCAGCCGCTGCACGACGCGCACCAGAACCCACGCCGCGAGCGCGATGATGACCACCCGCAGCGAGGTGACGCCCGCGGAACTCCAATGGGCGAGATTCAGGAACTGCAGTTGCCGCAGCAGTTGGTCCACGAAGTCATTCTAGCGCGCCGCCGCTTCCGCGGTGCGAATCCATCGGGCCAGGGAGCGGACGAAGCGCGGGCGAAAGCGCTATTTCCGGGCGGCGGCTGCGCGCTCGGCCTCTTCGCGCGCCAACTGCTCCTGGCGCGCTCGCTTGAGCACGTCTGCCACTTCCGAGGAGCCGGTGCGCAGGGCGAGCTCCAGTGCGGTGTCGCCGTCCTTGCTCATCATGTTGAGGTCGGCGCCGTTTCGGATCAGCAGTTCGACCATCTTGGTATCCCCGCGCGCCGCCGCGTACATGAGCGGCGTGTAGCCGTTCTCGGCCACGAGGTTGGGATCGAAGTTCATCGCCAGCACTTTCTGGGCGTAGACGAGATTTCCCTTTTCGATGGCGTAGAAAAGCGCTTTGATGCCTTCCGGGCTCTTCTCCCGGGGCGCGGTCTCGAGGCCCGTAGGCAGGAGCGCGACCACGTAATTGATGAGCGAGAAGCCGACCATGGCGGCCATGGCGATGATCAGCGGCAGGCGCGAGATGCCGAGCGAATCGGAGATTGCGCTGGGCATGTTGGCCCCGAGCGCAAGCAGCACGACGAGGAAGAAGAACTGGAACTTCAGGTACAGGAAGAGGGAAATGAATACCATGAGGGCGAGTATCGCCAACAGGTAGTTGCGGTTGATGCTGAACTGGTCGAGGATTTCTTCGGGCAGGTTGGCGAATACCGCGGCCACGACCACCACTCCCACGAGCGTCCACTCGCGAACCCGGTTGCTGGTTTGCATTGGCCCTCTCCCTTAGGGTCCGGGCCTGCGGGCCCGGTCTTGTGCCCGGTATAATTACACTTGTCCGCAGTGCATTCAAGCCCGGGACCCATGAGCAAGGCATTTACGCGCGAAATCGAGGACGGCGAGGAAGATATCCCTGAGGACGAGCCCAAGGCGCCGCGGGGAAAGAACTATCTCACCCCCGCCGGATACGCGCGGCTGCGGGCGGAACTGAAGGGCCTGGTCGAGGTCGAGCGCCCCGAGGTGGTGCGTACGGTGTCGTGGGCGGCTTCCAACGGCGACCGCTCGGAAAACGGCGATTACATTTACGGCAAACGGCGCCTGCGCGAGATCGACCGCCGCGTCCGCTACCTGATGAAGCGCCTGGAAATCGCCGAGGTGGTCGACCCGCGCGACCAGGATCAGGAGCGGATCTTCTTCGGGGCTACGGTGACTTACGGCGGTGCCGGAGGCGCCAAGCGCACCGTCAGCATTGTCGGCGTCGATGAAGTCGACCCGCTGCGCGGGCGCGTTTCGTGGGTGTCGCCGATTGCGCGCGCGCTGCTTCGCGCGCGCGAGGGCGAAGTCGTCATCCTGCATACCCCTGCGGGGACCGAGGAACTCGAGGTGCTCGAGATCCGATACGACGAGCTGACCTGAGCCGAACCAGTCGGAATCAGCGCTGCTGGATTTTGCTTTTCATCAATCTCAACGTTTTTGTTCAGTTGCGACTTCGCAACTGAACAAAAACGTTGAGACGTAGCATTCAAGAAGCAAGTCTTCGCCACGTCCCTCAACACCGCCTGGGAAGCGGCCAAACTACTTCGCCGCCCGGGCGCTGCTCGTCAGCGTGGCGAAATCGCCCGCTTCGACGATGGAAAGGCGCGTGGGGTCGATGTGGCGGCGCAGCGCGGCGACGATTTCCTGCGGCGTGAGCGCCGCGATGCGCCGCTCGAACTCCGCGTCCCAGGCATACGAGCGTCCCAGTTCCAGGTAGTACGCCAGCTTCCACGCCAGCGACCCGTCCTGGTTGCGCGCAACCTGGCGCGCCTGCAGCATGCTTTTCTTCGCGGCTTCCACTTCCTCGGCGCTGAAGCCTTCGGCGAGAACCTTGTGCAGCTCCTCGCCCACCAGGGACTCGATGCGGGCGCGGTTCTGCGGCGCGCAGATGGCATAGACCCCGAAACTTCCGTGCTCGTCGTAGCCGCTTGCGCTCAGGTAGGAGCCGACGCTGTAGGAGAGCCCCTCGCGCTCGCGGATGCGCCGCGTCAGGCGGGACGCCGAACCTTCCCCGAGAAGGCGATTGCCGAGCGCGAGCGCGGCGTAGTCCGGGTTGTCGTCGCGCAGCTTGAGGTTCATCGCGGCGCGATAGGTCGCATTGGCCTTGTCGGGGGTTTCGATCACCCGGCTGATGGCAGGCACCTCGAAATGGCGCGAGGCGATGCGCTGGTAGGGCTGCGGGCTGCGCCAGTCGCTGAAGAGCTCGGCTGCAAGGCGCGTAATCTCGTCCGGATCGAAGTCTCCCACGACGGCAAGGGTACTGTCGGTCGCGCCGTAGAAATCGGCATAGCAGCGCCTGACGTCGGCCAGCGTAAGCGCTTTCAGGCGCGCGGAGCGCTCCTCCAGGCTTGCGCGATAGAACCAGTGCTCGCGCGGATACGGATTCAAGTGGCGGGCCAACTCGAGGTCGGCCAGGGCCTCCGGGTTGGTGCGCTGGCCGTCGATGCGGGTGAGCGCGGAACGGCGCAACTGCTCGAATTCCCGCTCGGGGAAAGCCGGGTGCCGCAACACTTCGGACACCAGCTTGAGCACCGCGGGGAGGTTTTCGCGCACGGTCTCGATCGAGCCTCCGTCGCCGCCGACGCCCACGCTCGATTTCATGCGCGCGAATTCGTTGGCGATCTGCTCGCGGGTCTTGTTGCGGCTGCCGCGAAGCAGCATCGCGCTCGCGATGCTGCAGGCGGTGCTGCGGCCGCTCTTCGCCGCCTCGTTGCCCCAGAGCAGCGAAAGCTGAGCGACGACCGTCCCGCCGCGGGTCTTCTTGGGCAGCAGCGCGAGCTTCATGCCGCCGGGCAGGGTACGCCGAATGACGCGCGCCTCGATGTTGGCGGGTGTGGGATCGAACGCCTCTCCGGCGGCGATCGGGCCGGCGCCGCGATAATCCTTCACCATCGCCGCCACGTCCGGCGCCGCCGGAATCTCGGCGCGATCCGGATCGCGCGTGGGGATGAAAAGTCCCACGGTGCGGTTCGAGGCCTTGAGATAGGCGGTGGCGGCACGCTGCACCTGGGCCGCGGTCACCGCTTTCAGCCGGTCGCGGTGCAGGAACAGGATGCGCCAGTCGCCCATGGCGATCGCTTCGGAGAGAGCGAGGGCGAGCGAGCGCGAGTCGGCGATGGTCATCTCGATATCGTTCACCAGACGCATGCGCGCGCGCTCGACCTCCTCTTCGGTCACCGGACGGCGCGCAAAGCCTTCGAGCGTGGCGAGCAGCGTGTCCCGCGCCGCCTCCAGCGGTTGGTCGCGGCGCACGGCGACGCCGAAGTACGCCGAGCCCGCTTCGCGAAGCTGGTGTTCGTGCCCGAACACGTAGCTCCCCATCCCGGTTTCCACCAGCCCCTTGTGCAGCCGTCCGCTCGGGACATGGGCCAGCAGCGCGACCAGCACGTCCACCGCGGCGTAGTCCTCGTGCGTGCCCGGAGGCACGTGGTAGAGGGCCGAAACCAGTTGCACTTCGCCCGCGCGCCTCAAGGTCACGCTGCGTTCGCCGTCCTGGGTCGGTTCGGCGGTATAGGTGGGCAGCAACACGCGCTCGGGTTTGGGAATGGCGCCGAAATGCTTCGCGGCCAGGCGCAAGGCGGCCGCCTCGTCGATGCGGCCGGAAATCGCCGCCACCGCATTGTCGGGCTGGTAATAGTTGCGGTAGAAGGCCTGCAGCCGGCTGACAGGCACGTTCTCGATGTCCGAGCGCGCGCCGATCACCGCGCTGCCGTAGTTGTGCCAGAGGTAGGCGGTCGCCGCGACGCGCTCGCGCAATACGCCGAACGCGCTGTTCTCGCCCGATTCGAATTCGTTGCGGACCACGGTCATCTCGGCGTCGAGGTCCTCGCGCGAGATGTTGGCATTGACCATGCGGTCGGCTTCCATCTCGAGGGCCCAATCGAGATTGGCCGCGCCCGCCGGAAAGGTCTCGTAATACGTGGTGCGGTCAAGCGAGGTCGTCCCGTTGTAGCGCGCGCCGCGCTGGGTCAGCTCGACCTTGAGATTGGAGAATTTTTTCGTGCTGCGGAACAACAGGTGCTCCAGCATGTGCGCCATGCCGGTCTCGCCGTAGGCCTCGTGGCGCGAGCCGACCAGGTAGGTCATGTTCACGGTGATGGTGTCGACCGACGGGTCTGGCAGGAGCAGGATCTTCAGGCCGTTTGCCAGCCGGTACTCGGTAACGCCTTCGACCGCCGCGGTTTTTTCGATCGCCGCCGGATCGTTCGGTTTGGCGCTCGCGGCGGCCTGCGCCGGGGGCGCAAAGGCAAGCAGAAGCCCCAGCAGGGCAGAGAACACTGTTTTCATGGGTATTTCTGGTTTGCCAAGAAGACCACCGACGAAAGCGAAAGTTCAATTAATTGTAGCAGGCGGTTGAAAAAAACGGCAACCGGCCCAAATTCGGGTCAGGGTCAGGTCTTGCTTTTTGCAAAAAGCAAGAAGCAAGACCTGACCCCAGAACCGGAACAGGAGCATAGAAAATGACCCAAGCCGCGACCAAGGAGACGCTGGGGTTTCAGGCGGAAGTGAAACAGCTTCTGCACCTCATGGTCCACTCCCTCTACAGCAACAAGGAGATCTTCCTCCGCGAGCTGATTTCCAATGCCTCGGACGCCGCCGACCGGCTGCGCTTCGAGGCGCTCTCCGACAACGGCCTCTACGGTTCCGACCCGGAACTCAAGATCCGCGTCGGCTTCGACAAGGCCGCGCGCACGGTCACCGTCTCCGACAACGGCATCGGCATGTCGCGCGACGAGGTGATCGAGCACATCGGCACCATCGCCAAATCGGGAACGCGCGAGTTCTTCCAGGCCTTGACCGGGGACCAGGCCAAGGACGCGCACCTGATCGGCCAGTTCGGCGTGGGCTTTTATTCGGCGTTCATCGTCGCCGGCCGCGTCACGCTCCTGACGCGGCGCGCCGGCAGCTCGAGCGGCGTACGCTGGGAGTCCGATGGCGGGGGCGAGTTCACCATCGAGACGGTGGAGAAGGACTCCCGCGGGACCGACGTCATCCTGCAGCTTCGCGAGGGCGAGGACGATCTGCTCTCGGATTTCCGCCTCAAGTCGATCATGCGCAAATACTCCGACCACATCGCCATTCCGATCCTCATGAAGAAGATCGAGTGGAAGGTCGATGAAAAGGATCCCGGCAAGAGCGACTACCGCGAGACGGGCGAAGAGGAAACCGTCAACCAGGCGAGCGCGCTCTGGGCGCGGCCCAAGGCCGATATCACCGAGGAGCAGTACCAGGAATTCTACAAGCACGTCGCGCACGATTTCGAGCCGCCGCTTGCCTACACCCACAACAAGGTGGAAGGACGCCAGGAATACACGCAGTTGCTCTATATCCCGGCGCACGCGCCGTTCGACCTCTGGGACCGCCAGCACCGGCACGGGATCAGGCTGTACGTGCGCCGCGTGTTCATCATGGACGACGCCGAGCAGTTGATGCCCGCCTACCTGCGCTTCGTGCGCGGCGTGGTGGACTCGAACGACCTGCCGCTCAACGTCTCGCGCGAGATCCTGCAGCAGAGCAAGGACATCGACGCCATCCGCTCCGGCTGCACCAAGCGGGTCCTGTCGCTGATGGAGGACCTGGCGGAGAACCAGAAGGACAAGTACGCGACGCTCTGGCGCGAATTCGGGCGCGTGGTGAAGGAGGGCGTCGGCGAGGACTTCGCAAACAGGGAGCGCATCGCCAAGCTGCTGCGCTTTTCCTCGACGCACGCGGACAGCGAAGAGCAGACCGTCTCGCTCGGTGATTACGTTTCGCGCATGAAGGAAGGCCAGGAAGCCATCTACTACGTCACCGCCGAGACCTTCCTTGCGGCCAAGAACAGCCCGCACCTGGAGGCCTTCAGGAAACGCGGCGTCGAGGTGCTGCTCCTGCACGATCGGGTCGACGAATGGCTGGTGGCGAACCTCCCCGAATTCGAAGGCAAGCGCTTGGTTTCGGTGGCCAAGGGGTCGCTGGACCTGGGCAAGCTGCAGACCGAGGACGACAAGAAGGAGCAGGAGAAACGGGAAGGCGAATTCCGCGACCTGGTCGCGAAACTCAAGGAAACGCTCGCCGACAAGGTGAAGGAGGTGCGTGTCACCGCGCGGCTCACGAGTTCTCCCTCGTGCCTGGTGGCCGACGAGGCCGACATGGGCGGCAATCTCGCGCGCATTCTCAAGGCGGCCGGACAGAAGGTGCCGCAGTCCAAGCCGATCCTCGAGATCAACCCGGCGCACCCGATGGTGCAGCGCCTGAAAAGCGCGGATCGGCAGACCGATACGCGATTTTCCGACTGGTCGCACCTGCTCTTCGAGCAGGCCCTCCTCGCCGAGGGCGGGCAGCTCGAGGACCCGGCCGGGTTCGTCCGCCGCACCAACGAGCTGATGCTCGAACTCGCAGGCGGCGGCCCGAAGATCTGGACTCCGGGGCGCTGAGAAAAGAAAAAGGGGTCGGCTTCGAATTTCAATTTCAACCCGACCCCCGATCTCGCTATAGGCGGGCCAGCATCGCCTCCGCGCTGGAGACTTCGAACTTGCCCGGGGCCTCCACGTCGAGGCGCTTCACCACGCCGTCCTCAACCAGCATCGAATAGCGCTGCGAGCGCATGCCCATGCCGGCAGCGGTGAGGTCGAGCTCCAAACCAAGAGCCTTGGTGTAGGCGGCGCTGCCGTCGCCGAGCATGCGCACCTTGGCGCCGGTATTGAGGCTGCGTCCCCAGGCCGCCATCACGAACGCATCGTTGGCAGCGATGCACCAGATCTCGTCGACACCCTTCGCCTTTAGCTTGTCGAAGTTCGCCACGTAGCCCGGAACGTGTTTTGCCGTGCAGGTCGGGGTGAAAGCACCGGGGATGGCGAAGACGATGATCTTCTTGCCCTTTGCAGCTTCAGTCACGTTGACTTCCTTCGGCGGCATCGGGCAGCCCGCTGCGGAGTCGAATTCCGTGGATTCCTTGAGTCTTCCTTCGGGCAGCCTGTCGCCTGCTTTTATTGTCATCTCGATCTCCTGGTTGCTGTTGAAAAGAGGGGTAACAGCTTGCAGCAGATCGCCGCCCATGTCAAAAGCGGCGCTTGCCGCGGCCGGGGCGGGTGGCTATAGTGCGGGGCAAATGGCCCAGGCATCGACCCTGCACGCAGCCACCGCGCCGGTTACCGAGCATCGCCTCAGCCTCCCCGAGGTGCTGGACGCCCTGGTCGCCGAGGGCAGCGTGCTGCGCGATGACGCCGACGGGCTCCTCGCCGACCGGCGGCTGCACCGCGCCGAGCACCATCCGCTGACAGTCATCGCCGACCAGAAGTGGAAGTCGCGCCTTCCCCCGCACCGGGTGATGCATCTTGAGTGGCTCACCGAGTGGCTGGCGGGAAAGGTCGGCCTGGAATACTTCCATATCGACCCGCTCAAGATCAACTTCGCGGCGGTCACCGAGGTGATGTCGAATGCCTACGCGACGCGCTTCAGGATCCTGCCGGTCGAGGTGACCACGCGCGAAGTGGTGATCGCGACCTGCGAACCCTACGTCACCGAATGGGAAAAGGAGCTCAAGCCCATCCTGCGCCTCGAGATCCGGCGCGTCATCGCCAATCCGCTCGACATCAGCCGCTACCAGGTCGAGTTCTACAACCTGGCGCGCTCGATAAAGGGCGCGGAGAAGAGGGGCGACCAGCGCTCCGGGATCGGCAACTTCGAGCAGCTTGTCGAGATGGGCCGCACCAAGGCGCAGCTCGACGCGAACGACCAGCACATCGTCCACGTCGTCGACTGGCTGTGGCAGTACGCGTTCGATCAGCGCGCGAGCGACATCCACCTCGAGCCGCGGCGCGAAGCCGGAATCGTGCGCTTTCGCATCGACGGCGTGCTGCACCAGGTGTACCAGATCCCGATGCCGGTGATGGCCGCGATGACCAGCCGGATCAAGATCCTGGGAAGGATGGACGTGGTCGAGAAGCGCCGCCCGCAGGACGGCCGCATCAAGACCCGCACCGCCGACGGCCAGGAAGTGGAGCTGCGCCTGTCGACCCTGCCCACCGCGTTCGGCGAAAAGCTGGTGATGCGGATTTTCGACCCGGAGGTGCTGGTCAAGGATTTCGTCGAGCTGGGCTTCTCCGAGGAGGACAAGGCGCGCTGGAACGAGATGATCGCGCGGCCCGACGGCATCATCCTGGTGACCGGGCCGACCGGCTCGGGGAAGACCACCACGCTGTATTCGACGCTGAAGACGCTCGCCACTCCCGAGGTGAACGTCTGCACCATCGAAGATCCGATCGAAATGATCGAGCCCGCGTTCAACCAGATGCAGGTCACGCACGCGATCGACCTCGGATTCGCCGAGGGCGTGCGCTCGCTCATGCGCCAGGACCCCGACATCATCATGGTGGGCGAGGTGCGCGACCTGGAAACCGCGGAGATGGCGATCCAGGCGGCGCTCACCGGGCACCTGGTGCTCTCCACCCTGCACACCAACGATTCGGCCTCGGCGATCACGCGGCTGCTCGATCTCGGCGTTCCCGCCTACCTGCTCATTTCCACCATCCTCGGCGTCATGGCGCAGCGCCTGGTGAAGACGCTGTGCCGGCATTGCAAGGAAAAGGTGCCCTACGACGCGCTGCGCGCCGAGGACATCGACTGGGACGAATTCGTCGCCCCGTGGAAGGCGAAGCGCCCCGAGACCGTCTATCGCGCCGTCGGGTGCCTGGAGTGCCGCAATACCGGATATCACGGCCGCATCGGGCTCTACGAAATCCTGCTCATGTCGCCCGAGATCAAGCGGCTCATCACCGCCGAGGCCGATGTCGCGAAAGTCCGCGAGCAGGCCTACAAGGAAGGCATGAAGCCGCTGCGGATCAGCGGCGCGATGAAAGTCGCCCAGGGGCTCACGACTTTCGACGAAGTGCTCAAGGTCGCACCGCCGCCGAGCCGGGGCTGATCGCGTCAGCGCGGCGCGAGGGTCACTTGTTCCCCTGCGAGAGATAGCGCATCGCGCGCTCAAGGCCCTCGATGGTGGTGGGGTACATGCGCCCGGCCATCAGCTCGCGCAGGATGCCGATCGACTGGCGGTAGGGCCATATTTCCTCGGGCTCGGGGTTGAGCCACACGGCCTTGTGATAGACATCGAGCATGCGCTTGATCCAGACCGAGCCCGCCTCGTCGTTCGAGTACTCGATCGAGCCGCCCGGCTGCAGTATCTCGTAGGGGCTCATGGTCGCATCGCCCACGAAGATCAGCTTGTAGTCGTGGCCGTACTTGTGCAGGATGTCCCAGGTGCGGGTGCGCTCGGCGTGGCGGCGGCGGTTGTCCTTCCAGACGAAATCGTACAGGCAGTTGTGGAAGTAGAAATACTCCATGTGCTTGAACTCGGTCTTGGTCGCCGAGAACAATTCCCGGCATAGCTTGATGTGATCGTCCATCGACCCGCCGATGTCGAGGAAGAGCAGCACCTTGACCGTGTTGTGGCGCTCCGGGCGCATGTGCAGGTCGAGCCAGCCGGCGTTGCGCGCGGTCTTGTCGATGGTGGTATCGAGGTCCAGTTCCTCGGGCGCGCCTTCGCGCGCGAACTTGCGCAGGCGCCTGAGCGCCACCTTGATGTTGCGCGTGCCCAGTTCCACCGAGTCGTCCAGGTTCTGGTATTCGCGCTTGTCCCATACCTTCACCGCGCTCCTGTTGCGCGAGCCTTCCTGGCCGATGCGGATGCCCTCGGGATTGTAGCCGTAAGCGCCGAAGGGCGAGGTGCCTGCGGTCCCGATCCACTTGCTGCCGCCCTGGTGCCGCTCTTTTTGTTCCTCGAGGCGTTTTTTCAGCAACTCCATCAGTTTTTCCCAGCCGCCGAGCGCCTCGATTTTCGCTTTTTCCTCGTCGCTCAGGTTGAGTTCGGCCTGCTTGAGCAGCCATTCGAGCGGGATGTCGGCTTCCATGCCGGCGAGCGACTCCACGCCCTTGAAGTATTCGCCGAAAGCGCGGTCGAACTTGTCGAAGTTCGACTCGTCCTTTACCAGGGTCATGCGCGAGAGGTAGTAGAACTCGTCGATCGACGGCGAAATCACGTGCTTGGACATGCCTTCGATCAGCGTCAGGTACTCCTTGATCGAGACCGGAAGCTTGGCGTCTTTCAGCTTGAGGAAGAAGCCGGCGAGCATAGCGTCAGAGCCTAATAATCCTGAATCTCAAAATCGAAGGGCTAAAGGCAGCCAGGCAGTCTGTATGCCGTTTATCAATCTCAACGTTGTGCAGTGCAATTGTGAGCAATTGCACTGCACAACGTTGAGACCTATTTGAAAACCCAATCCACACCACAGGCGTCAACGACTCCCCGATAGAATGACTAGGCCCTTATCTCGCGTGCCGCGACATGAACACCAGCCGCTCGAACAAATGCACGTCCTGCTCGTTCTTGAGCAGCGCGCCGTGCAGCGGCGGGATGATGGTCCTGCGGTCCTTGCTGCGCAGCGCCTCCAGCGGAATGTCCTCGGCGAGCAGCAGCTTCAGCCAATCGAGCAGCTCGGAGGTGGAAGGCTTTTTCTTCAGTCCCGGGACTTCGCGCATCTCGAAAAAGACCTCCATCGCCTCGCGCAGCAGCGACTTCTTGATGCCGGGGTAGTGCACTTCGACGATGCGCTCCATCGTTTCCTTGTCCGGAAAGCGGATGTAGTGGAAAAAGCACCGGCGCAGGAAGGCGTCGGGCAGCTCCTTTTCGTTGTTCGAGGTGATGAACACGATCGGCCGGTGCCTGGCGCGGATCAGCTCGCGCGTCTCGTAGACGTAGAACTCCATGCGGTCCAGTTCCCGCAGCAGGTCGTTGGGGAACTCGATGTCGGCCTTGTCTACCTCGTCGATCAAGAGCACCACCGGCTTGTCCGAGGTGAGCGCCTGCCAGAGCATGCCGCGGACGATGTAGTTGGCGATGTCCTGCACGCGCGCGTCGCCGAGCTGGGAGTCGCGCAGGCGGCTCACCGCATCGTATTCGTACAGTCCCTGCTGCGCCTTGGTGGTCGACTTGATGTGCCACTCGAGGAGCGGGAGCCTCAGCGCGCCAGCCACCTCCTGGGCGAGCTTGGTCTTGCCCGTGCCAGGCTCGCCCTTGATGAGCAGCGGCCGCTCGAGCGTGATGGCCGCATTCACCGCGAGCTTGAGGTCCTCGGTGGCGACGTAGGTATCTGACCCGTTGAAACGCATTATTGCCGTCCTTGGTGAAATTGAAGCGCAATTATACGTCGGCCGTGCGCTACCTCGCCGATGCGAGACGCCGACGCCGCGCGCGGCAGCTCACACGCTGCGGCGCAGGCACTCGAGATACGCTTGCGCATCCGGCGGCGCGCCTTCGCGCTGCGAGCGCCACATCGTTTCGCCCAGGCATTCGAGCGCCGCGTGCAGCGCCGCGTGGCGATCGCTTTTCCTGCGCACCACTTCGTCGAACGCGGCGCGAATCCCCGGCGGCTGATCGACCGACAACTGCTCTTCGATCGCCAGATGAAGGCTCAGGTGCAAAAAAGGATTGGTCTCTCCGCCCTCGGGCGAGTAATCGCGCTCGGCCGTGCGCTCCGGCGCTTCGAGCGCCGCGTGGTATTCCGGATGCAGCAGGATCACTTCGAGCGCGATTGCCTCCAGCCCGGCAAGCGGCTCGCCGGCGCGGTACTTGGCCCAGGTGCCGAAGAAGAACTGCCTGACTTGATCGCGGGTGGGGTTGAACATGGCGAGCGGGATTGGGCGTCTGTCGGAGAAGCGTTGACAAGGGCGCCGAGGATTGGGTTTCAAAACCGTCTCAACGTTTTGCAGTGCAATTGCTCGCAATTGCACTGCAAAGCGTTGAGATTGAAAAAAAGGCAAACCAACTGCATCGCTGATTCCGGCTTGTTCGGTTTAGGGCTGCGGATAAACCAATGTGACGCGACGGCCTCGATCCTAGCCCCCCGTCTTTTCCTTCCACTCGCACAAGTCCCGAATGATGCACTTGGGACAATCGGGTTTGCGCGCCTTGCACACGTAGCGGCCGTGCAGGATGAGCCAATGGTGCGCGTCCTTGCGGAATTCCTCCGGCACCAGGCGCATGAGCCGGTCTTCGACCTCGCGCACGTCGCGCCCGGGCGCGATGCCGGTGCGGTTGGCGAGCCGGAATATGTGCGTGTCGACGGCAATCGTCGGTTCTCCGAAAGCGGTGTTCAGAATGACGTTGGCGGTCTTGCGGCCCACGCCGGGGAGTGCCTCGAGCGCTTCGCGCGAGCGCGGCACCTCGCCCGCGTGGCGCTCGACGATCAGCCGGCAGGCGCTGATGATGTGTCTTGCCTTGGATCGGTAGAGCCCGATGGTTCGGATGTGCTCTGCGAGTCTTTGCTCGCCGAGTTGCAGCATTTTCGCCGGGGCGTCGGCCACGGAGAACAGGGCTGGGGTCGCCTCGTTCACGCTCTTGTCGGTCGCCTGGGCGGACAGTATCACCGCCACCAGCAGCTCGAAAGGCGAGCGGTAGGCAAGCTCCCCTTTGGGCGCGGGGTTCGCTTCCCGCAGCCGCTCGAAGATCGTCCTGCGTGTGGTTGCGTTCATTTGATCGACTTCGTGAGCGCGCGGCGCTCAAGCCGCGCGGCGCGCTCGGCTTGGTCGCGCGCAAGGCGCTCGAGGCGTGCCTTGCGCCGCGCGCGCGCGGCCTCGACGCGCGCGCGGTCCCAAATGGCGTCTTCGCCCGTGGCCGGCAGCATGTCGATGCAGTCCGTGGGGCAGGGAGCGACGCACAGCGTGCAGCCGGTGCACAGCGCCGTGATGACCGTGTGCATCTGGCGCGGCGCGCCGATGATGGCATCGAACGGACAGGCCTGGATGCACAGGGTGCAGCCTATGCATTGCGGCTCGTCTATCCGGGCGGCCTGCCGGTGCCGCCCGGGGCGCGCGCTTTCGTTCATCGCGCCCCTGCCAGCCCGCGCACGATTTCGCTCACCACCTCGGGGCCGCGGTAGAGGAGCGCGGTGTAGATCTGCACCAGGTTGGCCCCCGCGTCGAGCTTCGCCCGGGCGTCCGCGGCGGTGAAGATGCCGCCCACGCCGATGATAGGCACCGACTCGCCCAGCGCGCGCCGCAGCCGCGCGATCACCGCAGTCGCTTTTGCGCGCAGCGGCGCCCCCGAAAGGCCTCCCGCCTCGGCGGCGTGGGCAAGATGCGCCACGCCTTCGCGCGAGGTCGTGGTGTTGGTTGCGATCACCGCATCGACCCGATGCGCCCTGACGCGATCGGCGATCGTCTCGATCGCGCCCTCATCGAGGTCGGGCGCGACCTTGATCGCGAGCGGCACCGTGCGCCCTTGAGCCCCGGCGAGCGCATCGCGCTCGTGCATCAGCGTGGCGAGGAGCGCGTCGATCTCGCCTTCCTGCTGCAGCGTGCGCAGGTCCCGGGTGTTGGGCGAGGAGATGTTGGCGGTGATGAAGCTTGCCACCGGATACGCTTTCTGCAGGCAGACGACGTAATCGTCGACCGCGCGCTCGATCGGCGTATCGAAGTTCTTGCCGATGTTGACGCCGAGCACGCCCCGGAATCCGGCGCCGCGGATATTGCCGATCACGCGCTCCAGTCCGTCGTTGTTGAAACCCATGCGGTTGATGAGAGCGCGCGCCTCGGGCAGCCGGAAAAGCCGCGGCTTCGGATTGCCCGGCTGCGGCCGCGGCGTGACGGTGCCGATCTCCAGGAACCCGAAGCCGAGCGCGCCGAGCGAGGCGATGTGCTCGCCGCTCTTGTCCAGACCGGCGGCAAGCCCGAGCGGATTGGGAAACTCGATCCCCATCGCGCGCACCGGGAGCGACGGGGCGCGCGATGCGGCAAGGCAGGTGAGACCAAGCCGGTGCAGGCGGTCAAGCGAGGCGAGGGCGAGCCAATGCGCCTGCTCGGGGTCGAGGGCGAAGAGAAAGGGGCGGACGGCGCGGTAGAGCATTGCGGCATTTTAGACCGGGCGAAGGAAAACCAAGCCGGCCGGAAGCAATGATAGGGGTCCTGCCGTTTATCAATCACGTATTTAAAAACCAATTCTCACCGGAATCGTCAACCCTCTTCGCTGACAAGCAGAGTAGCGCCTCACCGGCGCTGTCTCAGCCCTGCTCCGCGGCACCCGCATCCAGGATCTGCCAGCTTCCGTCGATGAATCCCTCCATGGGCCTGAACTGCGCCTTGTAGGACATCTTGCGGCTGTCGCGGATCCAGTAGCCGAGATAGAGATAGGGGAGTCCGAGCGCTCGGCACTGATCGATTTGCCAGAGGATGTTGTAGGTGCCGAAGCTCGCGCCCGGGACCGACGGGTCGTAGAAGGTGTACACCGAAGAGATGCCGTCGCTCAGGTAATCGACGATCGACACCATGCGCAGCCTGCCGCTCTCGCGGAATTCCACCAGGCGCGTGTTGACCCGGCTCTGCAGCAGAAAATGCGAGTACTGGTCGCGGCTGTCCTGGTCCATCCCGCCGCCGGCGTGGCGCGCGGACTGATAGCGCAGGTAGAGCGAATAATGCTCGACGCGAAACCGCAGCGGCATCGCCTGGGCTTCGAGCCCGGTGTGGCGCACCCCGGCGCGGCGCTGGCTGCGCGAGGCGCGGAATTCGTTCGCCAGCACGCGCACCGGCACGCAGGCGCGGCAGTTATCGCAGTAGGGCCGGTAGGTGAAGATGCCGCTGCGCCGGAAGCCCTGGCGCACCAGGTCGCCGTACAGATCGCTGCCGATCAGGTGGCTTGGCGTCGCCACCTGCGAGCGCGCCATCCTGGCGGGCAGGTAGCTGCACTGGTACGGCGCAGTCACGTAGAACTGCAGTACCGCATGCGGCAGGTCGTTCAACTGCGACATGGTTTGTTCGTGTGGCCCGCTTCAGTCCATGGTCCCGGTGAATGAGGGTAGTTTATCAATTCCGCGAGGAGCTGTGAAAAGCGCCGGCGCGGAACGGCGCGCGCGCCAAGCGAAGCCAGATGCGCGGTGTGCATCTGGCAGTCGATCAAGCGGAATCCGGCCGCCGTCAGATGCCGCGTGAGCGCCACCAGCGCGATTTTCGAGGCGTCGCGCTCGCGCGAGAACATCGACTCGCCGAAGAACACCGCGCCCAGCGCGACGCCGTAGAGGCCGCCGGCGAGCCTGCCCTCGATCCAGGTTTCGGCCGAATGCGCGTAGCCGAGCCGGTGCATGCGGTTGTAGGCCGCGCGCATCTCCGGCGTGATCCACGTGCCGGGCTGGTCGGCGCGCGGCGCGGCGCAGCCCGCCAGGACCTCGTCGAACGCGCTATCGAAGCGGATCTCATAGTCGCGGTTGCGAAGCACCTTGGCGAGCGAGCGCGAGACCTTGATGTCCTCGGGGAATAACACCATGCGCGGGTCCGGGCTCCACCACAGGATCGGATCGCCTTCGGAATACCACGGGAAAATGCCCTGCCGGTAGGCCGCAAGCAGCCGCTGCGGAGAGAGGTCGCCGCCGGCGGCGAGCAGGCCGTTCGGGTGGCGCAGCGCCTTCGCGAGCGGCGGAAACGGCGATTCGCCGTCGAGCCAGGGGATCATCGTTCGAAGCCGAGCTGAATCGTCGGCCGCTTCTGCACCGTCGAGCCCGCGACTCGGCGCGCCCCAAAACAGGGCGGCGGAAATCGGTCGCGCACCGCAAGGAGGCGTTTTCGCCCTGGCGCATCCGTGGCCAAAAGCAAATGCCGCGCCGGAACAATCAGTTGGCAAATTGGAACGCGGATTGCTTGTGGAAGCATTATTTTTGCTCGGGAGGAGCGATGGAGACAATGAAGGCGGGGGCCGACGTTCTTTTCATTCTGCTTGGCGCCATCATGTGCTTGCCATGCACTCGGGATTCGCATTCCTCGAACTGGGCACTGTGCGCTCGAAAAACCAGGTCAACGCCCTGGTCAAAATCCTGAGCGATTTCGCCATCTCCACCATCGCCTATTTCTTCATTGGCTACGGCA
>JACPRN010000228.1 GCA_016189945.1 Betaproteobacteria bacterium
CATCCCCGCGAAAGCGGGGATCCAGTGATTATCGCTGAACTACTCTGGATTCCCGCCCCCGCTTCCGCGGGGGCATGCTTACCACGCGGGAATGACAGTGCCCGTAATTACCGTTGTCACGCAGTTTGGTAAAGATCAATAATTTGGTGCTTGCTCGCCCGACGGCTTGATCTCGATGTCGAGCAGCTCCTCGTTGATCACCGCCTCGTAACGCCGCGCCGGAGGCTCGGAGCGGAGCTTGCCCGTGGCCTCCTCGTCCACCCGAAACGTGGCCGGGTCGAGCGCCACGCCGTAGATCAACCGCGCCGCCTCCGCCGTGATCTTCTCGTTGCGGACGTCGGCCGCGACTTTCCCGATCGGGCGCTCCCAGGAATCGCCGACGCCGGCGCCCCCAGCGCTCAATTTGACAACGATGTCGCCTTTCTTGATTTCAGCCATGCGGTGGGGCTTGACCCGGATCTTTTCGTTCCCGCGCAGGATGAAGGTTCGGGAAAGGGGGTTGGACTGGCCCCCATGCGCGCCTTTCACGCGCGTGACGTCGCCGTCGGAGCTGCCGGTCGCCATGCGGCCATCGCTGCCTTCGTTCACCGCGCGCCAGTCGATGCCGCCGCCGCCGCGCCAGCGCCCGTGACCGGTGAAATCCGGACGCGCTTCGAGCTTCAGCATCCGCCAGGGGAAGCGGATCTCCGCCTCTTCGATGCTGCCGCGCCGGACCGAGCCCAGGGTGGTGAGCGTCGTCGGACCGGTCATGCCGTCATGGCCCCACACTGCCCCCGCGCTGCCGTCGTAGTCGAAGGTCGTGCGCACATAGCGCTCCCCGGTTCGAGGGTCCACGGCGAAAGTGTAATCGCCGCGGTGTTTGCCCCAGCCGGCAATGGCGCGCTCGGGCCGCGCTTTGCCCAGCGCTTCAACGACCGCGTCGAATACCTGGCTGCCGACATTGATCGGACCAGCGCCCACCGTGGCGGGATACCTGGCGTTGACGACGCTGCCCAGAGGCGCGATCACCTTGATCGGGCGCAGCGACCCGGTGTTGTGGAAGTCGGCCAATGCCGGGTCGAAATTGGTGATGACCGCGGCGGCGGCCCTGCCGTAGGTGCCGGCGTAGATGCAGTTGACGAATCCGGGACGCTGCGCATCGCTGCGGGAAAAATCGACCGTGATGTCCTCGCCCTCGATCGCCACATCGACGCGCACCGTCACCGGCTCATCAAGCACCGTGCCGTCATCGTCGGTGGCGGCCTCTCCGGGGTAGACGCCATCCGGAATCGCCGCGATCTCGGAGCGTACCGCGCGTTCGGTGCGGTCGAACATGTGGCGTATCACTCCGAGCACCGTATCCCTGCCGTATCGCTGCAGCAGTCCGACGATCCGGTTCTCCGCGAAGCGGGTGGTGGCGATCATGGCGTTGCTGTCGATGCGGATTTCGTCTGGCCAGCGCACATTGTTGAGAATCAGCGCCATCAGGTCGCTGTCCACCGCGCCGCGCTTGATCACTTTCAGCGGCGGAATGCACAGGCCCTCGGCGATGATGTCGTAGCCGTTGGCGAAATAGCCGCCCGGAAAGGCGCCGCCGGTGTCCATCATGTGCCCCCGCACCAGCGTGAAGAACAGCAGCTCGCCTTCGAAGAAGATCGGCCGGATGTAACCCCAGTCCGGCAGGTGGCTGTTGTGGCCGCCGTGGTAAGGATCGTTGGTGAGAATGACGTCCCCCGGGTGCAGGTCGTCCTTGAATCTCTCGCGGATCGAGGCGATGGCGAACGAGGTGCCGAGAAACTGCCCCGGCAGTCCTTCGGGAACGGCGACCGTGGAGCCGTCGGCGAGCCACACGCCGACCGACAGGTCCTTCAGCGTCGAAATCAGGTAGCTCTGGGAGGTGCGCGTCATCATGCTGCGCATCTCGTGGCACAGGGACTGAAGCGCGTACCAAACGGTCGAGAGGGTGATCGGGTCGATATTCTGCAAGTTCAATTCCTCAAAACAAGCGCGGGTGCGTCCCGGCGTTGCCCGGCAAGCGATGGCTCGCGATTACTGCGCCTTGATGCCGGCTTCCCGGATGAGCTTGCCGAGCCGCTCGTAATCGCGCCGCACCACGCGATCGAAGCCATCGGCCGGTCCCGAGATCACCGGCAGTCCGGCATCGTTGATCCGCTGGCGCACCTCCGCCAGGCCGAGCACCGCGGCGAACTCGCGGTTCAAGAGTTGCACGATTTCACGCGGCGTGGCCGCGGGCATGACCACGCCCTGCCAGCCCTCGAGATCGAAGCCGGGCAGCGATTCGGCGATGGCGGGAAGCTCGGGCATCGCCCCTCCGCGTTTGGCGGTGGTGGTTGCGATCGCCCGCAGTTTCCCCGAGCGCACGTGCGGCACCGCCGTGTTGACCACCTCGAATACCAGGCTCACGTGTCCGCCCATCACGTCGTTGATTGCCTGCGCGCTGCCCTTGTAGGGCACCATCGACAGGTTGATCCGGCCGAGCGATTTGAACAGCTCGCAGGCAAGCCCGGGCAGCGCCGGCATCAGGGCGCAGGTGATCGAACCGGGTTTGGCCTTGGCCGCGGCGACGATGTCCGGCACGGTGCGCGCTTCGAAGGCAGGGCCGGCGAGAAGCAGGTAGTACGTCGAGGTGAGATGGATGACTGCGGCGAAATCCGCGAGCGGGTCGAAGTTGATCTTGTACAGGTGAGGATTGAGCACCAGGCTCGGCACGACGAACAAGATCGTGTATCCGTCCGGTGCCGACCGCGCCGCGGCTTCCATGCCGATGTTGCTCGCCGCACCCGGCCGGTTGTCGACGAGCACCGGCTGCGAGAGCCGCTCCGCGAGCTTCGGTGCGATCACGCGCGCCACGACATCGGTAGGTCCTCCGGGCGGAAACGGCACGATCCAGCGGAGCGGTTTTGCCGGATAGCCGCTTTGCGCGAAGGCCGCCGCGCAGGCGAAAGTCAACGCCAGGAACAGCGTGCAAAAGGCGCTCTTGTGGTTCATTCCCCTTCTCCTCAACGCAAGAGAATGATTTTGGGCGTGCGCCGGCGCTGGAATTGCATATGGGCTCTCCTCCCCGGCATCCTCGCTCGAATGCATTAGCACACGCTTTCCGGAACGTGTCAACTCCGAGCGTACAAGCTCCGGTGATGCCTAGCTTGCAAACGGATCCTCGCATGCATCTGAGAACATCGGGGGCGCGAATCAAACAGACTGTAAGGAATGGGGCACGGGCGCGACTCACCACCACCGTGCTCAGCCACGATTCGATGAGGGCCATCTAGCCGATATCGAATGCTTTGTAAGGTTTTGTGGTGATCTCCGGTCTTATGGCAATAGCGTTCCGTATTCCTGAGCGAAAGCGTTGAAAACGTCCGATAACCTACGGATAGGAAAGCACAAAATGAAATCGTCTTTGAAATCGACCGTCGGCATGTGTCCCGGAAGCAAACCCGGCGAATCGCGTTAAAGGAGGATCATCATGAATTTTGAGATCAAACCGGTCGTCAAGTCGCTCGCGGGCACTGGCTTAATCACCTTGGCACTCGCCGGACCAGCTCCGCTGGCTGCCGCACCTTGCAGTCCGTGCGGTGCCAAGGCACGAGCGTCACGTAGCACTGGCAATCCATGCACGGCCAAGAATCCATGTGCGGCAAAGAATCCTTGCGCAGCCAAGAATCCGTGTGCCGCCAAGAACCCATGCGCGGCGGGAAACAAGATGGATCCCAAGCTGGTGACCAGACCGAAGAACTACAAGCCGTATAAAGCAGCCAGGGCGCAACTCGCAAGAGATGGGGAGGCTTTGTGGAAGGATACCAAGCTCAGTACCAACGGTATGTCGTGCAACACCTGTCACGTGGGAGGTACCGCTGCGTTCGCTCCGACCTTTGCCAAGCCGTATCCGCACATGGTCGCGATGGCCACCGAAAGAAGCGGAGTCAAGCAGGTTCATTTGGATGAGATGGTTCAGTTCTGCATGGTCGTGCCGATGGCCGCCAAGCCGCTGGCGTGGAGTTCGCGCGAACTCGCAGCGCTCACGGCGTACAGCGGCGAGTTGCAGAAGAAATTCAAGGCAAATCCCTGTGCGTCCAAGAACCCTTGTGCGGCCAAGAATCCCTGCGCGGCACGAAATCCGTGCGCAGCCAAGAATCCCTGCGCCGCCAAGCAGTAGCGAGGAGCGGATCACTCCGCGCAACGAGGCGAGAGTCGCTTTCGAGGCCCGCCACGGTAACCAGGCGGCCTCGCCTCATGGAGCGCGCCAGACGAGGGTCAGACAAATCCTAATGCAGGCTGTGCATCGTAACGACCAGCTTCAACCAACGCGGGTGTCGCATGACCTGCCAGAACTCCGAGTTCCGGACATCGGCGAGCTTCCGGCGAACCGCCTGCACGCCATGCGAATGGCGGGAGTCGAAGCTCTGGAGTGCCGTCGCGTTCTCGAGCGCGGCGGCATCAACCTCGTGAGCGAGGTTCTGCACGGTCAGGGCGAATTCATCGAGTACGAGCACTACCCGAAAGACGACGTCTTCGATCCCGACTCGCGGGCGCAATACTACTACCACGCACACCGCGGCATCCGCGGGGAACACGGCCATTTCCATACGTTCATCAGGCAGTCCAGCCTCACCGGGCGGGGGCCTTCCCCATCCGGCGAAATCGCGAGGATCCGGCCGTCCAAGGGTGAGTCGGAAGCCACGCACCTGATCGCGATCTCGATGGATGCCTACGGTTGGCCAATAGGTCTTTTTGCGACCAACCACTGGGTCACCGGCGGCAAATGGCAATCCGCGCAACACACGATCGCCAGCTTGGCGCGGTTCCGAATTGACCATGCATTTCCATCATGGCCTGTGAACCGGTGGCTCGGTGCCGTGCTCGTCCTCTTCCGCCCGCACGTCGAGGCATTGCTTCGGCACCGCGACGAAGTGATTGGCGCGTGGGCGGCAAGGCATCGCGCGCACGACCCGCTCGAGGACCGCGCTCTGGAGATCACGGGCTTCGTCTCAATCGATGTCGAAAAAACGGTGCACGCCGTGCGCGAATACCTGACTATCTTTGATTAGGCATGAGGGATAGGGTGCGATATGGGCGTCCCATCCGCTAACGAAACACGCCTCCCGAGCGAAGCCGCGTTCGCTTGCCTGGTGGTCGCGGCACTTTTCGCTGGACCCGCAAGCGGCGCCGGCGAAGCGCCACGAGTGATCGAGCTCACTCAGCTCCCCTGTCAGTTCTTGGAAAGCGAGAATGGCATCAGCCGCCAGTATGTTTCGCGCTCCATCAAGGACTGCCAGGCGATCAACGCACAGACGGCAGAAGAGCGCGTCGCCAATGCCAAGGTGCTTGAATTGGCCCCCGGCAAATACGTGTTTCGCGTCACCAACAGGAACGTTCCTTACGAACTGGGCTTCTGGTTGCGCGGTGCTTCGAGCGTAGCGCGCATAACGCTTCCGAGCGTATCCGGTGGCGGAATCATGCCCGGTGGCACGCGGGACTACCCGATAGAGCTGAAGCCGGGCGAGTACGTCTACTCGTGCCCCCTCAACAACACGCCGGATTACAGGCTGGCGGTGAAATAGCATCCGGTAGGACCGAGGCCCTTCTTCCAGAAC